>NZ_CP067170.1 GCF_028553885.1 Paracoccus aestuarii
CGACGGGCTGCTGACCATCGGCCGCGATCCCGCGGCAGAGCGGGCCGACCTGCGCCAGCCGGTCCCCGGCATCGGCGGCTTTCAGGTCGATGCGGTGCAGGTGAAAGCCCGCCTGCAAACGGCGCATGGCATCGGGCCGCGTGTCGGACAGCATCAGCACATGGGGTGCGTCGGCGGCGGGGATCTGGTCGGGGGTCATGGGGGGCCTTTCCTTCGGTCGGGGCCAGATTGGGGCCGGACCCGCGCGGCGGCAAGGGGCCGCGGGAACATCGGCGGGGCTTCGCGGTTCAGGCCCCCCACAGCCTGACAGGAGGACGCATGGCCCATTCGGACGGAACCTTCACATCGGATCATGCGGTATCGCGGGCGGGCATCGCCGATACCTGGGCGGTGCTGCGCGACGTGATGCTGCCGACCTTGGCCAAGGGGCCGCTGATCCGCCGCCGCCCGGTCGTGGCGCGGGCCGAACGCCAGCGGCTGGACGACCGCGCCGTGGCGCGCCTGCAGGCACTGCGCGACCGCCACGGCCCCGGCCCCTTGGAGCTGCGCATCCCCTTCCGGCGGCAGGCGGTGATCCTCTGCGCCGAGGATGCGCGCCGGATCCTGGCCGCGGCGCCCGAGCCCTTCGCCCCCGCCACCCGCGAAAAGCGCGCGGCCCTGGGCCATTTCCAGCCCGCGGGCGTGCTGTCGTCGCAGGGTCATGACCGGGTGATCCGCCGCCGCCTGAACGAGGACGTGCTGGAGACCGGCTGCCCGGTCCATTCCATGGCCCTCCGCTTTGCCGCCATGGCCGAGGAGGAGATGGCCGAGGTCGCCCGCATCGCCCTGGACCGGGGCGTGCTGGACTGGGACCTGTTCTTCACCGGCTGGTATCGGATGGTCCGGCGCATCGTGCTGGGCGATGCGGCGCGTGACGATCACGCCGTCACCGACATGCTGGAGCGGCTGCGCCGGAACGGCAATCTGGCCTTCCTGTGGCCCAAGGACCGGGCGCTGCGCAGGCGGTTTCTGGACCGGCTGCGCGATTATCTGGACCGGGCGGATCCCCATGCCTTGGCCGGGCGGATGGCCGCGGCCTGCACCGATCCGGCGCAGATGCCGCATCACCAGCTGCCGCAATATTTGTTCGCCTTCGATCCGGGCGGCATGGCCAGCTTTCGCGCCTTGGCCATGCTGGCCATCCATCCCGAAATTGAGGCCGAGGCCCGCGACCAGATCCGCGCCGCGGGCGACGACCCGGCGGCGCGGCTGCCGCTGCTGCGGGCGGCGTTTCTCGACGTGCTGCGCCTGTGGCCCACCACCCCCGCCATCCTGCGCGAGACGACGCGCGACGTGGCATGGGGCCGGGGGGAACTGCGGGCGGGGACGCAGGTGCTGATCTTCGCGCCCCTCCATCACCGCGACGACCGGGTGCTGGAGCAGGCGCATCGCTTCGATCCGGGGCTGTGGGGGCAGGGGCCGGACCGGCCAGATCTGGGGCTGCTGCCCTTCAGCCACGGGCCGGGGATCTGCCCGGCATCGCGCTTCGTGCCGATGGTGGCGGGGTTCGCGCTGCGCGCCCTGCTGTCGCGGATGCGGCTGGACCTGCATCCCGATCAGCGCCCCAAGCGCGCGCGCCTGCCGGGGACGCTGGACCCCTATGCCTTGGGCTTCGCGGCCAGCCCGGCCTGATCGACACGCTGGCCTTGCGAACGATTTTTCGGCGGCGGCTGGAACATCGCCCCCATCCGCCGGTTCAGCAGCCCCATCATCAAGGAGCCGATCATGGCCGATCTGACATTGGACAGCCTGTTCCACGAGACCCTCAAGGACATCTACTATGCCGAACGCAAGATCGCGACGGCGCTGCGCAAGATGGCCCGCGCCGCGCGCAGCGAGGAGCTGACCGCCGCCTTCGAGACCCATGAACAGGAGACCCAGGCCCAGTATGAGCGCCTGACCGAGGTCTTCGACGCCATCGGCAAGAAGCCCCGCGGCAAGACCTGCGACGCCATCGAGGGCATCATCGCCGAGGCGCAGGAGGTCATGGACGAATTCAAGGGCAGCCCGGCGCTGGATGCGGGCCTGCTGGCCGCCGCGCAGGCGGTCGAGCATTACGAGATCGCCCGCTATGGCACGCTGAAGGCCTGGGCCGAGCAGCTGGGCCTGAAGGACGCCGCCCGCCTTCTGGACCAGACCCTGCAGGAGGAGACCGCCACCGACGCCGCCCTGTCCGACCTGGCCGAAACCGTCAACGCCGCCGCCCGCGCCTGACCCCGCATCGGAGAGACGACCATGTTCTATACCGACCGCAAGCTGCAATATCCCGTCCGCGTGGACAGTCCCAACCCGCTTTTCGCCCGCGCGCTGCAACAGGCCATCGGCGGCGTCGAGGGCGAGATCCGCGTCGCGATGCAGTATTTCTTTCAGGCCTGCGGGGCGCGGGGCAATCCGAAGTTCCGCGACCTGCTGATGAACACCGCCGCCGAGGAGCTGGGCCATATCGAGATGCTGGCCACCGCCGTGGCCCTGAACCTGGAGGGCGCGCCCGCATCCCTGCAGGAGGAGGGCGCCCGCGACAAGGCCGTCGAGGCGGTGATGGGGGGCATGAACCTCAAGAACCTGCTGTCGGCAGGCATGTCGGCCATGCCGGTGGACAGCGACGGCGTGCCCTTCGACATGTCCCATATCTATGCCAGCGGCAATATCGCCGCCGACATGACCGCGAACATCGCCGCGGAATCGACGGGGCGGACGCTGGCCGTGCGGCTTTACAACATGACCGACGATGCGGGGATGCGGGACATGCTGTCCTATCTGATCGCGCGGGACACGATGCACCAGAACCAGTGGATGGCCGCGCTGGAGGAACTGGGCGGCGCGCAGGGCGCCTTTCCCATCCCCAACAGCTTTCCCCAATCGTTGGAGGAATCCTCGTTCAGCTATGCCTATCTGGGGTTCCAGGCGGATGGGTCCGTGCCCGAGCCCGCGCGCTGGACGGAAGGCGCATCGCCCGACGGCAAGGGCCGCCTTTCCGCGCAGCCGATGACCGCGATGGGCCAGGACCCGCATCTGGGGCCCGCCCGCCCCGACAGCGGCGCGCAGTCGGAACAGATGTGACGCCGCCCGCGCCGCTGTCGGGGCGGATCCGGCGGGATGCCGCGTCATCGCGACCTGCCCGGCCCCCTGTCTGCGGATCCCGAACGGAGTGACCGACCGATGCGACCCCTGATCTCTGCTGTCGCCCTGGGCATGGCCTTGGGCGGTTTCTTCGACGGCATCCTGCTGCATCAGATCCTGCAATGGCATCACCTGTTCAGCCTGGTCCCCGGCATGACCGACCTGCGCCGCCTGATTCTGTGGGACGGGTATTTCCATGCCGGGATGTATGGGCTGGCGGTGATCGGCCTGGCCGGGATCTGGCGCCGTCGCGGGGTGATCGGGGATGACCCGCATCGCGGGCTCTGGGCGCCGATGCTGGTGGGTTTCGGCCTGTGGCACGCCATCGACGCGGTGCTGTCCCATTGGGTGCTGGGCATTCACCGGATCAAGGATGACAGCGCGGTGCCGCTGCTCTGGGAAGCGGGATGGCTGATCGTCTTCGGCATCCTGCCGGCGGCGGCGGGGCTGTGGCTGGGGATGCGGCAGTTTTCGGCCGGCGACAGGTCGGGGGCCGGGGTCACGGGCCTGCTGGCGGCGCTGAGCGCGGGCATGGGCCTTTGGGCGATGCAGCCGCCGCCGGGCCAGCCGATGACGGCGGTGGTCTTTCGCCAGGCCCTGCCCGAGCCGCACCTGCGCGCCGTGGTCGAGGACGCGGGCGGGCGCGTCCTGTGGCTGGACGCGGATCAGGCCGTCGCGGTCGTGGATCTGCCGCGGGGGGCGGGCTGGGGCCTCTATCGCCAAGGGGCGATGCTGGTCGCGGGGACGGGCCTTGCCGCCGGGTGTTTTGCCTGGAGCCGCGCCTGACCACGCGCGGTTTGGAACATCCGGGCCGCCCGCCGGTTCAGGGACCCGCCCGCAGCATCGCGGGCCATGACCCGGAGGCCCCAATGACCGACTATCCCAGACCGCCCTTTCCGGAACAGGAACAGGACCTGCCCGGCAGCTTTCGCAGGATGGACCCCGTCCCCGATCATGGCGAGGACAGCTGGACCGGCTGCGGCCGTTTGACGGGTCGCGTCGCGCTGATCACCGGCGGCGACAGCGGCATCGGGCGCGCCGTGGCCATCGCCTATGCCCGCGAAGGCGCCGACCTGGCCCTGGTCTGCCTGGACGAGGACGAGGACATGGCCGACACCGCCCGCCTGGTCCGCGAGGCCGGGCGCGACTGTCTGGTCATCGCCACCGACCTGTCGCGGGCCGAAAACTGCCGCATGGTGATCGACCGGGTGGCCGAGCGCCATGGCCGCATCGACATCCTGGTCAACAACGCCGCCCATCAGCGCAGCTTCGCCCGGATCGAGGATATCAGCGACGAGGAATGGCGCCACACCTTCGCCACCAATATCGACGCGATGTTCCACCTGACCAAGGCCGCGCTGGCGCATATGCCCAAGGGCGGGTCGATCATCAACACCGCCTCGGTCAATGCGGACAAGCCCAATCCCGAATTGCTGGCCTATGCCACGACCAAGGGGGCCATCCAGACCTTCACCGCCGGGCTGGCGCAGATGCTGGCCGAACGCGGCATCCGCGCCAATGTCGTGGCCCCCGGCCCGGTCTGGACGCCGCTGATCCCGGCCAGCTTTCCCGGCGATGTGGTCAGCGGCTTCGGCGGGAACTATCCCATCGGGCGCCCCGCCCAACCGGCCGAGCTGGCATCCGCCTTTGTGATGCTGGCCGAGGCCTCGTCCAGCTATGTCTCGGGGGCGACCATCGCCGTGACCGGCGGCCAGCCGATCATCTGACGGGGGGGCGGAACCGCCTGTCGGTCAGGGCCCGTGACCGAAGGCCCCGGATGAAATCCGCCCAAGGCGCGGGGTCGCAGGAACATCCCGCCCCCTGGCAGGTTGACCCGGCAGGAGGACCGACAATGACCGACAAGACCCCCAAGGACGCCCTGCGCGAATCCGCCCGCACCGAACGTCATCCCGAGGTGCCGGATCACGCGACCAGGCAGAAGACCACCGCCGTGCCCGGCGGCAACCGCCCCGACGCCGCCGTGGCCGAGGACCCCGCCCGGCCCGGCATGGTCGATCCATCCAAGACCTGAACCCCAAGGATCCCGTCATGACCACCGAAAGACCCAAGCAGGACAATCCCGCCACCGATCCCGACAACCGCCAGAACGGCCAGGGCGAACATCACGGCAAGCCCCATTCCCCCGAGGATTTCGACGTGATGAACCCCGCCAAGCCCGGCGGCTACAAGCAGGAGAACCAGTGACCTAGGTCACATCCCCGAACGGGTTCAGGACCGGCACCCCGGATGGCGTGAAATCGTCGACATTGCCGGTCACCACCGTCATCCCCCGCGACAGCGCGCTGGCCGCGATCATCAGATCCGCACCGGGATGACCGATCCGCGCCGACAGCTGGCCCCAGATCCGCGCCGCGGGCGGATCGAAGGGCAGGATGCGGTCCGCGAACAGCAGCTCCGTCCGTTGCAGCCACAGCCGCAGATCCCGCGCGAAATCGGGGTTGCGGCTGTCCTGCTGGGTGATGCCGCGTTCGATCTCGCCCAAGGTGACGACCGACAGGAACAGCGCATCGGGGTCTTGCCCACGCAGCCAGCGCGCCACCGCGGGCGCGCGTTCGGGCCGCCGCAGGGCGGAGATCACGTTCGTGTCGATCAGCCACATCAGAAGGCGACGTCGCGCGGTGCGGCCGAGGCGCGGGACAGGGCCGTGTCCTGGGCAGGAAAGGCCAGCAGGTGATCGACGAAGCTTTCGCGCGATGCCTGCGCGGCGGCCTTCAGCTGGGCGTAATCGGCCTCGGACAGGACCACGACGGCGGGCTTGCCGCGGCGGGTCACATGCTGGGGCCGCCCGGCCAGCGCATCGGCGACGACGGTGCTGAACCGGGTCTTGGCGTCCTGAAGATTCCACATGGCGAGGGCCCTCCGCATCAACTGACCAGTTGGATGGTCAGATAGCATCCGCGGCGCCCGATTTCAAGTCCGGTCCCGTCAGCGCGGCAGACGATAGGCCACGGCCTGGTCCGAGACCTCGGGCTTCAGGATGGAATTGCCGCCGACGGTGAAGACGACGTAATCCTCGCCCTCATGGGTGAAGACGGCGGGGATCGAAACGGCGGGCGCCTCGACCAGATCGGACCACAGCTCCCGCCCGGTGGCGGCGTCCAGGGCGCGGACGCGGGCGTCCATCGAGGCGCCGACGAAGATCACCCCGCCCGCCGTCAGCACCGGCCCGCCGAGCGTGGGCGAGCCCCATCCCGCCAGCCCGTAGAAGCCGTGGAACTGCGCCCGCCCGAACGGCACCTCATAGAGCAGATCGCCCGTCGCCAGGTCGATGGCGGAAAACGTGCCGAAGGGCGGCTCCCAGCAGGGCATGCCGGCCCAGTTGCTCCAATCCGTCAGGTGGATGCCATAGGGCGATCCGTGCTGGGGGTGATAGCCTTCCTCGTTCCCGCCCTCGCGCGCCTCGGCGTCGTAATCCTCGCGCGGGATCAGGTGGATCAGCTGCACGATGCGCGAGGCGTTGACATAGAGGATGCCGCGGCCCGGATCGACCGCCACCCCGCCCCAGTTCGTGGCCCCCGCCGTGCCCGGATAGAACAGCGTCCCCTGTTCGGAGGGCGGCGTGAAGATCCCCTGATAGAGATAGCGTTCCCGGTCGCGCGAACATTGCCCCAGGCTGACCATGTCCGACAGGGCCCAGACATCGGGCAGGTCCAGCGGCGCGCCGACCGGGGCGGGGATGGTGACGAAGGGCTGGACGGGGCTGGTCACCTCGCCCCGGGCGGTGCTTTCGGGGACGGGGCGTTCCTCGACGGGATAGATCGGCTCGCCCGTGCGGCGGTCCAGGACGAACAGGAACCCCTGTTTCGTCGCCTGGACCAGCGCCGGGATCACCGCGCCGTCGCGGGGAATGTCCACCAGCGTGGGCGCCGAGGGCGTGTCGTAATCCCAGATGTCGTGATGGACATGCTGAAAGCTCCACGCGATCTCGCCCGTCTGGATATCGACGGCCGTGACCGAGGTGGCCAGCGGGATGTCTTCGGTCCGCAGCCCGCCCCAATAGTTCGGGCTAGGCGAGGAGACCGGCGCATAGACCAGACCCAGTTCGGGATCGGCGGTCATCGCGGTCCAGATATTGGCGGTGCCGGTGCGGGGGATCATCTCCTCCGGGATGAAGCCGGTATCCCAGAGCAGTTCGCCCGTGCGCGCATCCACCGCCAGCAGGTTGCCCGGCGGGGCGGCGGTGTATTCCCAATCCTTGCCCGCCCAGCCCATCAGCAGCGTGTCGCCCACCACGATCGGCGGCTGCAGCAGGGAAAAGGGAAAGACGTCGTTGACGGTGTTCCACTGATTGACGTTCAGAACGCCCCCATCGCCGAAATCCGGGCAGAGCCGCCCGGTATCGGCGTCCACCGCGTGCAGCTGCGCATCCATCGTGCCGATATAGACGCGCTTGGCGCAGGGGCCCTCGCCGCCTTCCCAATAGGCGACGCCGCGGTTCTTCAGCGCGGGCTGGGTCAGGGGCTCCAGCCGCGACCGGCTGTCATAGCTCCAGCGTTCCGCGCCCGTGGCGGGGTCCAGCGCGATGATGCGGTAGAAGGGCGTGCCCAGATAGACGGTACCGTTGGCATAGACCGGGGTGGCGGACCAGACCGTCTCGACCAGATCGCCCGACCCGTCCGACACGTCGCCGGTGCGAAAATCCCAAGCCCGTTCCAGCCGACCCACCGTCTCGGGGGTGAAGACGGTCGCGTTCGAAAACTTGGTCGAGGCCAGATCGCCGTGAAACCCGGTCCAGCTGTCCTGCTGGGCCGCGGCGGGCAGGGCGGTCATCGCCAGCAGCAGGGATGCGACGGCTCTCATGGGTGGGTCCTTTCGCGGCGGCGCAGCAGGGGCAGGGTGACGACGGTGACCACCATGGCCAGCATCAGGACGGTCTGCATCAGAAAGAGCGCCGCCACCGCCGTCAGCGCCGCGGCCAGACCCGCCAGCACCAGCGCCGCCCGCGACCGCCGCCACCGCGCCAGCCCGATCAGCGCCAGCGTGGCCACCGCCCCCAGCAGCGCAAGCCCCGCCCCGAGCGTGCCGTCCACGCCGGTATTGCCGAAGGGTGCGGTCAGCGCGATCAGCGCCATGACCGCACCCAGCCCCGCCGCGACCGGCGGCATGATGAAGAACCTGTCCATGAGGGGCCAACCTGCGGATCACGCGAATGTTCCCGATCGTGATCGCGGCGGCGCGCCGGGGCATATCGCCGCGCCCGCCGCATGACGGCCCGCGGCACGGGAACATCCGGGCCGCCCCCCGGTTGGGCCCCCGACCACTGACGGAAAAAGGAACACCCCATGGCCCAGGATCCCAAACCCAAGCGCGGCATGCCCCGGTCCATCCTCTATGCGATGATCCCGGGGGGCTTTCTGGTCCTCGTGCTGATCATGACGCTGACGGGATGGTTCTCGGCCGAGGAGCCCGCCCCCATGGCCGAGGCCCGCGAGGAGGCCGAGCAGCGCGACGACTGATCGCCTGCGGCGGCGATGATCACAGGATTACCCTGACGGCGGTAAGCACAGATTGTGCGAAATCGTATCTGACAGCGGTCATGCGTTACGGGCGTTCTTAACGGGCGCAGCCGCGCTGCAATGCAGCGTTACCGCTGTCAGGGAATGATTGCTTCCCCCGGCAATGATGATTTTTCGGCGCAGGCGGGCAAAAAAGTATCACTCTTTCCTTCGCCTCGTCGTAGAGGCCGCGACGGTGGCGGTGTAGCAAGGGACCATGCGCCAGAGGGAGGGGCACGGGCCGAGACCGGGCCCGGCCTTGGTGCGGGAAGGGAGGAAGGATGCAGCCGGATCTGGAGCTTGTGCATATTCGCAAGGGGGAATCCTTTGCCGCATGGACGCATGGCTATCCGTTCCGCACCGTCCGTTGGCACTATCACCCGGAATACGAGGTCCATCTGGTCATCGCCACGACCGGCACATTCTATATCGGCGATCATGTCGGCGAATTCGGCCCCGGCCAGCTGATCATGACCGGTCCGAACCTGCCGCAGAACTGGATCAGCACGACCCAGCCCGGCCAGGTCGTCCCGCAGCGCACCGTGGTCATCCAGTTCCCCGAAGGGTTCGTCCAAACCGCCTGCGACGCCTTCCCCGAGATGGAGGGCGTGCGTGCCCTGCTGGATCGCAGCCGCCGCGGGCTGCTGTTCGACAAGGCGACCGGCGCCGCCGTCAAGCCGCTGATGCTGGACCTGATCGAGGCGCGGGGCGTGCGCAGGCTGGGGCTGTTCTTCCAGGTGCTGGACCATCTGGTGACGGCGCGATCCGCGCAGACCCTGGCCAGCCTCAGCTTCGTGATGGGCATGGCGCGGGTCGAGGACAATGCCATGAACCGCGCCATCGGCCATCTGCGCGACAACCTGAACGAACCGCTGAGCGAGACCGAACTGGCCCGCCTGACCGGCCAGAGCCAGAGCGCCTTTTCCCGCGCCTTCAAGCGTCATACCGGCACCACGCTGGTGCGTTATCGCAACGAGCTGCGGATCGACCTGGCCGGCCACATGCTGCTGTCGGACCCCGATGCCAAGGTCGCCGACATCTGCTTCGACGTGGGCTTTTCCAACCTGTCGAACTTCAACCGCCATTTCCTCAAGCTGAAGCGCATGTCGCCGTCGGAATTCCGCGCGACCTTCGCCGCCAACCGGACGATCCGCATGGCCAGCTGAGCCCGCCGCCACCGTGAAATTCCCGCGCCCGCCGCAGCCCGTGCCGCGTCGGCCGGGATGACTTGTGACTGACCCAAGGGAGGAACCCATGAAGACCTTGATGAAGACCGCATCCATCGCAGCGCTTGGCCTGGCCGGGGCGACCGGGATCGCCGCCGCCCAGGACAGCCTGAAGATCGGCATGACCTTTCAGGAGATGAACAACCCCTATTTCGTCTCGATGCAGGAGGCGCTGAACGAGGCCGCCGCCGCGATCGGGGCCGAGGTGGTGGTGACGGATGCCGGCCACAACGTCGCCAAGCAGATCTCGGATGTCGAGGACATGCTGCAGCAGGGCATCGACATCCTGCTGCTGAACCCGACCGACAGCGCGGGCGTCGAGGCGGCGGTCCGCATGGCCAAGGACCAGGGCGTGATCGTGGTCGCGGTCGATGCGAACGCGAACGGCCCGGTCGACAGCTTCGTCGGTTCCAAGAACCGCGACGCGGGCTATCAGTCCTGCAGCTATCTGGCCGAGGCGCTTGGCGGCGAGGGCGAGGTCGCGATCCTCGACGGGATCCCGGTCGTGCCGATCCTGGAGCGCGTCGAAGGCTGCCGCGAGGCGCTGGAGGAGCATGAGGGCATCACCTTGGTCGATACCCAGAACGGCCGCCAGGACCGTTCGGTCGCGCTTGGCGTGGTCGAGAACATGATCCAGTCGCATCCGAACCTGGCCGGCATCTTCTCGGTCAATGACGGTGGCGCGATGGGTGCGCTGGCTGCGATCCAGGGATCGGGGCGCGACATCAAGCTGACCTCGGTCGACGGCGCGCCCGAGGCTGTGCAGGCCATCGCCGATGGCGGGCCCTTCATCCAGACCACCGCGCAATTCCCGCGCGATCAGGTCCGCGTGGGTCTGGGCATGGCGCTGGCGCAGTACTGGGGCGCGCGCGTGGTGCCGTCCGAGGTGCCGATCGACGTCCGCACAGTGGATGCGGAAAACGCCGCCGATTTCAGCTGGTAAGACCAAGGGCCGCGCCCCCCGCCGGGGCGCGGCCGATCAACGGAGGCGCAAGATGCTGGCACTCAAGGACATCCGCAAAAGCTTCGGCCCGATCGAGGTCCTGCACGGCGTCGATCTGGAGGTCCGCGCGGGCGAGGTCCACGCGTTGCTGGGCGAGAACGGCGCCGGCAAGTCCACGCTGATGAAGATCGTCAGCGGCATCATCCAGCCCAGTGCCGGCACGATCACCATCGACGGCCAGGGCCGCCACTTCGCCAATTACGACGAGGCCATCGCCGCCGGCGTCGGCATCGTCTTTCAGGAATTCAGCCTGATCCCCTATCTGACCGCGGTCGAGAACATGTTCCTGGCGCGCGAGATCAAGACCCGCTTCGGCCTTCTGGACCGCCGCGCCATGCGGACCCGCGCGCATGAGATCCTGCGCCGGCTGGAGGTCGACCTGCCGCTGGACGTGCCCATCGCGCGCCTGTCCGTGGCCGAACAGCAATTCGTCGAGATCGCCAAGGCCCTGTCGCTGGACGCCCGCATCCTGGTCCTGGACGAACCCACCGCGACCCTGACCCCGGCCGAGACCGAGCGCCTGTTCAAGGTCATGCGCGAACTGCGCGCGGCGGGCGTGGCCATCGTCTTCATCTCGCACCATCTGGAGGAGATCTTCGAGATCTGCGACCGCATCACCGTGCTGCGCGACGGTGAATATGTGGGCAGCACCGCCGTCGCCGATGTCACCACCGACCGGCTGGTCGAGATGATGGTCGGCCGCCGGATCGAGAACAGCGTTCCCCCCAAACCCGTCCCCGATCCCGCCGCCCCCGTCGTGCTGGAGGTGACCGAGCTGCAACTGCGTCGCGGCGGTCCGGTGTCCAGTTTCCAACTGCGCGCGGGCGAGATTCTGGGCTTTGCCGGGCTGGTCGGATCGGGGCGGACCGAGACCGTGCTGTCCATGCTGGGCGAATACCCGGCCGCGCGCTGCACGCTGCGCGTGGACGGGGCCGAGCGTCGGCTGCGCGATCCGGCCGACGGGCTGATGCACGGCATCGGCCTTTTGCCCGAAAGCCGCAAGGAACAGGGGCTGATCACCAGCTTCTCGATCCTGCAGAACGTGTCGCTGAACAATTACGGCAAATATCGTCGCGGGCACTGGTTCATCGATTTCAAGAAGGAACGCGCCTGCACCCAGACCGCGATGGAGCAGGTCCGTGTCAAGGCACAGGGCGCGCAGGCCCGCGTCGACACCCTGTCGGGCGGCAACCAGCAGAAGGTCGTCATCGCCCGCTGGCTGAACCACCAGATGCGCGTCCTGATCTTCGACGAGCCGACGCGCGGCATCGATGTCGGCGCCAAAGCGGAAATCTATCAGCTGATGCGCGAATTCACGGCGCAGGGCTTTGCCATCATCATGATCTCGTCCGAGCTGCCCGAGGTGATCGGCATGGCCGATCGCGTCTGCGTCTTCCGGTCCGGCGGCATCACCGCCACCGTCGAGGGCGCGGCCATCACCTCGGAGGAGATCATGACCCACGCCACCACCGGAAAGGTCCACCATGTCGCATGATGCCAATATCGGCGCCCCCGCCAAGGCACGCGCGCGCCAGTCCGCGCTGGACTGGCTGTTCCATTCGCCGCTGGCGCTGCCGCTGGTCGGGCTGATCGTCGTCTCGACCCTGATGGCCTTTGCCAGCGACAATTTCTTCACCGTGAACAACATCCTGAACGTGCTGCGGCAGGTCTCGGTCGTCGGGATCCTGGCGGTGGGGATGACCTTCGTCATCCTGACCGGCGGGATCGATCTGTCGGTGGGCGCGGTCATGGCGCTGGCCGGGACCATCGCAGCGGGGCTGATGGTGAATATGGGGCTGCATGGCGGGATCGGCCTGCTGGCGGCACTTGGCGTGGGTGTGGGCCTTGGCCTTTTCAACGGGGCGCTGGTCGCGTGGGGCAAGATGCCCGCGATCATCGTGACGTTGGCGACGATGGGCATCGCGCGGGGCCTCGGCCTCATCTATTCGGGAGGCTACCCGATCAGCGGGCTGCCGGGTTGGGTGTCCTGGTTCGGGGTCGGCCGCGTGGGCATCGTGCCGGTGCCGGTCATCATCATGGTCATCGTCTATGCGCTGGCCTGGGTGCTGTTGCAGCGCACCGCCTTCGGCCGCCATGTCTATGCCATCGGCGGGAACGAGACCGCGGCGCGCCTGTCTGGCGTGCGCACCCGGCTGATCAAGCTGGCGGTCTTCGGCATCTCGGGCCTGACGGCGGCGATCGCGGCCATCGTGCTGACCGGCCGGCTGATGAGCGGCCAGCCCAATGCCGGCGTCGGATTCGAGCTGGACGCCATCGCCGCCGTGGTCCTGGGCGGCACGGCCATCGCCGGTGGGCGGGGGCTGATCCTCGGCACGCTGATCGGGGCGGTGCTGCTGGGCATCCTGAACAACGGGCTGAACCTGATGGGCATCAACCCCTATATGCAGGACGTCATCAAGGGTCTGATCATCCTGCTGGCCATCTATATCGGGCGGGAGTGGCGCTGATGGAGGGCTATGTCATCGGCGTGGATGTCGGCACCGGATCGGCGCGGGCCGGGGTCTTCGACGGGCGCGGCGCGATGCTGGCCTCGGCCAGGCGGGACATCGCGATGCACCGCCCCTCGGGCGACATCGCCGAACAGTCCAGCGCCCAGATCTGGGACGCCGTCTGCGCCGCGGTGGCCGAGGCGGTGGGTGCCGCGGGCATCGATCCCACGTCCGTGCGGGGCATCGGGTTCGATGCGACCTGTTCGCTGGTCGTCGCGGGCGATCTGCCCGGCGGGGTGGGCGATGACGCCCATCCCGAACGCGACATCATCGTCTGGATGGATCACCGCGCCAAGGATCAGGCCGCGCGCATCAATGCGGGCGATCACGCGGTGCTGGCCTATGTCGGTGGGCGCATCTCGCCCGAGATGGAGACGCCCAAGCTGCTGTGGCTGCGCGAGAACCGCCCCGCGGTCTATGCCGCCGCCCGCCACTTCTTCGACCTGACCGATTTCCTGACCTGGAAGGCGACGGGCAGTGCCGCGCGCTCGATCTGCACGGTGACCTGCAAATGGACCTATCTGGCGCATGAGGGGCGGTGGGACGCGGCGTATCTCCGCGCCATTGGCCTCGGCGATCTGGCCGACGAGGGCTTTTCGCGCATCGGGACCGAGGTTGTTACGCCCGGCACCCCCCTCGGCGCGGGCCTGACGGCCGAGGCGGCTGCGGCGATGGGTTTGCGCCCCGGCACGGCGGTGGCGGCGGGGCTGATCGACGCCCATGCGGGCGGGATCGGCACGGTCGCGGCGGCGGGCGATCCGGTGGACTCGCTCGGCTATGTCTTCGGCACCTCGTCCTGCACGATGACGACGACGCGCGATCCGGCCTTCGTGCCGGGGGTCTGGGGGCCCTATTTCTCGGCCATGGTGCCCGGCATGTGGCTGAACGAGGGCGGGCAATCGGTCGCGGGGGCGGCCATCGACCAGTTGATCCGCATGCACCCCGCCCATGGCGAGGCGCTGGACCGGGCGGCGGGGCGGTCGCTGCCCGAATGGCTGGCCGATCAGGCAGGCGACGCCGCGCGCGCGGTCGAGGATGCGGGCCATCTGCATGTGGTCCCCGAATTTCTGGGTAACCGCGCCCCCTTTGCCGATCCGCAGGCGCGGGCCGTGGTGATGGGGCAGGGGATGGATGCGGGCATCGCGTCGCTGATCCGGCTCTATGTGGCGGGGCTGTGCGGGCTTGGCTACGGGCTGCGCCAGATCATCGAGACCCAGGCCGATCATGGCGCCCCGGTCCGCCGCATCGCGATCAGCGGCGGCGCGGGCCGGCATCCGCTGATCCGCCAGCTGCTGGCCGATGCGACGGGCCTGCCGGTCGATTGCGCCGAATGCGACGAGCCTGTGCTGCTGGGCGCGGCCATGCTGGGGGCGGTGGCCTCGGGCGGCTATCCCGATCTTGCGCGCGCCATGCCCGCCATGTCCCGCGTCGCGCGGACCCATGACCCTGCGACGGGCCGGACCCGCGCCCTGCACGAGGCGCGCTTTGCCGCCTTTGTCACATTGCAGGACACCGCGCGCCAGATCCGCGCCCGGATGCCCTGATCCATTTCCCAGAGGTTCACATGCAATTCACCGGCAAGACGGTCATCATCACCGGCGCGGGCAAGGGCATCGGCCGCGCCACAGCCCAGCTGCTGGCCGCGCGGGGCGCAAGTGTGCGCGCCATCAGCCGCACCAAGGCCGATCTGGACAGCCTCGGCGCGGGCTGCACCGGCATCGTCGCGGACCTGTCGGACCCCGCCGCCGCCCGCCGCGCCATGGCCGAAGCGGGCCGGGCCGATCACCTGGTCAACTGCGCGGGGACCAATGTGCTGGAAAGCCTGATCGCGCTGTCCGATGCGGGCTATGACACGGTCATGGACATCAACCTGCGCAGCGCCCTGATCTGCGCGCAGGACTTCGCGCGCGACCGGATCGCGGCCGGGGGCGGGGGCGTCATCGTCAACGTCACCAGCATCGCGGGCCATCGCGGTTTCGCCGATCACGTCGCCTATGCGGCCTCGAAGGCCGGGCTGGAGGGGGCGACCCGCGTCATGGCGCGCGAGCTTGGCCCCCACGGCATCCGCGTCGCGGCCATCGCCCCCACCGTCACCATGACCGAACTGGCCGCCGCCGCCTGGAGCGACCCGGCCAAAAAGGACCCGATGATGGCCCGCCACCCGATGGGCCGCTTTGCCGAGGCCGAGGATGTCGCCCGCGCCATCGCGCTGCTGCTGTCGGACGACGCCGCGATGATCACCGGGGCCGTCCTGCCGCTGGATGGCGGCTTCCTGGCCGTTTGAACACCATCATTTCCAAGGAGAAGACCATGTCCGAATCCCTCAGCGGCAAGATCGCCGCGATCACCGGCGCGGCCTCGGGCATCGGGCTGGCCGCCACGCGCGCCCTGCTGGATGCGGGCGCGCGGGTCGTGATGATCGACCGCAACGCCGAGGCGCTGGACCAGCTGGCGCGCGAGCTGGGCGGCGATGTGGTCACGCAGGTCACCGATCTGCTGGACCCGGCCAGCTGCGACGCGATGGTGCCCGAGGTGCTGGCCAAGGTCGGCCATCTGGACATCATGCTCTGCAATGCAGGCAGCTATATCGGCGGTGATCTGAAGGATACCGATCCGGCGGCCATCGACCGGATGCTGAACCTGAACGTCAATGCGGTCATCAAGAACGTCCATGCCGTCGCCCCGCACATGACCGGGCGCGGCACGGGCGACATCATCGTCACCTGTTCCATCGCGGGCCACGCGCCGATCCATGTCGAGCCGGTCTATTCCGCCTCCAAATGGGCGGTGACGTGCTTCGTGCAGACGATGCGGCGGCAGCTGATGGGCCAGGGCGTGCGCGTGGCGCAGGTCTCGCCCGGTCCGGTCGTCTCGGCCCTGCTGTCGGACTGGGAGCCCGAGCGGCTGCAGCGGATGAAGGATGCCGGAGCCTTAATGGAGCCGGAGGAGGTGTCGGACGCGATGATCTATATGCTGACGCGGCCGCGCAACGTCACGGTCCGCGACATGATCGTGCTGCCCAGCATGTTCGACATCTGATCCCTGCCGCGACGCGACGCCTTTGGACAGGTGCCTGTGCAAGGGGCGGCTTCAGCGCATATCCGGCTGCGGCCACGGTGTTTCGCGTCAGCTTGGCGAATCTTGCCAATCTGAATGCTTTAGGAACGTCGCGGTCCCGTATGGTTCGACGAAACGCGTGTGCGTGCGGTCGCCATTCGCGACTGTGCCGGTGGTGATTCGGCACAGACGGATCGGGTCGGCGAAGTCTGCAGCCGCCACGCAGGCATCAGCAGGCATGGCTGCCATTTGCGGGTTTGTCCCATGGCAGCCCGCCAAGCGTCGTCCATCGGGCCCCGGCGGCAAGGCTGGACAGGACAGCGACCAACCCCGCCAGACCATCCGCATAGGACAACCGCATCGGACCTGCGGGCGCCAGGCCGCGGGGGCCTTCGGCCAGCAGATCATCGATCATGACGATCAGCGCATCGGCCAGATCCGGTTCCAGGGCGGCTTGCGGCACCACGGTCAGCACCCCTGCACGACCCGTGCGAAGCGTGTCGGACGGGCAGGATAGCAAAAAGGCAGACAACGCGGCGAGATCGGATTTCGTCCACGCATCGCCATTCAAGCGTCCCGCCCAGGTCGACACCATGTCCTGAGCAGCCTGACCGGTCGGGACAGGGTTCCCCTTTGCCATCGCAGCCGCATCCTTGCTGTCCCACCAACTGCGATGGGCCATGGGCAGCTTTCGCGGCGGCCCGAGATCCCGCGTCCAACCGGGCGTAAGTAGCGGATCCAGGACCAGCCGCGCCCCGGCCAGTGACGTGAGCACCCCGCGTCCCAAGGGCCGGGGGGCGGATCGCGCGGCTTGCGCTGCCGCCTGCGCGGCCCGGGTAAACGAGGCGCAATCGCAGACAAGCCCGGCCCGGCCGAGCGCCAGGACAATTCCCGGCAGGCCGCGACCCAGTTCGGCGCCCATCGGCCCGTGCCGCGACCAACCGGCCGATCCGTGCGAGGGGGGCGCGATCTCGTCGATCCAGATCATGCCGCCCTCGCGCAAGGATATCCCGGCATCGCGCAGCAGGAAGCCAAGCTGTCGGGCCGCCTGTCCCGCCCGCAAGGTCAACCGTGCCGAGGTTGCCCGGCTCAGCATGCCAGGTCGCAGATGACCGGGCGCGGACCCCGGCAGGCGTTGCGCCACGGTCTCTCCGCATCGACCCCGTCACGCGCACAAAGTTGCCCGAGATGCGTTTCCGGCTCGGCCCCGTCAATGGCGACGGCGAGGGCGATGTCGGCCAGAAGCACCGCGCGGCTCATGCCGAAGCTGCCGCCTGTGATGGGATCTTCGGCATATCCGATCCCGTCCAGCAGGGGGCGGGTCAGCATTGCCTGGCGTCCCCGCGTCAGGGGCGACAGACGCTGGCACAGCGCGCTCAGCTCGGGTGCCATTGCCACAGCCTGCTCGATGCCCAGATAGAGGACCATGGCGTCACGCCGATTGCGGGCCGTGGCGGCATGTTTGAAGGCGAGCGCGACGCCCTCGGCCTCCGCCCATTCAGTGCAGATCTCTGCGGCGCGCAGGCCCCTGTCTTCGGCAATATCGAGATAGATCCGCACGATCCGGCCGGGAAGGGCGTTCAGCGGCGCATGGGCCGTCTGGTAAATCCAGCCCGGCTGTGCATCCGCACGCAGGCTGCGTGGGACAAGCTGCGCCAGATCACCGGGCCTTGGCTGGCGTCCCGCGGCCACGGGCAGACGATATCGCCCTGGCGCCAAGGTCATTCTAGCCGCGCCGTGCCACAGCACCGCCATGCCCCCCGCCGTCACCTGATCCAGCCGCAGGGGCAGCACACTGCCATCGCTGCCTTGGGGATGGGCAAGCTCCAAGGCGGTTTCGGCGGCCGGGATCTCGTTCAGCCGGGCATAGATGTCATGGGCAAGGGCCTGGACCAGGATGCCGCGCCGCGACGCCTCGGTGCCCGCGCGAAATCGTGGTGCGGCGGTCAGATCACGCTTGCGACCAAAAAAGCGGTAGCCTGCATCACCCCGCGATGACAGGCCGCCGAGGATCGCCTGCAAGACCTCAGCCAGCATGGAGGGCCGCCCAGAACCCGGCGGGGTCGGCCAGCCCACCGATCGCCATCTGCATCAGACTGAGCGGCGCGCGCGTCAGGTCCTGCACGCCCTGAAGCTGGGTAAAGACCGACGTCACGCAGGCCAGCGCCGCCATGCGCCCCAAATCCGCGGGATCGCGTGGATGGAGCGGGGTGCCATAGGCGGCCAGCCCCGCCGCGGTCCAGTCAGCGGCATCCTGCACCGCCTGCTCAAAGCCCGCCTCATCGCTTGCAGCCAGCAACGCCGTCATCAGCGCATCCGCGATCATGCAGCCGATGTCCCATGCGGGATCGCCCGCCCCGCCCAGCTCCAGGTCGATGAGAGCGGCCGGGCGGCCGGGGGGCATCAGCAGGTTCTGCACCTTGGCATCACCATGCACCATCGCCGAACGACGAAATATCGCCCCGGCGCGCATGCAGTCCTGCGCCAACCCCGGCGCTTGGCGGACAAGATCGGCGAAAAGCGGCGCGCGTTCGGCCATGCCATGCCAGAAGCGCGGGTCCGTGACCAATGGCGGCACTGCATCCTGCGTCGCGGGCGGGGGCAGCCGGTGAAGACGGGCAAGGGCCGACGCCAGCGCACGGACCGCGTCCCGTGGCAAGGGCGGAACCGGTGCCGGCTCGATCTCGGCCACGCAGATGATGCCCGCGCTTTCGTCCCACCGGATCAGCGGCGGCGTGATCCCCTGTCCCTCCAGTGCCAGCAGCAGCCTGGCCTCGCGCCCGATGGCCGCATCGGCCGCATTGCCGTCGCGCGCCTGTTTGAGGAACAGACCCGGACGGTTCGCGGGAGCGCGCAGGATGAAGGCGCTGTTTCGGCCATGGCGCGCCGCAACCAACAGATCCTGGCCCGCGACCGTGGCAATCAGCCCCTCGCGCAGCGCATAGGCCAGCGCTCCCCGTTCGCTGAGCGGCGCATATCGGCCCATGCCTGCGTCACAGACCGATGGGCGTCAGGCCTGGCAGCGTGCCCGCGAAATAGGGCGACAGCATGGCGCCGCTGGTCGGCGGCCCGATCGGCGTGTCCTTCAACCCTGTCACGCGGCTGACCGGCACCAGATCCGAGATGTCGCGCGTCAACTGGCCGCGCATGAAATCAGCGATCGACGCCTTGCGGCCGGTCACCTCGACCTTCGCCTCGGCCAGCAGCCAGACGGTGACCGCGCCAAGACCGGAATCCTTCACCGGTTCGACGTGGACGATCGCCTTCTCCTCGACCTCGATGAAGCTGGCCAGATCGGCCGAGGCGTAGAGCCGCAGCATGCCCCGCCGGGGCGAATCGCCGATATAGCAGCGCGCAGGGCGCAGTTGCACGTCATCACCGACACGCTCGCGGATCCGGGCAATGAAAGGCGCCTTGAATTTGTCCATCGGTCACAATCCCTCGCAACGCGCCTGCCTGTCGCAGACAGGTTTCATGATGCCATGCGGGATCATCAGTTCAACTCTTTTTGATGCCGGGTCGGCAAGATGCGCGTTCTGCAATATCCGGGCGTGTCGTCATGTATGACTGCTCGTGCGGCCCGATTCCATGCATCGATCTGCCGCGCTTTTATTGCCATATTCCTAGGTGTTCAGTCCCGGCATCTGGTGGATCGGATTGACGATGAATCTGTCTGGCTCTGAAGTCCAGACCTTGCAGATGTATTCGTAGGGTGTGACACCGCTCAGCGTCTTGAGCCTGCGTGCGAAATTGTAGGCGGCGATGAAATCGGCGAGGTGCGTGCGCAGCTGGCTGTGGCTGTCGTAGTGGTAGCGCTTGACGGTCGCGTCCTTGATCGTCCTGTTCATCCGCTCGACTTGGCCATTCGTCCACGGGTGGTTGGGCTTGGTCAGCCGATGCTCGATCCCGTTTGCCTCGCAAATCATGTCGAACCGCATTTGCCGAGAGTAAGGAGTGTTACGGTTTCGAGGCTGCTCTGCGAACTGGATGCCATTATCGGTCAGGATCGTGTGGATGCGGTAGGGCACGACGTCCAGAAGGTGCTCCAGGAACTCCCAAGCGGTTTTCCTGTTGGCCTTTTCCGCCAATTGAACGACAGCAAATTTGCTGGTGCGATCAATGGCTACGAAGAGGAAGAGCTTGCCTTCGGCCGTCTGCACCTCGGCGATGTCGATATGGAAGAAACCTATCGGGTAGCGCTTGAACTTCGCACGCTTGGGCTTGTCCCCGCCCACGTCCGGCAGTCGCGAAATGCCATTCCGCTGCAGGCATCGGTGCAGCGCCGAGCGCGTCAGATGTGGGATAGAGGGCTGAAGAGCGTAGAGGCAGTCGTCCAGCGGCAGCAGCGTATGGCGCCGAAACGCGACGATTGTTGCTTCCTCGGCCTCACTCAAGACCGTGGAGCGTGGCTCCTTCGGCCCAGTCTTACGGTCCTCAACTGTCTCGCGCTTGCGCCACTTCGCGACAGTCTTTGGGTTGATGCCGAGCTCCCGGCTCAGCTGCGCGAGCGAAGCTTGCGATCATTCGGGCGAGGCCCTCGGACCGATGGCGAGCCGGCCCTCATTATTGCAGCTCTGACAGCGTGCGTGGTCGTGGCGCTCCCGTGACGAACTTGTCCCATAATGCTTCCTTCCATTCCTGCGAAAGGATTGCACCATCAAACCATGGGATCAAACACCTAGGCTGTCAGCGATGAGTGGGGTGTCAGGCCGCGAGAAGCTCGGCTTCGAGCGCGGCACCCTCGGTGCGAGAGCAGGACAGCCGCGCCATCAGGGCGATGCGGCGCTCCGCGGCGGCAAGCATCTTGCGGACCTCAGCGACCGCAGGACCCTCGCCAGGCGCGAACAAGAACGGTTCGAGATCGCCCTTCACCGTCTCGTAGCGGGTGAAGGCCGAGGTGCGGCCCTCGCGCACAAGCGTCGCCACGAGCAACACCATCCGGCGCAGAGGCACGTCGAGCGGGTCGGACGGGGTGGCTTCGATCATGGCGAGCAATGCGTCATGAAAGCCCGGCAGCGCCTCCTCGACCCGGGCCTGGGCCCGCCCGTGACGGGGATCGGACGGCTCGGTCCATGCCAGGATACGCTCTGCGGTGATGTGCTCGCCCCAGGCGTTCAGCAGGGCAATGAACTGCCGACCGTAGGGAGTAACCGCCCATATAGGCGCTTTCGCCGCGCAGGGCGCGGTGCTAGAGGTCTCGGTAGCCATGTCAGTCTCCTGAGAAGATTGGCAGGTTAGGGCCTTGGCGGGGAGGTGAGATGCCCTGCCGAGGCCTGCCCAGCATGTGCCGCGGCATGAAGTGAGTCTGACGGCCGCGAATCACCGTGTCAACAGGCCATTTGAAATAACATTTTCGTTATCAAATGGACGATCTTCGCTCACTGACGCGATCTGCTGTGCCCTTCCGCCCGTCGAGACGGATGACCCGACGTTCGAGCCCGACTGGAAATCCGGTAAGGGAATTGCTCGACCGGCGCCCAGAGCGGTGAGCGCCCCGGGCCGAGTTTCAATGGCCGAAATCCTGTAAGAAACTGATTTTGAATGAATAATCCAGTTCGCCCCCGGTGTATCGGCCGTTACGCTGGCGTTACGCTCCTCGATACGCTCAAGCTATTGAAGTTAAAGAAATAAATGTATTGTGTAACAGCGTAACATATATACATACATACTCGCCTACACATACGCGCATGCATACGCACATACGGGCACATAAACACATTCTCCCCCGGCGTTACAGGCGTTACGACGTTACAGAATTGAATTCACACAGCTATTTCGTAACAGCGCCTGTTGCCCCCGTTACGCTGGCACTATCCACAATGTTGAGATCCGGGCGGGTTTCGCGTTTCACGCCGAGCGGCTAATCTCTCCAGGACGGCAGATCGCTGGACCTTGACGGGTGCATGGCAGGTTGATCGCGCTGGTCAGCGCCAGGGCGAGATTGGAAGAACGGGAGGCGGGATATGGGTTTTCAGGATAGGGTGTTTACTCAGGCAAATGCGAGACGCTTCCCTCTTTGCGGCCTACTCTACTCTCGTCAGGTTCGTGCACGACGGATCCAACAGTTCGACAATGACGGTTCTTGGCCTAGCGCAAGCGGCGGGCCCTGCACGTAATTTGGTGACCCCATAACGCGGCCGTCGGGTTTTAGCTGCAGTGGCTAGTTTTCCATCGGCGCCGCTGTGGAGGCGCAATTAGAAATTAGATGTCGGTTTCCAGGTGAGCATTATGAACCTGTCTCAGATTGGACGCTGGCCAGGCAAAAGCGCCAGCAGCGGAATGCCAGCGCACCCGGCAGCATATCATATGCTGGATGTCGCAGCGGTCGCAGAGATCCTTCTGGCTGACCACCCTAGAAGGGACCTATTTTGTTTGCTTATTGCGCTGCACGACGTCGGCAAGATTGGAAAGCCATTCCGGGACATGCTCTACAATGGCAGTGCTCAGGCTTGGAAGCATTGGGAAGTTACCGAGGCTTGGCTGCGAGCCGAAAGCACCGAGACGCTGATGTTGAAGCAACTCGGGGGAACGTTCCATGCGCTGCGCCCGCTGATCGCTGCAATTGCCGGTCATCATGGGCGTCCACCGCACGCCCCGGATCGTGATTGGACAACCATGCGGGCGATGGCGGGCGCACAGGCGGAAGAGGATGCACTGGCGTTCGTGCGTGTGTGCCTCGATCTGTGGCCTGCTGCGTCGTTATCGGGGCTGCGCAACAGGGAGGCTAAGCATCTCACGTGGCTGTTGGCTGGCGTGACGACAGTGGCGGATTGGGTTGGCTCTAACGCTGAATGGTTCTCCCCAACCTCTGCAACACTGAGCCTGCCCGACTATCTAAAGATGGCCCGCTGGAAGGCTCCGAAAGCGTTAGCGGCTGCTGGGCTGTTGCCACCCGCGCCGAAGGCTGAGCCGCTGTTCAATTTCGCGCTGCGCCCGATGCAGCAGGCGGCACGGGACATCGCCCTGCCCCCCGGCCCCATGCTGCCGATCATTGAGGACGAGACGGGCGCAGGCAAGACCGAGGCGGCGCTGATCCTGTTGCAGCGGATGCTGTGCGCAGACAAGGGGCGGGGCGCTTATCTGGCTTTGCCGACCATGGCGACTGCCGATGCGATGTTCCGTCGCGCACGCGGCGTGGTCACAGGGTTGTTCCAGTCAGAGCCATCGCTGACGCTGGCCCATGGACGCGCCGGCTTGTCGGTAGAGTTCCGCGATGTGCGCAACGCGGCGCCAAGCTCGGACGCGCCTGTATGCGGCGACTGGCTGGCCGAAAGCCGACGCCGCGCCCTGCTGGCCGATATCGGGGTGGGCACTATTGATCAAGCATTGCTGGCCGTGTTGCCGACGCGCTTCGCGACGCTGCGCAACTGGGGCTTGTCGCGAAAGGTGCTGATCGTCGATGAGGCGCATGAGATGGGCGACCCGTATCTGGCGCACGAGCTGGCGACCCTGTTACGGCTTCATGCGATGCAGGGCGGATCTGCAATCCTCTTGACCGCCACGTTGCCCTTGGACCTGCGGGCGCGGCTGTCGCGGGCCTTTGCCGAAGGCGCGGGCCGGGACTTTGCCGAAGACCACGACCCGGCCTATCCCAGCCTCTCTATCACCGGTGGGGCTGCGATCCGCGACTTTCCTCCGCCCGCGCTGACAAAGGGTGATGTTGTCGTCGACCGGCTCCCCGACGCTGTTGCGGCCGTGGATCTGCTGGCGGAGGCAACGGCGAGGGGCGCGGCCTGTGTCTGGGTGCGCAATGCGGTCGATGATGCGATCGCCGCCGTCGCTGCCCTGCGCGAGCGTGGGATAGAAGCGGACCTGCTGCATGCCCGCTTCACACTGGCGGATCGAAAACGCATTGAGGCGCGGGTGATGGCGCAGTTCGGGCCCGAGGGCACTGGTCGCGCCGGGCGGGTGCTGGTCGGCACGCAGGTGCTGGAATCCAGCCTCGATCTGGATTTCGATGTGATGGTGTCGGACCTTGCCCCCATTGCCTCGCTGATCCAGCGGGCCGGGCGGCTGTGGCGGCACATGGACCTGCGCCCCGCATCCGCCCGACCGGTTCCCGCGCCGGTCCTGCACATCGTCGCCCCAGACCCCGCGCGGGTCGAGGATGAACGCTGGCTCCACGCCGTTCTGGAGGGCGGCGCATGGGTTTATCCGCAGGCCGATCAGTGGCGGACCGCTCAGGTCCTGGCCGAAGCGGGCGACCTTCGTGCCCCCGGCAACCTGCGCGCCCTGATCGAGGCCGTGCATGGCCCCGATGCCCGCGCCGTGCCGCCCGCACTGGAACGCGCCGAGACCGAAGCCCTGGGTGAGGGCTATGCCCGGGCCAACAGGGCCCGCCAGAACACCATCACGATCGAGGACGGTTATCGCGACGGCGGCGGTGCCTCGGACGATGCCGAATACCCCACCAGGCTTGGGCAGGAGACGCGCACGCTGTTGCTGCTGCGGCGCGAAGGCAATGCCCTGCGGCCGTGGTCCGACGCGCCAGATCGCGCCGAAGCCGAAGCCCTCAGCGAAGTATCGGCCAGTGCCGCTCGGCTGGCGGGGCTGGACCTGCCTGATCAGAATCAACCCGAACTGACGGCGTTCACGGCGGATTGGCCGGAATGGCACAAGGTCTCTGTCACGCTGTGCATCGTCGAGGAGGATGGCACGATCTGCGAGGGGCTGGCATATGATGCGGATTTGGGGTTACTGTTGGTGCGTTCCCGAACGGGATGACCCGGACTTGTTCGTTTGGCGCAAGCGGGCCTCCACAAGTTCCCCGCGCGTGCGGGGATATAAGGACTTATTCTTTATGGCGTAAGCGAACGGACGCTTGACGGCTTTTGGCGGATAGGAGATAAATAAAAAGCCTCGGGACGAATCCCGAGGCTGTTAGGCCCGAACATCAACCCGCTGTTCCAGCAGCAAGTCAGAGGAGGCAGATCCAGTGCTAAAAATACCCTAGAAAGCCCCTCATCCGGACAAGCATACTTATATGCTTTTTTCTGATGAGGGCAAGGCCCGTGCATTTGTGCGGGCCTTATGCTGTGATGTCTCAAGGAGATTTCGATGCCCCTCAACCTCATCACCGATCCGTGGATTCCCGTTCGCTGCACCGATGGCCGCCGCGTCATCCGCCCCGACCAGATCGCCGAACCCGATGTGCTGTTCCCCGACTGGCCGCGTGCCGATCTTAACATCGCCTGTCTCGAGTTGCTGATCGGTCTAGTCTATCTTGCCGATCCAGTAGATGAGGTCGAGGACTGGGCCGAGCGCGGCCCCGACCCGGAGCGGCTGCGGGCGGCGCTGGAACCCTTGGCACCGGCTTTCAGTCTAGGCGGCGACGGACCACGCTTTCTTCAGGACCAGGAGCGGTTCGAGGCGGCGAATGGCAAGGTTGAGATCGCCTCTCCTGACATGCTGTTCATCGACTCTGCAGGCGGCAATACGGCTCGGAACAATGCCGACCTGATGGTGCGGCGCGGTCGCTATCCGCGGCTGGATCCCGCGCTGGCCGCCATGGCGCTGTTCACGTTGCAGTCGCAGGCACCGGCAGGCGGGGCGGGCAATCGCACCTCGATGCGCGGTGGCGGGCCGATGGTAACGCTGGTCCAACCGGCCATGCCGGGGCTGTGGCATCTGATTTGGGCGAATGTGCCTCTGGGCCGTCCACAAGGGCATAGGGCGCTGCCATGGATGGCGCCGACCCGGCGATCCGAGGGCGGCGTCGCCACGCACCCGCCAGAGGACGGCAATCTGGCCGAGGCGTTCTTCGGGATGCCCCGCAGGCTGCGCCTCATCTTCGAGGGTGATCAGGTGACCGGCGTGCTGCAGAAGCCCTATGGTGCAAATTATGCGGAATGGGAGCATCCCCTGACGCCTCATTACCGGATGAAGGACGGGGGCGACCTGTTGCCTCAGCATCCGCGCGCCGGGGCCTTTGGATATCGCAACTGGCTCGGGATCAACGCCGCCTCGCACAGCGATCTGCGCCGTCAGGCCGCGGCGCTGACGGGCTATCGCGAGCGGGTCGACAGCACCGAGGGTGCAGCGGTTATCGTAGCGGGCTGGGCGATGGATAACATGAAGCCGCGCGATTTCATCCTGTCCCTTGAACCGCTGATTGCCGATGGTGAGACGCTTGACCGTATCCATCGTATGGTTGCCGCTGCGGAGATTTGCGCCCCCGCCTTGCGACAGTCGCTTAAACCCGTGATGGGTGAGGGCACCGCTCTTGATGCGCTGCGCGAAGAGTTTTTCTTGCGCACACAGGGCCCCTTCGAGGCTCTGTCCGCGCAGCCAGGCAATGAAGCCCAGTGGCTGGATGAGATGCGGCAGGCGGCCCTGCGGATCTTCGACGGAGCGGCCACGTCCCGCTTGGGGACCGCGCGCATTACCGAGGTCGAAGGCATTCTGCGCGAACGCAACCTGTTGCTGAGGCTGTTCAGCGGTCAAGGCAAACTTGGAGCAAAGCTCTATGCGGAACTGAGGCTGGCAAGTGGGGAGAAAGCTGCATGACGGAGAATATCGGCACGGTGATTGCCGGATGGTGGCATGCCGCGTTGCGGCCAAGTGAAGACACATCCGCTGCGCGCGCCTTGCGCGCCAGGCTGCGGCGAGCCGAGAACGGGCCCGAAGTGCTGGCCCAACCGCAGGTCCATGACCTTGTGGCCAAGGCGCCGTGGTTGCGGCACCGCCCGCTGGCTCTGATCCGCGTCGTGCAGGTGCTGGCGCGTGTCGAGGGCAACGATCAGCGCACTCTGGCACGGGTGCTGGGTGTGGGCGATCCGCCCGCCATGTCACGTGCCCGGTTCGAGGCGCTGGTCCGCAGCGAGGCGGCCGACCTGCCCCGCGCGTTGCGCCGCGCAATCGCGCTGACTGACGGTCGCTGCAATGTCGCGGCCTTGGGCCGTGACGTGCTGAACTGGGACGATCCCGACCGGGGCGAGAAGATCCGGCAGGACTGGTATTTCGACTATTTCAACGGCCTGCGCCTGAATGGCGCAAGCGGCGTAAAGGATACGGAGATTTCGCAATGACGACATTCCTGCAACTGCATCTGCTGACCGCCTATCCGCCCTCGAACCCGAATCGCGACGATCAGGGCCGCCCCAAGCAGGCCACGGTCGGCGGTGCGCCGCGCCTGCGCCTGTCCAGCCAATCGATCAAGCGGGCGGTGCGGGTCTCGCCGCCGTTCCAGCAGGGGCTGGCAGGTCACATGGGCCAGCGCACCAAGCTGATGGGCGACATGCTGCGGAAGCATCTGATCGAACGCGGCGCCGATGCCGAGACCGCGCGCAAGAAGGCCGAAGAGATCGGAAAGGTCTTCGGCAAGATCGAGGCAGCCGACAAGAAGCGTCCCGATGCACTTCAGGGCACCACCCTGGCCTTCATCTCTCCTGACGAGCGCGCCTTTGCACTGGAGCTGGCTGACAAGGCTTTCGCGGGGGAAGCGCTGCCCACCGAGAAGGACCTGGCCAAGACCGTCCTGCGCACGGCTGACGGGGCTGTCGATATCGCCATGTTCGGGCGGATGCTGGCTGACAATCCGGGCTTCAATCGCGAGGCGGCAGTGCAGATTTCGCATGCCATTACCACCCACCGAGCACAGTCCGAGGATGACTATTTCACCGCTGTCGACGACCTGAAGACGCGCAACGACGATTCCGGCGGCGCGCATCTGGGAGAGCACAGCTTCGGTTCCGGGGTCTATTACCTCTATGCCTGCGTGAACTGCGATCTGTTGGTCGCGAACCTTGCGGGGGACCGGGCCTTGGCTGCGCGCGGGCTGCGGGCGCTGGTGCAGGCGATGGCCACGGCTACTCCGTCGGGAAAGCAGAACAGCCATGCACATCGGCCGCGTGCCGGACATATCCGGGCCGAAATCGGCAGTGCCGCCCCCCGCGACCTGACCGGCGCGTTTTTCTCTCCGGTCAAGGGCGAGGATCTGCTGGAGGCCTCGGTCACGGCACTGACAGAGATGGCCGGCGCCATCGACGACGCCTATGGACCAGCCGCCGACCGTGTTCAGATCATGGATGTCCGGGCGCGGCAGGGCACGCTCGCGGGGCTGGAGGAATTTGCGGCCTCTGCCTTGGGGCAGCAGGATGACTGAGCATCTGGTCTTTACCCTGGTGGCCAATCTGGCTGCGAACGGAGATTTGGCAGGGCACGAGCGGCGCGGCACGTTGACCTGGCCCGCCCGCTCGGCGATCCTGGGCCTGTTGGCGGCAGCCAAAGGCATCCGTCGCGATGATGCCCCCGGCCTCGCGGCGCTGGAGCCCTTGCGCGTGGCGGTCGCCGTCCATGACATCGGCCAGCCGCTCCGCGACTATCACACCGTCCAGACGGTGCCGACGGCCGCCGCGCGGCGGCCCGACAGCCATGCGGTGGCCCTTCTCCAGGCCGGGCGGGCGGTCAATACGACGCTTACGCAGCGCGACTACCGCTGCGGTGTGGTCTATTCGGTGGCGGTCTGGGGGCTGGACATGGCGCCGCTTCGTGACGCACTGCTGAGGCCGGTGTTCACGCTGTATCTGGGCCGCAAGTCGTGCCCGCTATCGGCACCACCCGCGCCTCGTCTGATCGACGCTCCGGATGCCGCAACCGCCTTGGCATCGGCCCAGATGCCAAGGTTTCGTCCCGTCCCGCCGCCCCTGGCCCTCTATTCAGATGCTCCCTCGGACCATGCCCGAATCGAGCGCCGCAATGACGTGGCCCTGGACCGGCAGCTGTGGCACTTCACCAGCCGCGAGGTTCACGTGACCACCTTTGCGGAGGACGCATGAGCCTGTTTCTGTCGCGCCTGACCCTGTCGAACGCCCCTTCGGTCGCGGCGTTGAAGCGCCTGATCGACCCTGAGGAACGCGGGCGCGCGCAGGACGCCCATCACCGCTTGTTGTGGTCGGCCTTCGCCGGCGATCCCGATGCCCCACGCGATTTCCTGTGGCGGGCCGAGGGAAACGGCGTGTTCTTCGTCCTGTCGCGCCGACGCCCGACCGACTCGCCCTTTTTCCGTCCCCCCGAGGTCAAGGAATTCGCGCCCGCGCTGGCGCCCGGCGACCGGCTGGATTTCGTGCTGCGCGCCAATGCCACGCGCACGCGAAAAACGGGAGAGATGACGGCCTCAGGCAAGGAACGGCGGAAGCATGACGACGTGGTCATGCATGCAATCCGCGATCTTCCCAAGGGCGAACGGGCCGAGGCTCGGATGGGCGCCGCCGAGGCCGCAGGCCGTGCTTGGCTGGACGGACAGGGAAGCCGCAGCGGCTTTGGCGTGGAACGTGCTGAGGTTTCAGACTATTCCGTGGTGGCGCTTCCCGACCACCGCGGCCCCCGCAAGAGGCAGCCCCAGTTCGGGGTGTTAGACCTGTCAGGCATGATCCGCATTGAAGATCCGGTTCTGTTCATCGACAGCATGGCGCAAGGCTTTGGTCGCGCGAAATCTTTCGGTCATGGGCTGATGATGATCCGTCGAGCCACGCTGCCATGAGCTTGCCGGGACTGCCGCCGCCGCGGCCGATCCAGATGAAGGACCGCTCTACGCTGGTCTTCGTCGAGCGTGCGCAGCTTGACGTGGCTGATGGTGCCTTCGTGGCCGTCAATGCCGATGGCACTCGCACGCAGATACCCATCGGCGGCTTGGCGGGCGTGATGCTGGAGCCGGGGGCGCGCATCTCGCACGCAGCCATCGCGCTTGCCGCGCGGACCGGCACGCTGATCACCTGGGTCGGAGAGGCAGGCGTGCGGCTTTATTCTGCGGGTCAGCCAGGCGGAGCAAGGGCCGACCGGTTGTTGTGGCAGGCCCGGCTGGCGCTGGATGACGCCGCCCGCCTGCGGGTCGTGCGCAAGATGTATGCGCTGCGTTTCGGGGAAGAGGCCCCGCAGCGACGCTCGATAGACCAACTGCGCGGAATCGAGGGGGTGCGAGTGCGCAAGACCTACGAATTGCTGGCCAAGGCCCACGGCGTCAACTGGTCACGCCGCGCCTATGACCCCAAGGACTGGGAGGCCGGCGACATGCCTAACCGCTGCCTTTCGGCTGCCACTGCCTGCCTGCATGGGCTGACCGAGGCCGCCGTTCTGGCCGCAGGCTACGCACCCGCCATTGGGTTTCTGCACAGCGGCAAGCCCCTTTCCTTTGTCTATGACATCGCCGATTTGTGGAAGTTCGACACGGTCGTGCCCGAGGCGTTCCGCATTGCGGGTCTCGCCGAGCGGGGCAAGCTGGACATGTCGCCCGACCGCGCGGTTCGTTTGGCCTGCCGCGACGCCTTCCGAAAGACGGGCCTTCTTGCGAAAATCATCCCCCGAATTGAAGAGGTCCTCGAGGCCGGGGAGCTTCCGCGTCCAGACCCGCCCCCGGATGCGATCGGCCCGGCCTTCGAGGATGACCGCTCGGGTGATTCCGGGCACCGCGGATGATCGTGGTCGTCGTCTCGAACGCGCCGCCCCGATTGCGGGGACGGCTGGCCGCCTGGCTGGTGGAGGTCCGGGCAGGCGTCTATGTCGGCGACTATTCGACCAGAACGCGCGAAATGATATGGTCTCAAGTCTCCGGCGGGATCGAAAAAGGCGATGCGGTGATGATCTGGAGCGCCCTTACAGATCAGGGCTATGAATTCGCCACGGCGGGTCGAAACCGTCGGATGCCGGTCGATTTTGATGGGCTGAAGCTTGTATCGTTCTTCCCATCGGATGCATCATGAGATCGGTAGAACCGACGAGCTTCAAATTGTATCGGTAGATCAACAGTTTGTAGCAAGACTGTTCCCCGCACACGCGGGGATGAACCGGAAGGCAACCGCACGCTGGACCAAAACGCGATCTGTTCCCCGCACACGCGGGGATGAACCGCCCTGGGGCAAGGCAGAGACCTCGATCACCTCCTGTTCCCCGCACACGCGGGGATGAACCGGGCGAGTCCTACGCTGCCATCGCAGCGCGCCTCTGTTCCCCGCACACGCGGGGATGAACCGGTTCCAAAATAGACATGCCCGCTGCCGTAGGTCTGTTCCCCGCACACGCGGGGATGAACCGGGAAAGCCGGAAACCGCCATGGTTCGATATATCTGTTCCCCGCACACGCGGGGATGAACCGCCGAGCGCCTGGCCATCGCGCAGGCGGCGGCACTGTTCCCCGCACACGCGGGGATGAACCGTCTGTCGGCGCTGCAACCATTGCTGCGATCTGCTGTTCCCCGCACACGCGGGGATGAACCGGCGTGGCGGTGGTTTTCGGTTCAGTCCCTGGCCTGTTCCCCGCACACGCGGGGATGAACCGTTGAAGTCAACCGCGCGATGGCGCTTGGGGTTCTGTTCCCCGCACACGCGGGGATGAACCGTCCACCCCCGGATAATCCCGAAGATGGGACAACTGTTCCCCGCACACGCGGGGATGAACCGGAGTTAGAAAAATGGCCCACACCCGGCACATGCTGTTCCCCGCACACGCGGGGATGAACCGATTTCACCCCAGCTTTTCTTGCGGGGGTAGTTCTGTTCCCCGCACACGCGGGGATGAACCGGCGCTTGAGCGCGCTCATTCCCCCGCCTCCCTCTGTTCCCCGCACACGCGGGGATGAACCGATGATTTCTGGCGGTGGGTCGCGTCTTGGGCGCTGTTCCCCGCACACGCGGGGATGAACCGGCGTCGGACAGACGGGTAACAGCCATGATTGGCTGTTCCCCGCACACGCGGGGATGAACCGCTGATACATCGCCAGCGCGGCACGGGCTACGCCTGTTCCCCGCACACGCGGGGATGAACCGTCCGCATCCGTCCGCATCGCGCAGCTCCCTCACTGTTCCCCGCACACGCGGGGATGAACCGCCATGCGTTGAGCAGGGTGTCAGTGAAGTTCGCTGTTCCCCGCACACGCGGGGATGAACCGGACCACGGCGTCGTGACCGGCTTCTTCGCCGCCTGTTCCCCGCACACGCGGGGATGAACCGACCGGCGAGCAGCTCCTGACGGCGCGGGTGACCTGTTCCCCGCACACGCGGGGATGAACCGCCCCACGTCGAGAGCCTGTGGACGCGCAATTGCTGTTCCCCGCACACGCGGGGATGAACCGATTGACGGCGCATCCGCTTCACGTTGTTGGGGCTGTTCCCCGCACACGCGGGGATGAACCGCGGCGGAGGCGGCCTGCGTGGAATGGTCCGATCTGTTCCCCGCACACGCGGGGATGAACCGGGGTTGTTCGGCAGCAGTGCGCTGTGCAAATACTGTTCCCCGCACACGCGGGGATGAACCGCTGCCATGAAGCACCGGAGGGGCTGACATGATCTGTTCCCCGCACACGCGGGGATGAACCGGCGCAATTTCTAACGAGGCGCTGACCCGCGCCCTGTTCCCCGCACACGCGGGGATGAACCGGCGACCGGGCGCGTCTGATCGAACACGGTCTTCTGTTCCCCGCACACGCGGGGATGAACCGTTTCAAAACTGCGTTTTCTCTCGTATGTATGGCTGTTCCCCGCACACGCGGGGATGAACCGAGCGATTTACTCACTGCGCTGCTGCTGTCTGGCTGTTCCCCGCACACGCGGGGATGAACCGTTGCTTCGCGTTGATCAGCTCGACCGTGACCGCTGTTCCCCGCACACGCGGGGATGAACCGCCTCCCCGGAATGCCGAATTTTGCCGCCCTCACTGTTCCCCGCACACGCGGGGATGAACCGAAATCGCGTTCCAGATGGAGGTTTCCCGCCAGCTGTTCCCCGCACACGCGGGGATGAACCGGTATAAGGCGCGGTGCCGCCGCTGATCCGCGACTGTTCCCCGCACACGCGGGGATGAACCGGACGGCCGCGCGGCGGACGGGTCCCTGTGGTACTGTTCCCCGCACACGCGGGGATGAACCGAACGGCAATAGCTGGGAGCGGCGACCGCTGACCTGTTCCCCGCACACGCGGGGATGAACCGATGCGGGGGCGTTTTCTGCAACCATCGACGGACTGTTCCCCGCACACGCGGGGATGAACCGCCGGACAGCAGCGAAACGCCGTCGCTGTCCACCTGTTCCCCGCACACGCGGGGATGAACCGATTACACCGACAACTGCATCCTTGCCCGCGCCCTGTTCCCCGCACACGCGGGGATGAACCGGGGTGAATATGGGGAGTTACCCGCTAGGAACGCTGTTCCCCGCACACGCGGGGATGAACCGCTGGACGCCAACAGCAAGCCCGTCCTGCTTGACTGTTCCCCGCACACGCGGGGATGAACCGGTTTGGGCGGTTGCGCAAGCGTTCGGGGTGGCCTGTTCCCCGCACACGCGGGGATGAACCGTCATAGATCACGCCCGCGTCCGTGGCGTTTATCTGTTCCCCGCACACGCGGGGATGAACCGATCGAGATGTTTATCGTGACGCCGCAAACCGGCTGTTCCCCGCACACGCGGGGATGAACCGCCGGGGCGGCAGATCGAGGCCCGAGAGGTCGACTGTTCCCCGCACACGCGGGGATGAACCGGTCATGGGCGGGCACTTGGTGACGGTGCCGCCCTGTTCCCCGCACACGCGGGGATGAACCGGGCGGCGCGGCGGGCCTCGGGGTCAGTTATGCCTGTTCCCCGCACACGCGGGGATGAACCGGCAGCCTTCTCAATCAGATGGTGCAGAACGCCCTGTTCCCCGCACACGCGGGGATGAACCGATGCTGGTGGCCAGCGATCCCTGATCCTGTCGCTGTTCCCCGCACACGCGGGGATGAACCGAGAAGCTGACCGCCCTGCAGATCGACCTGGACCTGTTCCCCGCACACGCGGGGATGAACCGCTGGCGGACATGGCTGCCTCGCGCGCTTTTGACTGTTCCCCGCACACGCGGGGATGAACCGAACCGCCGTGCGTCCACCCTCGCCGCCTGTGGCTGTTCCCCGCACACGCGGGGATGAACCGATTCCGTTCCGCCGCGCTACGGTTCGTCAGGCCTGTTCCCCGCACACGCGGGGATGAACCGGGCGACAGGCGCACCGGCGAGCCATAGACGCGCTGTTCCCCGCACACGCGGGGATGAACCGGTGCTGATCCAAGGCTCTCTTGCCGAGAACCACTGTTCCCCGCACACGCGGGGATGAACCGGATCTGATCGACACGCGCTACCCCAGCAACGCCTGTTCCCCGCACACGCGGGGATGAACCGCCTGTTATCCGCGTCACTATCGACGCTTGGGGCTGTTCCCCGCACACGCGGGGATGAACCGCTGCACCCGAACGTCTTCATCGGCTGTGCGGGCTGCTCCCCGCACACGCGGGGATGAACCGACCCCTACAGCCGCAACGATGGGGATTGGATCCTGTTCCCCGCACACGCGGGGAGAAAACGGTGGGGGTTATCGATAGTGTCCCACTGCTAAGCGGCAAGCAGGCGCAGGGGCCTCAGAAGCTGCGACGGCAGCGTGACAGTTGACGAACCACGGGCGCACTGCTGGGTCAGTGGGTCAGGATCCTAGCAATCGAAGCGACGGCACACTGTCGCCACCGGTCACGAAGTCTGCCCAATCCTGCATCATCGGCCTCCGCTCCTCCAGGAGGTCCTCACGCATGTAGGCCGCTTCGAGGGGAGGCAGGCCGTGAGCCAGAGCAAACTCTATGGTGTCCCGCTGGTAACAGCCCTGCGACCGCGCCCACCCCTTGAAACTCGCCCGGGCGCCGTGGCCAGTGATGGAGGCATCAAAACGCTTGAGCAGGTTGAGCGCAGCATTTTCCGATATGACACCGCTTTTGGTGTGGGGCTTCGAGAAAAGATATCCATCTCCACCGGAAAGGATCGCCATGTTGTCCAAGATGGTCGCAATATGGCGGCTGACCGGGACGCGATGGCTCTGACCCATCTTCATATACTCCGCAGGCGTCTCCCAGACCTCCAGAGGCGGTCCGCTGAACCACGAATGCCGCGCGAACCTGACCTCGCCGGTCCGCTTTGCGCTCAGCAGCAGTAGCATCACGAACTGGCGGGTGATCTCGTCGCAGCGCACCTCCACCAACCACTGCCACAGATCCGGCATCCGCTCCCAGGGGAGCGATCCGAAATGCTGCGTCTTCCGGCGAACCCTGCCGAAGGCGGTTTGCGGATTGAAGCGGGCCGGGTTCGACGTGATGTGGCTTTGCAACTCGGCCAGTTCGAAGATTTCCTGCAGTCGCCCGAGAGTGCGGCGCGCCGTCTCGTTCTTCTCGTGCCAGATCGGCCTCAAAGTATCGACGACTTCAGGTTTCGTGATCTCTGTGATCGGGCGATCCGCCAAGCGGGGGAAGGTGTAGGTTTCGATGGTCGTCCAGTTCTGCGCGATGTGCTTGCCGTTCTTCAGGCCGTGACGCTTCCGCTCGAACCAGTCCGCCGCAACCTCCCGGAACAGCACGGCCGGCTTGGAGGGCTTCGCAGAGTCCTGGCTCGCATGATCCGCGTCGAAAGTGCTGGTAGCCAGTGCTGCGCGCAGGCGGCTGGCGCTCCAGTCCCGAGCAACCTGGAGCCGGATCCAAGCCGCCGTTTCGCGCGCTTCCTTCAAAGAGAGCTTGGGGAAGTCACCCAAGGTAATCCACAAGCGGCGTTTATCCCCCCGCTCGCGAGGGACCTGAACCTGAAAGCGCTTTGCGCCGGAAGGATATAGGCGGACATAAAGGCCGTTCCCATCGCTGAGGCGCTCCTTGTCAATACCGAACCTGGCAGCCTCAAGCTTCTTTACTGTGAGAGACATGTGTTTTCCTTTCGGGTGTTACCCTGCTAGGAAAAGGGTATCCAACGGCATCGAGCTTGACTAAGCGCGCATGAGGGGCTGAGAGCATTATTGAGGAATAAAATTATTTACAAACAATAACTTGCGATCATTTCGCGACGTCCCCTGAGGCATCGTGCATGGCTCGCTTGAACTTCTTCGTCTCCGCCACCTTTGGACAGGTTTTCTCAACGAAAACAACTGATTGGTGACAGATCTAGAGACCGCAAGGTGACACATAAGGTGACGCCGTGGTCTTACTGTCAGAATCAGGGGCTTTTCGCTTGTCTGCCAAGTACATCCATAAAAAGGGCAATGTCTGGTATTTCCCGCGTCGCGTCAGGACTGGCTGCGAGGGCCTGCATCGAGACGCTACAGGCAAGCCTCAATCGATGCTGTTCTTTTCGCTCAAGCTGGGTGATCAGCTGGCGGCAGCTAAGCCCGTCTATAACATTTATTTGCCGGAACAGTTGGCCGCCGCCCCCTGTTTCTTCTGCATCCGAGGTGCCCGAAGGCGCCCGTGTCTACAGGAGGAACACGACATGGCTAACGAATACGACGACCGAGATCGCATGGGCCGCCCCGGCCGCGACTATGGCAATCGCGACGCATCGCGCAATTCGCGCGACTGGACCGACAAGGCCGCCGACGAGGTCAAGTCCTGGGTCGGCGACGACCAGGCCGAGCGCCGCCGCGACATGGATGAGCGCCGCGAGCGTTACGATGACGGCAGCCGGGCGCGGTCCCATGACCGCGGCTATGGGCAGGCCGACCGCTATGGCCGCGACGACGACGGCTATGGCCGCCGCGGAGGCCTGCGGGCCGAGCGGGGCTTTGACCCCTATGCGTCCAATGACGGCTATGGCCGGTCCCGCGGCCGCGACGACCGCGATGACGAGCGTGGCTTTTTTGACCGCGCGGGCGACGAGGTCGCCTCGTGGTTCGGCGACGAGGAGGCCAGCCGCCGCCGCGAGATGGACAAGCATCGCGGCAAGGGCCCCAAGGGCTATACCCGGTCGGACGAGCGCATCAAGGAAGATGTCAGTGAGCGCCTGATGGATGACGGCCGTCTCGACGCGACCGAGATCGAGGTGACGGTGCAGGACGGCGAGGTGACCCTGAACGGCACGGTCCCCGAGCGTTTCGCCAAGCGCCATGCCGAGGATGTGGCCGAGCGCGCCTCGGGTGTGAAGCACGTCCAGAACAACCTGCGCGTGGCGGCGACCGGCCAGGCCGCGGGATCGCCGCTGACGGCGGATCCGGCGCGCGATCGCGGGATCCTCTGATTCCGGCATCCTTGCCGTGACCCCGCGTCATGCCATGCCATATGCGGGCGCCCCCCGGGTGCCCGCATTTCCCTGTCCCCGGGCTGGCTGACGGGTCTGGCTGGTCCCAATGCCCCTGAAACGGCCCGGTGGCACAGGCCGATCTGTCGCCATCATGGTTTACCGGCAGGTCGGCGATCCCTATATTCGACACCTGACCCCATTTCCAGAAAACGAGCATCGCGTGGCCAAGCGTTCCCGGCTGTTGTTTCCGTCCAAGCGGCGCAGGGCGGGACCCGCCTCGGTCGCGGCCCTCATGTCCGTGATGGCCCGGTCCACGACGCAGGCCATCACCGCCGCGTCCAAGATCACCAAGGCCGCCACCAAGACGACGACCTGCCCGGCTCGCAAGACCGCGGCGAAGCCAGCGCCCCGCGCACGCGGCGGGGCTGGGCGTTTCACCGCCGGGACGCATGCCGGGGCCTCGGGGTCGCGGACATACAAGCTGTTCATGCCGAGCGCGGCGGGCGAGGAGGGGGCGGCCCTGCCGCTGCTGGTGATGCTGCATGGCTGCGGCCAGACCCCCGATGATTTCGCCAAGGGGACGCGGATGAACCTGCTGGCCGAGGAGCTTGGGGTCATCGTCCTCTATCCGGCGCAGCCGCGCAGCGCCCATCCCAACCGCTGCTGGAACTGGTTCCGCGCATCCGACCAAGGCCGCGACTCGGGTGAGATGGAGGTCCTGGCCGGCATGGTCCGGGCCATCCAGGCGCGCCACCCCGTGGATCCCCGCCGCATCTATGTGGCCGGGCTGTCGGCCGGGGCGTCCTGTGCGATGCTGCTGGCCCATGCCTATCCCGAGATCTTTGCCGCGGTTGGCTGCCATTCGGGCCTGCCCATCAATGCGGCGCGCGACAAGGGCTCGGCCGTCCTGGCCATGAAGCAGGGCTGGCCGGGCACGCGCCTGGTCGATGCGATCCCCACGATCGTGTTCCACGGAGAGGAGGACAAGGTCGTCACCCCCCGGAACGGCCGCCTGGTCGCCCTGCGGGCCTTGGAGACCTATCGCCCGCTTGCGACCGTCGAAAAGCGCGGCGCGGTCGCCGATGGCCGGACCTATATCCGCACGCAGCACCGGATCGGGCGTGGCCGGCCCTATGTCGAGCATTGGCTGATCAAGGGATCAGGCCATGCCTGGTCCGGCGGCTCCAGGACCGGGCGCTTTGTGGACCCGTCGGGGCCGGACGCATCCCGCGAGATGCTGCGCTTTTTCCTGAAGCACAGGAACAAGCGGCGTCTTTCGTGAACGCTTGCATCTGAACGCCAGTAATGCCGCTGGTATGCGACAGGACATGCCGCTTTCCATCGATCGGATAGGATCGGGCCTCTGACAGGCTATCCCGTTCGGCTGACGATCAAGCCGGGTTCGGCCCGTAAGCCAACAGGCTGGCCGACCGCCAAGGGATGAGCGCAGGCCATGGAGGCGTCAGACGGTCATCTATATCCGCTGTCCTGCTGCTGTTTGCGGCCCGGCCTTCCAGGCATACACGCCTCTACAGCCGCAGCCCAAGCTGCGCCGACAACGCTTCATGAGGATGGCATTCAGGGAAGACCTGCCGACCACTTACCCTAATCGGTCATGCTTTTTGAAACCAGCAGACCAATTACTGTCTGTTGCCAGGGCGCGACGACAGCTATCCTCGCCGACGGATGAAATCACCTGCGGCTGACGTTCTGCCGTGAATGCCTGTTCTGTCGACGTTGTCATGAGGTGCCATGGATCAGGGTGATGAACTGCGATTGCTGCGGGGCGCATGCGCGGCCAGTCAGACGGGGGCCTGGCATTATCGGATCGGCGAGGATGCCGTCGAATGGACGCCTTTTCTCTATGATCTGTTCGCGGTGCCGGAAACCGCCGAGCTGACGCTCGAGTTGGCCCTGTCCTTTTATATCGGCAAGTGGAAGGCGCAGGTCATCGATGCGGTCAATGCCTGTCAGAGGGACGGCACCGCCTGGAACCTCGAAGTTCAGTGCCGGTCGGCGAATGGCCGTGTCTTCTGGGCGCGCACCATCGGCGAGGCCGTCTATGCGTCAGGCCATATCGTCGCCCTGCAAGGGGCGTTCCAGGATATCACCTCGGAGCGTGTCGCCGTGGCCGACAGGGAACGGGCCCAGGCCGAACTGGCCTTCGTGCTGCGGACCATGCCCGACGGATTTTTCCTGCTGGACAAGCAATGGCGGTTCACCTTTGTCAACGGCGCCTCGGCTGACATGCTTCGTCGTGCCCCGGAGGATCTGGTCGGACGATCGCTCTGGGACGAATTTCCCGATCTGCGCGATACGGCCATTGAAGCAGCCTATCGCACGGTCGAGGCAACCGGGCTGTCACAGAAACTGCAGACCTATTTCGAACCGCTGGAGACCTGGTTCGACATCACGGTGCATCCTGCGCAGACGGGGGTCGCGGTGCATTTTCGCGATGTCACGCGCGAGGTCCGCAAGCAGCGCGACCTGCGCCTGTTCCGCACGGCCATCGATGCCATGACCTCGGGCGCGGTGATGCTGGAGGTGGGGTCCGGTCCGATGCCGACCTGGCCCGTGGCCTATGCGAATATCGCGGCGGCGACCCTCTGGGGGGCCGATCGCCGGGCTGTGCTGCGCCGGCCCTTTGGTGACCTTGTCGCCGGCACGACCCTGCATCCCGGTGTCGAGGATATCGGCCAGGCCCTTGGCCGGATGAACGTATTGGAATTCGAGGCCCGTCGGGATGGTCTGGGGCGGCGCCAGATCTTCGACTGCATCGCCGTTCCCTTGGCCGGACAGGATGGCGGTTGCGGCCATGCGGTCATCCTGACCGATGACGTGACCGAACAGCGCCGCAGCGAGGAGGAGCGCCATCGCGGCGAAAGACTGGCCCTGATCGGTCAGATGGCCGGTGGCGTCAGCCATGATTTCAACAACCTGCTGGCCGTCATCCTGGGAAATATCGAATTGTTGGAGGTGACGACCGACCCCGACGAGACCCGCCTGCTGATCGCCGAAGCCCGCGCGGCGGTGATGCGCGGCAAAGCGCTGAACGACAGCCTGCTGGCCTTTGCCGGGAAATCCAAGCTGTCGCCGCGAACCGCGGATCTGGGGGTGTTTCTTCACTCGGTCACGCCCCTGATCCGCCGGGCGGTGCCATCGCGCATCCGCATCGATGTCGATATTGCCGATGCGGTGCCCCCTGTCCTGTTCGACGCCGCCATGGCGGAAAGCTGTCTGCTGAACCTGGTCATCAATGCCCGCGAGGCGATCGAGGCCACCGGCACGATCCGCATCGCCCTTGGCGCCGTCGAACGTGCCAACCCGAATGGCGAGGCCCCCCAAACCTGGGTCGAGCTGTCTGTCGAGGATAGCGGCAGCGGCATCCCCGAGGATCTGCGTGATCATGTCTTCGAGCCGTTTTTCACCACCCGCAAGGTGGGGCAGGGGTCCGGGCTGGGACTGTCGCGGGTGCGGGGCTATCTGGAACAGATCGGCGGTTTCGTCACCTTGCACAGCGTCCCGGGCCAAGGCACGACGGTCAGCATGTATTTCGCCGTCGCCCCCGTCGATACCCGCGATATGGAGACAGCGGGACCTGCCTCGACGCCCGCGGTCGCCGGGCATGTCAAGGCGCTGGTCGTCGATGACACCCCTGCGGTCGCGCGGGTGGTGGCGCGGATGCTGACCTCCTTGGGCTGTCATGCGCTGATCGCCGCCAATGGCGCCGAGGCCCGTGAGGTCATTGCCCGCGAACCCGATCTGGACCTGATGATCAGCGACGTGGTCATGCCCGGCGAGACGGGTGTCGATCTCGCCCATTCGGTGGCCGCCTCCCATCCGCATATCCGCATCGCCCTGATGTCGGGCTATTCCCGCGATCACCTGCAATCGGGGCCGCGGGATCCCTCCGTCGTCTTTCTGACCAAACCTGTCAGCCGCGACCAACTTAAAGCGTTCATTGCGTCCGATGACGGGTGATCGGACGCGGTTTCATTCGGGCTGGCCGGAAGGGCGACAGTCCCGGCGCCGCTATTGAAGACGGGGCGATCTATAAGGGCAAGGCCCCCCCGTGCCTCCTGGTGGTGATCTCCTTCTTTGCTTCATGATCCCCGGTCATCGAAACGATTACCTCGGGCGGTAGGACCGACGCGTCTTCGGGGCGGTTTTCGGATGTCATTGCGGTGGCGCTGCTGTCGGCCCGCAGAGGCCGCTAAACCCGCCCGGCACGGTCCTGCGCGTGGCCTTGGCGCAGGGCCTGCGGGGTCTGGCCGTGGCGGCGGCGGAACATGCGGCTCAGATGCGAGCTGTCGCAGAAGCCGCATTCCAGCGCGATCTGCGATATGGGCCGGTCCCCCGTGACGATCAGGTGATGGGCCAGCGACAGCCGCATGTCCAGGAAGGCGGCCTGGGGCGAGGTGCCGAGGGCGGTCTGGAAATGCCGCTCCAGCTGGCGCTTGCTGTGGCCGATGCGGCGGGCGATCTCGGCCACGGTGAAGGGCTGTTCGATGTTCTGCTGCATCAGCAGCAGCGCCCGCAGTACCATCGGGTCGCGGGTCTTGAATTCCATCGTGATGCCGGGCTGGGGCTTTTCGGCCTGCAGCGCCTCGTCGATGATCATGATGTTCAGGCTCTTGCGAGCCTGGGCGCGGCCCACATGCTTGTCGACCAGATAGGCCGCCAGATGGGCCGAGCTGGCGCCCCCCGAACAGGTCAGCCGGTCGCGGTCCACGACGAAGATCTGGTCGGTGACCGGGTTCAGCCCCTCGAACCGTTCCAGGAAATCGGCATGGTGGAACCAGCTGACGCAGCAGCGATACCCCTCCAGCAGCCCCGCCTGATGCAGAAGGAACGCCCCGGTGCAGACGCCGACCAAGGGCACCCCCGCCGCCGCCGCATCCTGCAGGAACCGGCGATGGGCCGCGGGCAGGACGGCGTCATCCTCCATCAGCCCGCCGATGACCACGACATAGTCGAAGCGCCCCGGATCGCCCAAGCGTTCCTGCGGCTGCACGCCGATGCCGCAGCTGGAGGGGACGGGCTCCATGCTGTCGGACAGCACGGCCCAGTTGCACAGGATCGGGCGGCTGCGGTCGCCCTCGTCCGCGGCCAGGCGCAGCACGTCGACGAAATTGGCGAAGGCGCAAAGCGTGAAGCGGCGCGCCAGGACGAAGCCCACCGACAGCCGCGCCCGGCCCGGCCGGGGGCGCAGCGGGCGGGTCGCGGGGCGCGCTTGGGATGGGGCGGGGCGGATGGCGACCTCTCGGGGACTGTCTGCGGTTCCATCCTGTCGTAGGCTTCATGGCGGGGTGACGCAATCGTCCTGTCGCGCGGGCGCGCGGCGCGGCATTGTCGGGGCCTTCGACCGGAGGAATGCGCCATGGCGCATCCCCGCCCCAGATCCTGAGGATGACCCAGATGTCCAGCTTTCCGTCCCGCGCCCGCGTCGTCATCGTCGGCCTTGGAGGCATCGTCGGCGCGTCTGTCGCCCATCACCTGATCGAGAACGGGTGGGACGACATCGTCGGCATCGACAAGTCCGGCATTCCGACCGATATCGGATCGACCGCCCATGCCTCGGATTTCTGCTATGCGACCAGCCATGACCTGCTGTCCTGCTGGACGACCATGTATTCCATGGATTTCTATGAAAGGCTGGGCAATTACCGGCGCATCGGGGGGCTGGAGGTCGCGCGGGTCGGCGATGACGAACGCATGGCCGAACTGCGGCGCCGCGTGGACAGTGGCCGCGCCTTCGGCACCAATGTCAGCATCATCTCGGCCGCCGAGGCCAAGGCGAAATTCCCCCTGCTGGAGGAGGACCAGATCCAGGGCGCGCTGTGGGACCCCGATGCGGGCCTCGTCGTGCCGCGCTCGCAGACGGTGGCGGGCAAGCTGGTCGACATGGGCGAGGCTGCGGGCAAGCTGCGCGCCTTTGCCAACACCCCCGCGCTGGAGCTGCTGCATCAGGACGGGCGCATCACCGGCGTGCGCACGACGCGCGGCACGATCATGGCCGATCATGTGGTGGTCTGCGCGGGTCTCTGGGGCCGGCTGATCGCCGAGATGGCGGGCGAGGACCTGCCCGTGATGCCGGTCGACCACCCGCTGACCTTCTTCGGCCCCTATGACGAATTCGCGGGCACGGGGCTGGAGATCGGGCGGCCGCTGCTGCGCGATCAGGGCAATTCCGCCTATCTGCGCGACACGGGCGATCCCAGCACGACCGAGGGCGGCCAGATCGAATGGGGCTATTACTATGAAAAGGACGTGCGGATGGTCCATCCGCGCGACCTGCTGGAAAAGCATCAGGCCCGGCTGTCGCCCTCGCAGCGCGATCTGGTGTTGGATGACGTGATCGAGCCCTTGGAGCGCGCGATGGAGCTGACGCCCATCCTGGCCGAGCTGGGCTTCAACGAAAGCCATTCCTTCAACGGCCTGTTGCAGACCACCACCGATGGCGGCCCGTCCATGGGCGAAAGCCGCAAGCTGCGCGGGCTGTGGTATGCGGTGGCGATCTGGGTCAAGGACGGCCCCGGCATGGGCAAGCTGATCGCCGACTGGATGACCACCGGGCGCACGCCCATCGACCATAACCGCATCGACTATGCCCGCTTCAGCGATTTCCAGCTGACCGAGGATTTCATCGCCGGCCGCTGCGAGGAGACCGCCGCCAAGATCTATACCCCCCCGGTCCATCCGCGCGAGCCCTTCGGCAATGGCCGCGGCATCCGCCGGTCCCCCTTCCACGAACGCGAACAGGAGCTGGGCGGCTATTTCATGGAGCTGGGGGGCTGGGAACGCGCCCATGGCTATGCCGCCAACGAGCATCTGCTGGAGAAATACGCGGACCAGGTCCCCGAGCGCCTGAACGAATGGGACGGCCGGCATTTCTGGCGCGTCTCGAACGCCGAACAGCTGGAGATGAGCGCCGATTGCGGCCTGATCAACCTGTCGCATTTCCACATGACCGATATCAGCGGGCCGGATCATGTCGCGCTGATGGAATGGCTGTGCGCGGCCAAAATCGGCGGCGACGCCAATATCGGCAAGGGCATCTATACGCACATGCTGGACGCCGAGGGGATGGTGCGCGCCGATTTCACCGTCTTTCGCATGCAGGACCGCTGCCGGCTGGTGAACGGGGCCGACGCGGGGCCGCGCGACCTGATGTATATGCGCCGCATGGCCCAGGACCGGGGTCTGGACGTCACCATCACCGACGTGACCGAGGACTATACCACCATCGGCATCTGGGGCCCCAATGCCCGCGCGCGGCTGAAGACCGTCGTCGCCGATCCCGACGCGCTGGAGGCGGAGGCCTTCCCCTTCGTCGCGATCCGGCAGATCGAGATCGCAGGCCGCCGCGTCATGGCCTTCCGCATTTCCTATGTCGGCGAACAGGGGTGGGAGCTGCACATGCCCTATGGCGACGGGCTGGCGGTCTGGGACGCGCTGCGGGATGCCGGGGTGATGGCCGTGGGCGTCGAGACCTATGCCAATTCGCGGCGGTTGGAGAAATCCCTGCGCCTGCAGAACGCGGACCTTCTGACCCAATACAACCTGCTGGAGGCCGACCTGGCCCGCCCCAAGGTCAAGGAGGCCGATTTCGTCGGCAAGGCGCGCCATCTGGAATACCGCGCGCGCGACCATCAGCCCGCGATGCTCTGCACGCTGGTGATGACCGACAATGTGGACGGTTCGGGGGTCGCGCGCTATCCGGTCGGCACCCTGCCGGTCATGGACCCGGACACGGGCGCCGTGCTGGTCGACAGTCTGGGGCGGCGGTCCTACACAACCTCGATCGCCTATGGGCCGTCGGTGGGCAAGAATATCGCGCTGGCCTATCTGCCATGGGATTACTGCCAGATGGGCCGCAAGCTGCAGGTCAGCTATTTCGACGAACTCTATCCGGTCGAGGTGGCGGGGATCGGCTATGCCCCGCTCTATGATCCGCAGAACCTCAAGCCCCGCAGCTGAGACCGCGTCAGGCCTTGCGCCCGGCCATCTGGCGCAGGGCCTCGCGCATGCCGGGGCAGCGCAGCAGCCGGGCGGCCTTGTCGGGCGACACGACGATCCGGTCGCGCTTGCGCTTTTCGGGCCAGCGCTTCAGCATCTTGTCGACCCGCATCGCATAGAGCGTCAGGCGGATCGTCCGGCCGCCCTCGCGGCATTGCACGACCGTCTTGCGGCGCGGATAGATGCGGCCCAGGAGGCCGCCCTCCTCATAGGCCTCGCGCCGGGCCGAGGCCGCGCCGGACATGCCCGGGATGCGCCGCCCCTTGGGATGGATCCATTCCTTGCGGTTGCCGCGGCTGACCAGGACGATGCGCGGCTTGCCCTTTTCGGTCAGCTGGCACAGCACGCCATAGCGTTTCTCAACCATCCGCGTCGTCATCGGGCTGCGGCGCGCCGGCGATCGCCAAGGCCTTGTTGCGGAACCGCTTGTCGTCGCTGATGTCGCGGCCGAACCAGGCGGGGGGCACGAAACGCGCGGCGGCCTCCTCGGACGGAAATTCGACCTCGACCATCACCAAGGGGGCCAGGTCGCCCGCGAAGACGTCCAGCTCATAGACCAGCCCGTCGTCGAGCGGCCCGGTCCAGCGGGTCTTCTCGATCCGCCGCCCCTCGGTCTGGGGCCAGAGCGCGTCGAACTGCGCCGCGCTCAGCGTGACCTCGCGTTCGCCGCGCACGATGCCCTCGCCCGATTTCAGGCACAGCACATGGCCGTCATCGGTCTGGCGCAGGCGCACCTCGACGGAATCCTCGGGGCGGGTGACATAGCCCTGGCGCAGCGAGGACCTTCGGGCATCGCCCAGATCCGGCATCCGGGCCACCAGGAACTTGCGTTCGATCTCGACGGGGTCGGCCATGGGTCAGTCCTTATGCAAACGGGCGCGGATCTCGTCGAAGATCCCCGCATAGGCCCGGGCCGAGGGGCGGTCGGGGGCGAATTCCCGGACGGGCGCGCGGTTGACGCCCATCCGTTCGACATCGGTGGAAAAGGGCAGCGCCGTGTCCAGCATGCGCTTGGGATGGGCCTCGCGCATGCGCTGCATCGTCTCGACATGCAGCACCTTCTGGCGCTGCACCATCGAGAAGAACCCCGCGATCTTCCTGCGGCCGCCCTTGCCGTCGCCCTGCCCCTCGACGAAATCCAGAAGCTGTTCGAAGGTGCGTTCCGACAGGGTGGTGGGGATGACCGGCACCACGATCAGGTCGGCCGCCTTCAGCACGTTCTCGGACAGCATCGAGATGTTGGGCGGACAGTCCAGCACGATCACGTCGTAATCCCCGCCGACCGCCTTCAGCGCCTTCTTCAGCCGCGACTGGCTGTTCTTCATCTGCGACAGGAAGACGTCGAAGTCGCGAAAGCTCATATTTGCGGGCAGGATGTCCAGATTGTCGTAATCGCTGCCGCGGATGGCCTTGGCGACCTGTTTGGCATCCTCGAAGAAGGCCTCGTTCTGCAGCTTCTGCGACGGCTTCACCCGGAAATAGAAGCCCGACGCCCCCTGCGGGTCCAGGTCGCACAGCAGCACCTTGTCGCCCGCCCGGGCGAAGGCATGGGCCAGGTTGACCGAGGCCGCCGTCTTTCCGACCCCGCCCTTGTTGCTGTAGCACGCGACGATCTTCATCCTTGGGCTTCCTTGCGATGGAACAGGCTGCGGGCGCGCTCGCGGATCCGGGGGCCGTCGAAGCGGGCGAAATTCTCCATGATGCGGGCGCGTTCCTCGCGCTGGCGTTCGTGCAGCACGGCGATCAGCGCGCCGATGCTCTGCGCCAGGACCAGGTCGCGCCGGTCGCCCGAGGGCGCCTGGCGGTCCATGAAGTCGCGCAGGAAATCCTGCTGGACGGAATAGTCGTTGAAGAGCCCCAGATTGTCCTGCAGCCGCTTGAGCGGTTTCAGCACCGGCTTCAGCGCGGAGGCGGGGACCAGGGGGGCGAAGAACTCCATCAGATAGCGCAGCTTCTTGCAGGCGATGCGCAGCGCGTGGACCTGTTCGTCGGGCGTGTCGGCATCGATCGCGCGGGCGATGCGGCAGACCTTGCGATAGCGTTTCCAGATCAGCCCGCGCGCGTAATCGCCCACCGCGTCATCGGCCAGCGGACCCTTGGGCGGGCCTGCGGCCAGGGCCGCCTGCAGATCCGTCATCTGCGTGCGATAGGGCGCCGCGCGCAGGTGGCGGGCCATCCGGCGATGCGCCGCGCGGCGGTCCTTTTCCAAGGCGCAGAACATCAGATCCAGCCCCTCGTGCAGGCTGGCGGGCAGCATGGCGAAGTAATCCTCCCGCGCCAGCAGATAGACGTCCAGGTCGCGCAGCCGCCCCGTGGGCGCCATCAGCCCGGATGCGGCGGCCTTCAGCCCGGCCGTGGCATCATCGGCATAGACGCCCCGGAACAGGCTGAGGACCGATCGGACCTTGCGCAGCGCCACGCGGTAGTCATGCAGGAATTCGGTGTCGTGATCGGCGATGATCCCATCCTCGTTCCGCCGCGCGACATCCAGATAGGTGGCGATGATGTCAGTGGCGACGCGCCAGGCGGGGTCGTCTTCGGCCACGGGGATGTCGGGCTTGGCGACATAGGGTTCGCCCGGGGGCATCAGCATCCGCGACCAAGCCCCGGGCGCGGCATCGGCGGCGCCCTGCAGATGGTCGCGCAGCCTGTCCAGCGCGCCGTCATAGCCGCGCAGGCCCTGCAGCGCCGCGACCGTCAGGGCCGGGCCGCCGTCATCCGGGCGCAGCGTAGTCAGCCGGGCGCGCACGCGGGTCTTGCCCTCGTCATCGGTCACCGCCAGGTCGCGGCGGCCCAGCCTGCCCGATGCCCCCGCCAGCAGGCTGCGCAGCGGCGGCACATGGCCAAGCGCGGCCTTGACCGGCCCGTCGTCCAGATCGGCCACAAATCGTTCCGCCCGGCCCGCATCCTGCGTCAGCATCCCCCGTTCGGGGTCCAGCAGCGTCAGCGCCGCATCGTCCCGGATCAGCAGCTGGCCCGCATCGCGCAGCGTGCCCAGGTGATCGTCCAGCAGCGCAAAGCCGCATTCGGCCTCGGCCGCGCCGATGGCGATGTCCCAATCCCCGAGGCGCGGGCCCAGCCCCGCGTCGCCGAGCGCGCCGGGCAGGACCAGGATGGTCGATGGGGCAGTGGTCATGATTTTCGGGTTCCCGTCTTCTTCAGATAGCCGTCCACCAGGTCCTCGATGATCTTCTGCACGCTGGTATCGTCCTCGATCGCCCGGGTCTTCAGCGCCTTCAGCGTCTTGCGCGGCAGCCGCAGCGACGTGTTCACCTTCTTGGCGTCGTCGCCCTTGGGGCCTGCATCCTTGCTTTTGGGCATCGTCCGCACCTGGTCGTTGTGACGTCATGATGTCGTGACGCACCCCCCCGCGCAAGGGGGATGCGCGGGCCGCGGATCCGAACGGGCCCGACGGGTGTTCAGTCGTTGCCCAAGGACCCTGCGACCGCGCGAAACCGCCATGTCGGGCCCGGGCCCGGCATCCGCCCCCGCGGGCCTGCCGGACTGGATTTCATGGCGGAAACAGCAAGGGACAATTCAGGTGGCCAATGACGACAAGATCGGTCCTCCCCTGACGGAGCTGGACATCAACACCACCACGGGTGGATTCTATAACGGGTTTTCGGTCGCGGTGACGGTGCCGGCCAAGATCATCATCTCGGTCATCGTGGTCTGGGCGATCTTCTGGCCGATCCAGTCGGGGGCCATCCTGAACGGGCTGAACAGCCTGATCCTGCAGAACTTCGCGGCCTGGTACATCTGGGTCGTGGCCTTCTTCATCGTCATCTGCCTGGGACTGGCGCTGTGGCCCGCCGCGGCGCGCCTGAACCTGGGGCTGGAGGGCGAGGGCCCGGAATTCACGCGCTTCTCCTGGTTCTCGATGATGTTCGGGGCGGGGATCGGGGTCGGCATGCTGACCTGGGCCGTGGCCGAGCCGGTGACCCATTTCGAAAGCAACCCCGAAACGATCATGGGCCTGACGACCGCGGGCGGGGCCGACAACGTCGCCATGGCCTTCAAGTGGTCCTTCCTGCATTGGGGCTTCAGCGCTTGGGCCTGCTATGCGATCTGCGGGCTGTCGCTGGCCTATTTCAGCTATCGCCGCGGGCTGCCGCTGACGATCCGCTCGGGGCTGACGCCGCTTTTCGGCCAGCGGCTGGCGGGGCCCTTGGGCCATGTCATCGACATCGTGGCGGTGGTGGCCACCATCCTGGGCGTCGCCCGGACCCTGGGCTTCGGGGTGGACCAGCTGGTCGCGGGGCTGACGCGGATCGGGTTTTCCGGCCTGATCGACGCGGATGGCGGGGCGACCACCATGGGCATCATCGTGGCGCTGGCGGTCATCATGGGCCTGTCCACCCTGTCGGCCCTGTCGGGCGTGGGGCGCGGCATCAAGTGGCTGTCGAACCTAAACATGGGCCTGTCGATCGTTCTGCTGGGATTCCTGATGATCTTCGGTGCGACCTGGTTCGGGCTGAACGCCATGGCCACGGGCCTGTGGCATTACGTCATCAACCTGCCGCAGATGAGCGTCAACGTCTTCCGCTCGGACGGGATCGAGGGGTCCCAGGATTTCCTGCTGGCGCAGTGGCAGGGCTGGTGGCCGGTCTTCTACTGGGCGTGGTGGATCGCCTTCGCGCCCTTTGTGGGGCTGTTCCTGGCGCGGATCTCGCGCGGGCGGACGGTGCGGGAATTCGTGCTGGGCGCGCTGATCGTGCCGGCGCTGATGTGCTTCGTGTGGTTTTCCTGGGCGGGCGGCACCGCCATCGACCTGGAGCTGAACGGCGGCGCGAACGGCGTCATCTTCGACGCGGCCAATGGTGACAAGATCTTTGCCATGACCGAATTCATGCTGGCGCCCGTCGCGACATGGCTGTCCTGGAGCATGGCGGTCCTGATCGTGGTGCTGCTGCTGACCTTCCTGGTCACCTCGGCCGATTCCGCGGTGCTGATCGTAAACACGATCAACGCGGCCGGGGACGAGGGGCCGAAGGCTCAGCCCCATGTGCTGTTCTGGGGCGTGGCCTTGGCGATGGTCGTGGCGGGGCTGCTGATCTCGGGCGGCACGACGGCGATCCAGACGGCAATGGTGATCGGCGCGCTGCCCTTTTCCGCGGTGATGGCGCTGATGGCGGTGGCGCTGGTCAAGGCGATCTTCAACGATACGCGGCGCGAACGGGCGGGTGTGCCCAGCACCCATGACAAGATCGACGGCGCGACCCCGGCCAACCCGCCCTCCGGGCTGGGAACGCCCGCGGAGTGACATGCGAAGGGGGCCCGGCCGCGGCCGGGCCCGCCGCTCTCAGGGCAGGAAGATCGCCTTCACATTGACGAATTCCTTCATGCCGAAGCCGCCATGTTCGCGGCCATAGCCCGAATCCTTGACCCCGCCGAAGGGCATGTTCGGATCCGCCGCCCCGAAGGAGTTGATCCGCACCATCCCCGTGTCGAAATGGTCGCGCGCCAAGCGCAGGGCGCGATCCTCGTCCTTGCAGAAGATGCCACCGCCCAGGCCATAGCGGCTGTCATTGGCGATGCGCATCGCGTCCTCGTCATCCTTGGCGCGGATGATCGCGGCGACGGGGCCGAAGATCTCGTCATCATAGGCGGGCATGCCGGGCACCACATCGGCCAGCACCGTCGCGGGGTAATAGGCCCCCCGGCGGTCGGGCAACGTGCCGCCGCAGAGGATCCGCGCGCCCTTGGCGAGGCTGTCCTCGACCTGCTTGGCCACGGTGTCGCGCTGGTCGTCGCTGGACAGCGGGCCCAGCTGGGTGTCGTCATCGGTCGGATCGCCCATCACGATGGCCTGCATCTGATCGACATAGGCCGCGACGAAGGCGTCATAGACGGCATCCGTCACCACAAAGCGCTTGGCCGAGACGCAGGTCTGCCCATTGTTGTAGAGCCGCCCCATGACCGAGAACTTCACCGCCGTCTCGACATCGGCATCCGACAGGACCAGATAGGCGTCGTTCGAGCCCAGCTCCAGCACGGTCTTCTTCAGCGCCTTGCCTGCGACGGCGGCCACATGGCGGCCCGCATCGTCGCTGCCCGTCAGGGTGACGCCGCGCACCAGGGGATGGGCGATCAGGCGGTCGCTGACATCGTGGTCGATCACGATGACCTGGAACAGGTCCTCGGGCAGGCCCGCCTCGATGCACAGCTCGCGCAGGCGCAGCCCGCTGCCGGTGCAGATCGCGGCATGTTTCAGCACGCAGGCATTGCCCGCCATCAGGTTCGCCGCCAGCACCCGCACCGGCTGATAGAGCGGGAAGTTCCAGGGCTGGATCGAATAGATCACGCCGATCGGGCAATGGCTGACCACCCCGCGCGATCCTTTGCCATGGCTGCGTTCCTCATCGGCCAAGACCTCGGGGCCGGTCTTGGCGGTGTAATCCAGGATGGCGGCGCAGATCTCGACCTCGGTCAGGCCGTCCTTCAACAGCTTGCCCGTCTCGCGCGTCATCAGCGCGGCCAGGTCCTCGGCATCGCGGCGCAGGATTTCGGCCAGGCGGGTCAGAATGGGGGCGCGGTCGGCATGGGACAGCAGGCGCCAGTCCTGAAAGGCCGCATGGGCGGCCTCGACCTTGGCGATGGCCTCGGCCTCGGTCATCAGGGGATAGGTCGCGATGGTCTGGCCTGTCGCGGGATTGGTGGTGGTGATCGTGGACATGCGGGCTCCGGTTTCGGTGTCTGGCAAGGCCAACCGGGCGGGTTCGCCCAAGGTTCCTGCCCGGGCGATGACAGTCGTTTGATCCATGCCAAGGCGGCGCGCCCCGGACGGTGCCAGCATCGCGCCCTGACCACAGCCGAAGGACGCGCCCATGGACCCGACATCCGCCCTGATTTTTCCCGAGATCGCCCTGCTGATCCTGCTGGCGGCGGGGGTGGGATTTCTGGGCCTAATGCTGCGCCAGCCCTTGGTCGTGGCCTTCATCGCGGTGGGGGTGCTGGCGGGGCCGGATGCCTTGGGGCTGGTCTCCTCGACCGATTTCATCGACACGCTCAGCAAGATCTCGATCGCGGTGCTGCTGTTTCTGGTGGGGCTGAAGCTGGATGTCGGGCTGGTGCGCAGCCTGGGCCGCGTCGCGGTGGCGACCGGGCTGGGGCAGGTGGGGTTCACCGCGCTGTTCGGTTTCCTGATCTGCCTGGGGCTGGGGCTGGACCCGGTCACCGCGCTCTATGTCGCGGTGGCGCTGACCTTCTCCTCGACCATCATCATCGTCAAGCTGCTGTCCGACAAGCAGGAGATCGGCGCCCTGCACGGCCGCATCGCCCTGGGCTTCCTGATCGTGCAGGACATCTTCGTGGTGCTGGCCATGGTCACCCTGTCGGCCATCGGCGTGGGACTGGGCGATGATGCGGGGGCCTGGGGGATGTGGCGCGCGTGCTGGCGGGGGTGCGGCGATGGTGGGCGCGGTGATCCTGTTCATCCGCCACCTGGCCGATCCGTTGCTGGGCCGCATCGCCCGGTCGCCCGAGCTGATGGTCATCTTCGCGGTGGGCTGGGCCGCCAGCCTGGCCGCGCTCGGCGATGTTTTGGGCTTCGGCAAGGAGCTGGGCGGCCTGCTGGCAGGGGTGTCGCTGGCCTCGACCGAATATCGCGAGGCGATATCGTCGCGGTTGGCGGCGCTTCGCGATTTCCTGCTGCTGTTCTTCTTCATCAATTTGGGCGCGGCGCTGCCGCTGTCGACCTTGGGCGACCAGATCGGGCCGGCGCTGGTGCTGTCGCTTTTCGTGCTGATCGGCAATCCGCTGATCGTGCTGGCGATCATGGGGGCCATGGGCTATCGCCGCCGCACCGGGTTTCTGGCCGGGCTGACGGTGGCGCAGATTTCCGAATTTTCGCTGATCTTCATGGCGATGGGGGTGACGATTGGTCATGTCGGCCCGGATGCGATGGGCCTTGTGACCTTGGTCGGCTTGGTGACCATCGCACTGTCGGTCTACATGATCACCTGGTCGCACAGCCTGCTTGCGATTTGCGGGCCCTATCTGGGCATCTTCGAACGCCGCCACCCGCATCGCGAGGTCGACGACACGGCCAGCGCCCCCGATGCGGCGGCGGTGGATTTCGTGATCTTCGGCCTGGGGCGCTATGGCTGCCGGATCGGGACGCGGCTGCGCGACCGGGGCTTTCGCGTCCTGGGCGTGGATTTCGACCCCGAGGCCTTGGCCAATTGGCGCCGCATGGGGATGGAGGCGATCTATGGTGACGCGACCGATCCCGATTTCGTGGCGCATCTGGACTTGGGCGGCGTGCGGGCGGTCGTCTCGGCCGTCCCGCGCGAACGCGGCGCGCTGACCGAGGCGGACCCGCAGCTGGCCCTGCTGCACGGGCTGTCGGCGGCGGGGTATCAGGGCAAGGTCTTCCTGTCGGTGCAACAGATGGCCGATGCGGCGGATCTGATGACCCGCGGGGCCAGCGTGGTGCTGATGCCGTTCGACGACGCGGCCGATCACGCGGTCAGCCAGCTGGTCCCGGACGGGCAGGCCTGAGCCCGATCAGGCGCCGGGCCGCCACAGCCGCGCATGGCCCGCATCGGGGTCGATGACGGTGAATTCGGCCGCCATGCCCGGGGTCAGCCGACCCAGATCGGGGCGGCCGATGACGGCGGCGGGCTCGGACGTGGCCATGGCCAGCGCGCGGGCCGTCCCGCCGCCGGGCAGCGCCGCGATCAGCCCCACGGCGCGGGCCAAGGTCAGGTCGGCGCCCGCCAGCGTGCCGTCGGTTAAGGTCAACCGCCCCGCGCGGCGCAGGATGCGGCGGCCGCCCAGCTCCATCTCGGTCAGGTCGCTGCCGGCAAAGGCCATGCAGTCGCTGACCAGGAACAGCCCACGCGGCCGCGCCCGCAGCGCGACGGTCAGCGCCGCCGGATCGACATGGATGCCGTCCGCGATCAGCCCCGCCGCCGCTTCGCCCGCCAATGTCGCGCCCACGAGGCCCGGTTCGCGATGGCCCATCGGGCTCATCGCGTTGAACAGATGCGTGACGCAGCCCGCCCCCGCATCGAAACCCGCCCGTGCCTCGGACAGGGTGCAGCCGCTATGGCCCAGGCTGACCACCGCCCCCGCCGCGCGCAGGGCGGCGATGCGGTCGGGGGTCGCGGCCTCGGGGGCCACGGTCACCATCAGGCAGGGCAGGGCGCGCGCCGCCGCGCAGAGCATCGCCAGATCCTCGTTCCCCATGGGCCGGATCAGCGCCGGATCATGGGCGCCGTGGCGGCGCGGGTCCAGATGCGGCCCCTCCAGATGCAGGCCCAACAGGCCGGGCAGACCGCCCTGGACCGCGCGCAGGACGGTTTCGATGACATGGCGCGTCACCTCCGGGCGATCGGTGATCAGCGTCGGCAGGATGCCCGCCACCCCTTGCGCGCGATGCGCGGCGCAGATCGCGGCCAGGCCCGCATCGTCCATGTCCGCCCCGACCATCACCCCCGCCCCGCCATTCACCTGCAGATCCAGCAGGCCGGGCGCGATGATCGCGTCCAGATGCGCGGTGGGCGGCCCGGCCTGCGGGGCGGGGGTCAGGGCGGCCAGGCACCCGTCCTCGACGATCAGCGCCATGCCGGTCAGCAGATCGCGGCCGTCGAAGATCGCGCGGGCGGTCAGGATGTGTCGGGTGGGGGCCATCAGACGGTCTCCGTGACCTTGCGCAGATGCGGCGGCGTGTCGGGGTCGAAGCCGCGCCGCCGGGCCAGCGCCTCGACGAAGCCGTAATAGGTGGCGATCAGGACCAAGGGCGCGACCAGCGGGTGCAGCCCCTCGACCACCGGCAGGCGGGTCGCGCCCTGCGCCGCGCCGCCGGTGACGAAGACATCCGCCCCCTGCGCCGCCATGCGTTCGGCGGTGGCCAGCAGCTGCGGCAGCGCCGCGTCGCCGACCCCGAGCGCCAGGACCGGGAACTGGGCCTGCACGATGGCAGCGGGGCCGTGAAGCACCTCGGCGGCGCTGTAGGCCTCGGCATGGATGCCACAGGTCTCCTTCATCTTCAGCGACGCCTCGCAGGCGATGGCGAAGCCCGGGCCCCGCCCGAGGACGAAGGCCTGCGAGGCCCGCGCCAGCCGGTCCGACAGCGGCGACCAGTCCAAGGCCACCGCCCGGCCAAACGCGTCCGGCAGCCCGGCCGCCGCGCGCCGCAGCGCCGCGTCGTCCCGCCATTCCGCGATCAGGGCCAGCCCGGCCAGGACCGAATTGACGAAGGTCTTGGTCGCCGCCACGCTGCGTTCCTCGCCCGCGGACAAGGGCAGGCAATGGTCGGTCGCGGCGGCCATCGGGCTGTCGGCATGGTTCGTCACGGCAAAGGTCAGCGCGCCGCCGTCGCGCGCGGCGCGCATCGCCTCGACGATATCGGGGCTTTGGCCCGATTGCGATATCCCGACCGCCGCCGCCCCCGCCAGCCGCAGCGGGCGGCCATAGATCGACGCGACCGAGGGCCCGACCGAGGCCACCGGCACCCCCGCCACCAGCTCGGCCGCGTATTTCAGATAGGTCGCGGCATGGTCCGAGGATCCGCGCGCCACGGTGGCGATCAGATGCGGGTCGCGGTCGCGCAGCGCGGCACCCGCCCGGGCCAGGGGCGCGCGGGCCGCATCCAGGAACCGGGCCGCGGCCTCGGGGATCTCGGCCACTTCGCGCGCCATGTGGCTGGGGGTCATGGGGTGGTCCTTTCCGCCTCGGGGGCCAGTTTCAGTTCGACGGCGAAGTCATAGGCATCGCCACGATAGAGCGAGCGGGTGAATTCGGCCACCTGCCCCGATGCCAGATAGGACACCCGTTCGATCCGCAGCCCCGCGGCGCCGGTGGGCACCTCCAGAAGGGCCGCGTCGGGGGCGGCCAGATTGGCGGCCGAGATGCGCTGAACCGCGCGGACCGGGCGACAGCCCCGCGCCTCCAGCACGGCATAGAGCGAATGGCGGATCGCGTCAGGGTCGGGCAGCAGCCGCGCGGGCAGGGATGCGCGCTCGATCGCCAAGGGCACCCCGTCCGAGATGCGCACCCGCGCCAGCCGGGCGACGCGGTCGCGCGCGCCCAGGCCCAGGGCCATCACCTCCTCCGGGGCGGGGGCGGCCAGGGTGCGGTCCAGCCAGCGACTCTCGACCCGGCGGCCGCGGCGGGCCATGTCCTCGGTGAAGGATGTCAGCAGCGACAGCGCCTGTTCCAGCCGTTCGACCCGCGGGGCGACGATGGTGCCCGATCCGCGCCGCTGGACCAGCTGGCCCGATGCGACCAGCGCCTCGACCCCCTTGCGGATGGTGACGCGCGACAGGCCGGTCATCGCCGCCATGTCGCGTTCCGAGGGCAGGCTGTCGCCCGGCCGCAGCCGGCCCGCCGCGATCGCATCCGCGATGCGCCGATGCAGTTGCAGATAGAGCGGCCCCGCCGCCGCGTCCGAAAACGCATCCGGGGTGAACAGATCGCCCATCACCCCTCCCCTGCCGCCAAGGCCACCGCCATGGCCACTGCGCCCTCCAGCCCCGATCCGCGCGGCGGGTGCAGGGGCCACCGCCCCTCCAGCCGCCTTGCATAGGCGGGGCCCAGCCCGCCGGTCAGCACCACGGGCAGGCGCGCGCCCTGCTGCAGGATGGCGATGTCGGCATCCAGCCCCGCCACCGCCGCATCGAAGATCGCCCGCGCCGCCGGATCGTCGCCGTCCACGACGCGCGGGGCCAGGCGCGCGAAATCACCCGGGCGGGCGGTGTTGCCGAAGCCGATGATCCCCTCATGCCCGCCATGTTCATGAAGGATCGCGGCCAGCAGGGGGGTCATGGGCCGGAACCCGTCCGCAGCCCGCATCGCCGCCGCCAGCAGGGCGCGGCCCAGCACCGCGCCGCTGCCCTCGTCCCCCATCAGGAAGCCGCGCCCGCCCAGCTGGCGCAGCGCGCCCCCGCGCTGGACCGCATAGACCGACCCGGTGCCGATCGCCGCCATGATCCCGTCCCCATCCCCGAGCGCGCCGCGCGCCGCGGTGATCCCGTCATTGACCACCCGGATCCGGGAAAAGGGCAGCAGCGCCGTCAGCCGCGCCACCGCGGGCCGGATCGTGCCGCCCGCCAGCCCCAGCACGGCGGTCAGCGCCGCCGGATCCGGCGCATCCGCGACCCGGGCGAGGGCAGCGCGGGTCGCGGCCATGATGTTGGCGGCGGCGCCGTCGACATCGGTGTTGATATTGGCGGGCCCGGCCTCGGCCAGGCCCAGGATGCGGCCCGCGGCATCGGCCAACGCCGCGCGGCATCCGGTTCCCCCGCCATCGATTCCCAAGACCAGCGCCATGCGTCCTCCCTTTGCCCATGAAAATACCAAAGCAATACCATTTTGCAAGATGCCCGCGCATATCGCGCCTGATCGCCGCTAACGCACAAATCTGTTTACAAGTGGTATTGGTTTGGCATTGTTGATGCCGAGGGGAAGAATCACATGACCACAGCCCGGACCGAAGCCCTGCATCCCGACGCGGCCGATCTGCATGCCGTCCCGGCCGAGGATGCGCTGGCGCGCCTGCTGGCGGGCCAGCGGGCGGCGCTGGCCTCGGTCGAGGCGGCGGTTCCGGCGCTGGCCCGCGTGGGACGGGCGGCCGTGGGGGTGCTGGGGCGGCGGGCGGCTCGGCTATGCGGGGGCGGGCAGTTCGGGGCTGATGGCCTTGGCCGACTGCCTGGAGCTGCCGGGCACCTTCGGGATCGACCCGGCGCGGGTGCCGATGATGTTCGCGGGCGGGGCTGATGCGCTGCTGCGGATGGAGGGCGGGGTCGAGGATGACCCGGACCGCGCCCTGGCCGATCTGGACCGCGCGGGGCTGGGGCAGGGGGACATGGTGCTGGTCCTGTCGGCATCGGGGATGACGCCCTATGCGCTGGCCGTGGCGCAGGGGGCGCGGGCGCGCGGGGTAGTGGTGGCGGGCATCGCCAATGTACCGGGCGCGGCGCTGCTGGAAATGGCGGACCTGCCGGTCCTGTTGGACAGCGGGCCGGAGCTGGTGGCCGGATCGACCCGGATGGGGGCCGCGACCGCGCAGAAGGCGGCGCTGAACATGATCTCGGTCCTGGTGGGGATCGGGCTGGGCCATGTCCATCGCGGGCGGATGGTCAACCTGATCGCCGACAATGCCAAGCTGGTGGCACGCGCCACAGGCATCGTGGCCGAGATCGCGGGCGTGGGCCCCGATGCCGCGGCCCATGCGCTGGACCGGACTGGCGGGGCGGTCAAGCCCGCGATCCTGGTCGCGCGCGGCATGACGCCCGACCAGGCCCGCGCCCGGCTGGACCGGGATGGCGGCCTGCTGGGTCCCGCGATCGACGGATGAACACGGGCCCCGACCGGCCCGCAACAAGGGGAGAGAGGATGATGACGAGAACGCTGAGGATGGCGCTGCTGGCCGGGACCGCGATGTCGGGGATGGCGATGTCCGGGATGGCGGCGGCGCAGGACGTGACGCTGACCATCGAAAGCTGGCGCAACGACGACCTGATGATCTGGCAGCAGCAGATCATCCCCGCCTTCGAGGCGGCCCATCCGGGCATCCGCGTGACCTTCGCCCCCACTGCGCCCGCGGAATACAACGCCGTGCTGAATTCCAAGCTGGATGCGGGATCGGCGGGCAACCTGATCACCTGCCGGCCCTTCGACGCCTCGCTGGAGCTGTTCAACAAGGGCCAGCTGGCGGACCTGACCGACCTGCCGGCGATGGAGAACTTTTCCGACGTGGCGCGGTCGGCCTGGCAGACCGATGACGGGGCCGCGACCTTCTGCGTGCCGATGGCCTCGGTGATCCACGGATTCATCTACAACCGCACCGCCTTCGAGGAGCTGGGGCTGGAGCCGCCGCGCACGACTGACGAATTCTACGCCCTGCTGGAGGCGATCAAAGAGGACGGCACCTATATCCCCATGGCGATGGGCACCGCCGACCAGTGGGAGGCCGCCACGATGGGCTATCAGAACATCGGCCCGACCTATTGGGGCGGCGAGGAGGGGCGGCGCGCCCTGATCGCGGGCGAGCAGTCGCTGACCGACGAGGGCTGGGTCGAACCGCTGCGCCAGCTGGCGCGCTGGCGCGACTATCTGGGCGAGGGTTTCGAGGCGCAGACCTATCCCGACAGCCAGAACCTGTTCACCCTGGGCCGGGCCGCGATCTATCCCGCCGGCAGCTGGGAGATCGGCGTCTTCGGGCCCCAGATCGAGGGCGCGTTCGAGATGGGCGCCTTTCCCCCGCCGGTCGCGGCCGAGGGCGACACCTGCTTCATCAGCGACCATACCGACATTGCCCTGGGCCTGAACGCGGCATCGCCCCATGCGGATGCGGCGCGGACCTTCCTGGACTGGGTCGGATCGCCGGAATTCGCCACGCTCTATGCCAATGCGCTGCCGGGGTTCTTTTCACTGAATTCGGCGCCGGTCGAGATGGAGGACCCGCTGGCCCAGGAATTCGTGAGCTGGCGCGAGACCTGCGAGCCCACGATCCGGTCCACCTATCAGATCCTGTCGCGCGGCACGCCGAACCTGGAGAACGAGACCTGGACGGCCAGCGCCAATGTCATCACCGGGGCCGAAACCCCGGAGGACGCCGCCGCCCGCCTGCAGCAGGGGCTGGACAGCTGGTATCAGCCCCAGGAGTGACGGCCGCGCCCTGACGGGCCCGGCGGAGGCCGGGGGCGCCGCCCCCGGACCCCCCCCTTGGACCCCCCGGCGGCGCCGCACGGATGGGCAGGGCGGCCCTGCAACCCGGAAAGGATCGAGAGATGGCAGAGCGCAAGCCCTTCCGCTGGCATGTCCTGGTGTTTTTGGCACCCGCCGTGCTGGTCTATACCGCGATCATGATCGTGCCGCTGATCGGCACGCTGAACCTGTCGCTCTATGGCCGGGCGGGGGGCGAGCGGGTCTGGGTGGGGCTGCAGAATTTCGCCACGCTGTTCGGCGATCCGCGCTGGTCGGGGGCATTCTGGAACGCGCTTGGCAACAATGCCTGGTTCTTTCTGGTCCATATGCTGTTGCAGAACCCGGTGGGGATCCTGCTGGCGGCGCTGCTGTCTTCGCCGCGGCTGCGGATGGCGGCCTTCTATCGCACGGCGATCTTCATCCCCACGATCCTCAGCTTCGTGATCGTGGGCTTCGTCTGGAAGCTGATCCTGTCGCCCATCTGGGGTATCGCGCCGTCGATGCTGGACGCGGTCGGGCTGCGGAGCCTGTTTGCGCCTTGGCTGGGGCGCGAGGAATACGCGCTGACCACGCTGGCGCTGATCTCGGTCTGGCAGTTCGTGGGCATCCCGATGATGCTGATCTATGCGGCGCTGCTGTCGATCCCCGACGAGGTCATCGAGGCGGCCGAGATCGACGGCATCACCGGCTGGTCGCAGTTCTGGACGATCAAGCTGCCCCTGATCCTGCCCGCGATTGGGATCATTAGCATCCTGACCTTCGTGGGCAATTTCAATGCCTTCGACCTGATCTATGTCAGCCAGGGGGCGCTGGCGGGGCCCAATTTCGCGACCGACATCCTGGGGACGTTCCTCTATCGCACCTTCTTCGGGTTCCAGCTGCAGCTGGGCGATCCGCATATGGGGGCGACCATCGCCACGGCCATGTTCGGCATCATCCTGCTGGGGGTCTGCATCTATCTGTTCGCCATCCAGACGCGGCTGCGCCGCTATCAGTTCTGAGAGGCCCGGATGAGCGCCGCCCGCCATTCCACCGCGCGCAGCATCGCCGCCCATGCGATCCTGGCCACCTATACGCTGATCGCGCTGTTCCCGGTCTTTGTCATCGTCGTCAACAGCATGAAGTCGCGCCGGGCGATCTTTTCGGACCCGCTGGCCCTGCCCACGCGCGAGACGTTCGACCTGGTCGGATACCGTACCGTCCTGGCGCAGGGGGATTTCCTGCTCTACTTCCAGAACTCGATGATCGTGACGGTGGTCAGCCTGGTCTTCGTGCTGCTGTTTGGGGCTATGGCGGCCTTTGCGCTGTCGGAATACCGGTTCCGCGGCAACCTGCTGATGGGGCTTTACCTGGCCTTGGGGATCATGATCCCGATCCGGCTCGGGACGGTGGCGATCCTGCAGATGATGGTGGCATCGGGGCTGGTCAACACGCTGACCGCGCTGATCCTGGTCTATACCGCGCAGGGCCTGCCGCTTGCGGTGTTCATCCTGTCGGAATTCATGCGCGGCGTGTCGGACGACCTGAAGAATGCCGGGCGGATCGACGGGCTGTCAGAATACACGATCTTCTTTCGGTTGGTCCTGCCGCTGGTGCGGCCCGCCATGGCCACGGTCGCGGTCTTTACCATGATCCCGATCTGGAACGACCTGTGGTTCCCGCTGATCCTGGCCCCGTCCGAGGCGACCAAGACCATCACCTTGGGCAGCCAGGTCTTCATCGGCCAGTTCGTCACCAACTGGAACGCCGTCCTGGCCGCGCTGGCCATGGCGATCGTGCCGGTGCTGGTCCTCTATCTCATCTTCTCGCGGCAGCTGATCCGCGGGATCACCGCAGGGGCCGTCAAATGATCCGCGTTCTTGTCGCAGGCCTGGGCAACATGGGCGTCAGCCATGCCCTGGCCTATCACGCCGATCCCGCATTCCGGATCGTGGGGCTGGTCAATCGCAGCCGACCGGACCTGCCCGAGGCGCTGCGGGGCTATCCGCTGTCGCAGGAGTTTGCCGAGGCGCTGGACCGGCTGCGCCCGGACCTGGTGTCGATCGCCACCTATTCCGACAGCCATGCCGAATTCGCGGTGGCGGCGATGCGGGCCGGCGCCCATGTCTTCGTCGAAAAGCCCCTGGCCACCACGCTGGAGGATGCCCGCCGCGTCGTCGCCTGCGCTCGGCAGACGGGGCGCAAGCTGGTCGTGGGCTATATCCTGCGCCACCATCCCAGCTGGCAGCGCCTGATCGCCGAGGCGCGCGCCATGGGCGGGCCCTATGTGTTCCGCCTGAACCTGAACCAGCAGTCCAGCGGCCCCACCTGGGCGGTCCACAAGGCGCTGATGCAGACCACGCCGCCCATCGTCGATTGCGGCGTCCATTACGTCGACGTCATGTGCCAGATCACCGATGCCGCCCCGGTCGAGGTGCGCGGCATGGGCCTGCGCCTGTCCCAGGAGATCGCCCCCGACATGTATAATTACGGCCATTTCCAGGTGCTGTTCGATGACGGATCGCTTGGCTGGTACGAGGCGGGATGGGGGCCAATGATGTCGGACACGGCCTTCTTCGTGAAGGATGTCGTCACCCCCCAAGGCGCGGTGTCGATCCGCATGGCCGAGGATGCGCGCTCGGACGATATCGACACGCATACGCGGACATCGACCCTGCGCCTGCACCGGGTCGGCGCGGGCGCGCGCGACATCAGCATGGCGGGCGAGCCGGGGCACCAGCAGCTCTGCGATGCGCAGGCGGGTTTCGTGTCGCGCGCCATCGCGGACGATCTGGACCTGGACCGGCACATGACGGATGCGCTGCGGTCGCTGGCGGTGTGTCTGGCCGCCGATGACAGCGTGCGTCGCGGCATCCCGATCCGATTGCAGGGGGAGGCATAGCCATGGGTGCGCTGACGCTCAGCGGGGTCACCAAGTCCTTCGGGCGGACCGATGTCATCAAGGGCGTCGATCTGGAGGTCGCGGATGGCGAATTCTGCGTCTTCGTCGGCCCGTCGGGCTGCGGGAAATCGACCCTGCTGCGGATGATCGCGGGGCTGGAGGATGTGACCGCGGGCGATGTCGCCATCGACGGGCGGCGGGTCAACGACCTGGCGCCCGCGCGGCGGCGGATCGCGATGGTGTTCCAGTCCTACGCGCTCTATCCGCATCTGACGGTGCGCGACAACATGGGCCTGGCCCTGCGCCAGGCGGGCGAGCCGCGCGACCGCATCCGCCAGGCGGTGGACAAGGCGGCGGGGATGCTGGCGCTCGGGCCGCTGCTGGACCGGCGCCCGGCCGAGCTGTCGGGCGGCCAGCGCCAGCGGGTGGCCATCGGGCGCGCCATCGTGCGCACCCCGCGGCTGTTCCTGTTCGACGAACCGCTGTCGAACCTGGACGCGGCCCTGCGCGTCGCCACCCGGATCGAGATCGCGCGCCTGCATCGCGACCTGGGCGCGACGATGATCTATGTCACCCATGACCAGGTCGAGGCGATGACCCTGGCCGACAAGATCGTCGTGCTGCGCGGCGGGCGGGTGGAACAGGTGGGTGCGCCCATGGATCTCTACAACGATCCCGACAACACCTTCGTGGCCGGGTTCATCGGCAGCCCGCAGATGAATTTCCTGGCCGCCGGTCCCTTGGGGCTGCGCAGCGCGCAGGTGGGCATCCGGCCCGAACATCTGACGATATCCGCGGATGCGGGCCCCATCACGGGCCGCATCAGCCATGTCGAGAAGCTGGGCGGTGAAACGCTGGTCTATGTCGCGACCCCCGATCACGGCTTGCTGACGGTGCGGCGGTTCGGCGAACACGACCATCAGGTGGACGCCCCGGTGCGGCTGACCCCCGATGCCGACCGGGCCTTCCATTTCGACGCGGATGGCCGCCGGCTGCGCGGGTGACCGGCCTCAGGCGCGGTGGGCCAAGCCGCGCGCGGCCAGGTTGCGCATCAGGGCCGACGCGCCGAAGGTCCATTCCGGGCAGCGATCCGACCGATCGACCCGGTTCACCAACCGGCCGAGCCGCGGCGAGGCGATCTGGACCAGATCGCCCAGCTCATGCGTGAAGCCCTGGCCCGGGCCGCGGCGGTCCTTGACCGGGGCGAACATCGTGCCCAGAAACAGCACCGCCCCGTCGGGATATTGATGCGACGGGTTCAGCAGCTGCGCGGCCAGATCGGCGGGGGTGCGGCTGATCGCCTCCATCCGGCTCTCGCCCTCCATCACGAAGCCGTCCAGGCCCTCGACCCGCAGCGTGACGGTCGCGGTTTCCAGATCGGCCATGGTGAAGTCCTGATCCAGCAGCCGGATGAACGGCCCCAAGGCGCAGGAGGCGTTGTTGTCCTTGGCCTTGCCCAGCAGCAGCGCGGACCGCCCCTCGACATCGCGCAGGTTCACGTCATTGCCCAATGTCGCGCCGATGATCGCCCCGTCGGCGCGGATGACCAGGACGATTTCGGGTTCGGGATTGTTCCAGTCGGACATGGGGTGGATGCCCACCAGATCGCCGCAGCCGACCGATGACAAGGGCTGAGCCTTGGTGAAGATCTCGGCATCCGGGCCGATGCCCACCTCCAGATATTGCGACCAGAGGCCCATCTGCTGCAGCAGAGCCTTGACCTGGGCCGCCTTGTCGGACCCCGCGCGCAACGCGCGCAGGCTGGGGCCGATCACCGGTTCCAGCCGCGCGCGGATCGCCGCGGCGCGGGCGTGATCGCCGCGGGCCTGTTCCTCGATCACGCGCTCGATCATGCTGCCGGCGAAGGTGACGCCCGCGGCCTTGACCGCCGCCAGGTCCACCGGCGCCAGCAGCCGCCCCAGGCTGCCGTCCAGAAACCCGTCCAGCGGCCCCAGATCGGCCAGGTCGGTCCGGGCCGTGACCTGCGCCAGGTCGGGCCGTTCCAGCAGCGCGGACATGGTCGCGGCGACGGGGGCCAGGTCGAAGACCCGCCCGTCCCGGATCACCACGGGGCAGGGGCCGCCTTGGGCCTCGGACCAGACCCGGCCCAGCAGGCGGGCGCGCCCGGCGTCGTCGGGCAGGATCTGCGCTGCGGTCAGGACCGGCCTTGGCGTCATGGAAACCCTCCTGCCAATTTTGTCAGACAACCTGACGTGACAGTAGGGGCAGGGCCAAGGCCCTGTCCAGCCGCAATCCGCTGGCCCCGGGGCGCAAAGGGCGGTTAACCTGCGCGGGCATCAAGGAAGGAGGGCGCGATGGTTCAGGGCAGGACGGTGCTGATCACGGGGGCAAGCCGGGGGATCGGGGCTGCGGCGGCGCGCGCCTTCGCGCAGGCGGGCGCGGTGGTCGGGCTGATGGCGCGCGACGGCGATGCCGTGGCGGCGCTGGCGCGGGAACTGGACGGCGTGGCCCTGCAGGGCGACGTGTCTGATGCGGCCGCGATGCAGGATGCGGTGGCGCGCATGACCGACCGGACCGGGCGGCTGGACGTGCTGGTCAACAATGCCGGGCTGATCGGCCCGATGGCCCGGATCGAGGATGCCGATCCCGCCGATTGGGCGCGCACCATCGACGTGAACGTGATGGGCGTCTTTCACGGCATGCGCGCGGCCCTGCCGGTGATGCGCCGGGCCGGGGGCGGCACGATCCTGACCGTGGGATCGGGCGCTGCCCACAAGCCGCAGGAGGGGTGGAGCGCCTATTGCGCCAGCAAGGCCGGCGCGCTGATGCTGACCGCCGCCCTGGATCACGAGGCCCGCGCCGACGGCATCCGCGCCATCAGCCTGTCGCCCGGCACCGTCGCCACGGACATGCAGGCCGCGATCCGCGACAGCGGCATCAACCCGGTCAGCCGCCTGGACTGGTCGGCGCATATCCCGCCCGAATGGCCCGCCCGGGCGCTGGTCTGGATGTGTTCGGCCGAGGCGGACGATTACCTGGGGGCCGAGGTCTCGCTGCGCGACGAGGCGCTGCGGCGGCGCATCGGGCTGATCTGAGGCGGTTCGATTCCGCCCCCGGCGGCGTTGGGGCCGACACCCTTTGGAAAGGATCCGCAATGGCGCGCTTCGTCATCGTCATGGGGGCCGCCCCCCAGCTGAAGCTGTCCCGAACGGGCCGCGAATTCGACGCGGCCCTGCAGCCCATGGCCTTCGACAGCCATCAGGCGGCCTGGGACTATGTGCTGCGCCACAGCGAGGAGCCGCCCCTGAAGGGCCACCGCGCCGAGATCATCGAGGACCTGTCGCTGCGGGATCAGTGATTGTGGCGGGGCGGGGTGGCGGCGATGCCGCGGAAATCCTCGGTCCCGCGGATGGTGGCGCCGTCATCCATCTGGGTCACCGTCTGGCGATACATCCGCTGCCACGGCGTGGCCGAGGGCGGCACGGGGGGCGGGCCATCGGCCCTGCGGCGCGCGATCTCGGCATCATCCACCAGCATGTCGCAGCGCCCCTGGTTCAGGTCGATGCGGATGCGGTCGCCTGTGCGCAGCCAGGCCAGCCCGCCCCCCGCCGCGCTTTCGGGCGCCGCGTTCAGGATCGAGGGGCTGTCCGCCGTCCCCGACTGGCGCCCGTCGCCGATGGTCGGCAGGCTGCGGATGCCGCGCCTCAGCAGGCGGTCGGGGGGCTGCATGTTCACCACCTCGGCCGATCCGGGCCAGCCCAGGGGGCCCGCGCCGCGGATCACCAGGATCGAATCCTCGTCGATCGCCAGCGCGGGGTCGTTGATCCGGTCGTGATAATCGCCAGATCCGTCAAAAACGAAGGCCGTGCCCTCGAACACCCCCTCATGGCCGGGGCGCGACAGGTATCGGGCGCGGAAATCGTCCGAGATCACGCTGGTCTTCATGATCGCGAAATCAAAGAGGTTGCCCTTCAGGACCAGGAACCCCGCGCGGTCCATCAGGGGCGCGTCATAGGGGCGGATGACCTCGCGGTCGGTGGCCTCGCGCCCCTCCAGGTTCCGGGCCATGACCGCGCCCGTGACCGTCAGGCATTGGCCGTCCAACTGCCCCGCCTGAAACAATTCCCACATGATGGCGGGGACGCCGCCGGCGCGGTGGAAGCGTTCCCCCAGATAGGCGCCCGCCGGCTGGACATTGGCCAGCAGCGGGATGTCATGGCCATGGACCTGCCAGTCCGACGGTTCCAGCGCGACGCCCGCATGTTTCGCCATCGCCATCAGATGCGGCTGCGCGTTGGTGGACCCGCCGATGGCCGAATTGACCCGGATCGCGTTCAGGAAGGCCGCCCGCGTCAGGATCCGGGACGGGCGCAGGTCCTCATGCACGATCCGGACCGCGCGCAGCCCGGTGCGATAGGCGATCTGGCCGCGTTCGCGATAGGCGGCGGGGATCGCCGCGCAGCCGGTCAGGGACATGCCCAAGGCCTCGGCGATGGCGTTCATGGTCGATGCCGTGCCCATCGTGTTGCAATGCCCGATGGACGGCGCGCTGTCCAAGGCGGTCTGCAGGAAGTCCTCGCGCGTGATCTCGCCCGCCGCATATCGGCGCCGCGACTGCCAGATGACGGTGCCGGACCCGACCAGGCGCCCCTCGTGCCAGCCGTCCAGCATCGGCCCGCCCGACAGCACGATGGCGGGAATGTCCACCGTCGCCGCCGCCATGATCGCCGATGGCGTGGTCTTGTCGCAGCCCGTCGTCAGCACCACCCCGTCGAAGGGATAGCCGTAGAGCAGCTCGACCAGCCCCATATAGGCCAGGTTGCGGTCCAGCGCGGCGGTGGGGCGCTTGCAGTTCTCGAACAGCGGATGGCTGGGGAATTCGATGGCGATGCCGCCCGCGTCGCGGATGCCGTCGCGCACGCGTTTGGCCAGGTCCAGATGGTGGCGGTTGCAGGGGTTCAGGTCGCTGCCCGATTGCGCGATGCCGATGATCGGGCGGCCGGATCGCAGCTCCTCCGGGGTGGTGCCGTAATTCATGAACCGCTCCAGATAGAGCGCGGTCATGTCGGCATGGTCGGGATTGTCGAACCAGTCCTGCGATCGTAGGCGGCGGGGGCGGTCGGTCATGACGGATCCTTCGGATGGCGGTCGGTCATAGGATTGTCTGATCAATCTTGAACATCAACCCCAAGGGACCGATGATGCCGCGATGAGCGATTTCACCCCGATCCAACGGCACGGTCATCTGCCCGCGCGCATCGCCGCCGAGCTGGGCGCGCGGATCGAACGCGGCCTGCTGAAGCCCGGCGACCGCCTGCCGACCGAGCTGGCGCTGACCCGCAGCTTCGCGGTCAGCCGCACCGTCGTGCGCGAGGCCATCGCCCAGCTGCGCAACGAGGGCCTGATCGAGACGCGGCAGGGCGCGGGGGCCTTCGTCATCCAGCGCGCCGCCCGCCATATCCGGCTGGACGATGCGCAGGCGATGGCGCCCCATGCCTTCCAGGACCTGTTCCAGCTGCGCCTGCCCTTGGAGATCGAGGCCGCGGGTCTGGCCGCCCTGCATCGCGGCCCCGACCATCTGGACCGGATGGACGACGCCTTGGCCCGCATGGCGGGCGGCGATGACGGCGCGGCGGTGATGCAGGCCGATCTGGATTTCCACCGCATCATCGCCGAGGCGACGGGCAACGCCTATTTTGTCCAGTTCCTGGGCGCGATCTCGGACCGGATCCTGTCCACGATCATCGAATCGCGCGACCGTCAGAGCCCGGAGCGCATCGCCCCGCTGATCGACCGCGAACACCGCGCCCTGCGCGACGCCATCGGCCAGGGCGAACCCGCCGAGGCCCGCGCGGCGATGCGCCGCCACATGTTGCAATCGGCGGCCCGGGTCGGGCTGCGGCTGCAGGTCCTGGGCTGATCCTTCAGGCCCGCCGATCCTTGGGCGACCCCATCACGATATGCGAGGTGATCGCGTTGACATGCGACCGGGTGCCCGGCACCTCGGTATGGAAGCGTTTGTAATCGGCCAGCCCCGCGCATTCGACGCGCAGCAGGTATTCGAAGGCCCCCGCGATGTTGTGGCATTCGGCGACCTCCGGGGCGATGGCCATGGCGCGCTCGAACCCCTCCTGCGCGGCCTTGGTGTGATGGGACAGGCCGACCATGACATAGACCGCAAAGCCCCGCCCCGTGCGGTCCGGGTCCGTCCTGACGCCATAGCCGCGGATCAGGCCCGTGCGCTCCATCTCGGCCACGCGGCGCAGGCAGGCGGAGGGCGACAGGCTCACCCGCTCGGCCAGCTGGACATTGCTGATCCGGGCATTCGCGGCCAGTTCGCGCAATATCTTCTGGTCTATGGGGTCGATTGCCGTCATTCGTTGCGTCCTTTCGCCTGTCCCGTCAATCTTTGACGAAACATTGTGCCGCGCAAGCCGTAGAGTCGCCCCGACCCCGTATCGGAGCCGATCATGACCCCCACCCTTCTTCTGGCCCTGCTGGGCTTTGCCTTCATCACCACCGTCACGCCGGGGCCGAACAACGTGATGCTGATGGCGTCCGGCGCGAATTTCGGGTTCCGCCGCACGGTGCCGCATATGCTGGGGATCGCCTTGGGGGTGTCGCTGATGGCGCTGCTGGTCGGGCTGGGGCTGATGGCGCTGTTCGAGGCGGCCCCGGTCCTGGGGCAGGTGCTGCGGGTGGTGTCGGTCCTCTATCTGCTGTGGCTGGCGTGGCGGATCGCCACCGCCGCGCCGATCCGCGACCGGCCCGCGCAGGCGCGCCCGATGACCGGCCTGCAGGCGGCCGCCTTTCAATGGGTGAACCCCAAGGCCTGGGCCATGTGCCTGTCGGCGGTCACGATCTATGCGCCGGACCGCTCGCTGGCCTCGGTGCTGATCGTCGCGGGGGCCTTCGCGCTGGTGTCGCTGCCCGCGATCTCGGTCTGGGCCTGGCTGGGCACGGTGATCCGGGCCTGGCTGTCCAGCCCGGCGCGGCTGCGGGTCTTCAACCTGACCATGGCGGGGCTGCTGGTCCTGTCGCTCTATCCGATGCTGGCGTGATCGTCAGACGGGCAGGGGGTGGATCTCGGCGCGCGGGCGGCCGCCATCCTGCCACAGGAAGGCCAGCGTGACGGGCAGGCGAAAGCGGCGCGGACCCGCGGCCCCCGGGTTCAGCCACAGGATGCCGCCCGCCTCCTCGATCCCCGGCTTGTGGGAATGGCCCGAGATGACGACATTCCACCCCTCGGCCCGGGGATCGGCCCGCAGCGTCTTGCGGTCATGGATCATGTGGATGCGCAGCGCGCCGAAGGTCACGCTGGCCGTCGGCGGCAGGGCATCGGCCCAAGGCCCGCGGTCGATATTGCCACGGATCGCGGTCAGGGGGGCGATGCGCGCCAAGCGGTCCAGATGCGCGGGATCGCCAATATCGCCCGCATGCAGGATGCGGTCCACCCCCGCCAGCGCGGCCAACGCCTGCGTGCGCAGCAGGCCATGCGTGTCCGATATGACGCCGATCCGCATGGGGCCGCCCGATCAGCCGGGCAGGGTGACGACGATCGCGCCGCGCCGGGTCGCAACGATGGTGTGCTCATACTGCACGACCGGCGCTGGCGGGTCGCTGTAGAGCGTCCATTCATCATCCTCGCCCCCGCGCGCCCACCGCCCGCCGCGCGACAGGAAGGGCTCGACCGTCAGGACCAGCCCGTCATGGATGCGGCGGCGGTCGCCCTTGGTGGGCCAGGTGGCGATCTCCTCCGGGGCCTCGTGCAGGGCGCGGCCGACACCGTGGCTGGCCAGGTTGCGGATCAGCGTATAGCCCCGCTGCGCCGCGAAGGCGCCGACGGCCTGGCCGATCCCAGCCAAGGGCCGCTGATGGCCCACCTGGGCGATGCCGATCTGCAGCGCGCGCCGCCCGTCGCGGCACAGGCGCGCGACCGCGGGCGGGGCGGCACCCAGGCAGAAGCTGGCCCCGGTATCCGCGAAATACCCGTCCAGCGAGGCCGAGACATCGATATTCACCAGATCCCCCGCCGCCAGCCGGCGATCGCCGGGGATGCCATGGCCGATCTCCTCGTTGACGCTGATGCAGGTCGCGCCGGGAAAGTCATAGGTCGCCTCCGGTGCGGGGATGGCACCCGCGCGGTCCAGCAGGTCGCGGCCGATGCCGTCCAGCTCGCGCGTGGTCATGCCGGGCTCCATCGCGGCGGCCATGGCCTGCAGGGTGTTGGCCACGATCCTGCCCGTGCGCCGCAGCGCGTCCAGCTCTTCCTGTTGCGTGATGGTCATCGGTCCCCGTCCTGTCCTGTCCGGGGCACCCGAGCACCCCCTGCGGCGTCAGTCCTGCCAGAACAGCAGCAGCACCCGGCAATGCCCCGCCACCGCCGCCCCGATGGATATCGCGCCGTCCCGCGGCCCCGATCCCCATTGCGACAGGCCCGCGCCCTCGGCCTGTCGCGCGGGGTCCAGGGTGAAGGCGATGCCCTGACCCGCGCCGCGCGGCTTCGGGCTGGCCCGCCACAGCCGCGTGCCGACCGGCAGGCCCATGGCACGCTGCGCGAAATCCCCCGCCGCGCACCAGTAATCCGTGTCGGTCCGCCCGCCATGGAAGGCAACGGCGATCTCGGTCGGGCCGGTCTGCGCGGCCTCCATCCCGTTGCGCGTGGTGAAGGCCGATGCGGGCACAGGCAGGGCCAGCAGCAGCAGGGCGATCATCCGCATGGCGACGGTCCTTTCGTGATGCGCGGCCCGTCTCGCTTGGCCAATGCGCGGTGCCGGGTCCGGGTTCCGCGCGGGCCGCGCCGACCCCCGGCCGATCAGGCGGGTAATGGATTACATTTTTTGTTGACGCATGCGCGATCACCATGAGATGCCTAAACAGCAATCGTTTACATTGGCAGGGGAGAGGCCAAGCCGATTGCTCCGGGCGGCGCGACCGCGACCGGACAACACGGGAGGATGAACAATGCAGACGACCTCGATGCGCCGCCTTCTGGCGGGCGCAGCCCTGACGATGATGCCTGCCGCCACGATGGCGGCCGATCTTGAGGTGACGCACTGGTGGACCTCGGGCGGGGAGGCCGCCGCCGTGCAGGAACTGGCCCGCATCTTCGAGGAACAGACCGACCACAACTGGGTGGACGGCGCCATCGCGGGGTCGGGATCGACCGCGCGGCCGATCATGGTGTCGCGCATCATCGGCGGCGATCCGATGGGCGCCACCCAGTTCAACCACGGCCTGCAGGCGCAGGAGCTGGTCGAGGCGGGCCTGATGCAGGACCTGACCGAGGTGGCCGAGGCGAATGGCTGGGCCGATTTCATCAACCCGCCCTCGCTGCTGGAGGCCTGCACGCTGGACGGGCGCATCTATTGCGCGCCGATCAACATCCATTCGCCGCAATGGATGTGGACCTCGCATGCCGCCTTCGAGGCCGCGGGCGTCGAACCCGCCACCACCTGGGAGGAGCTGAAGGCCGCCGCGCCCGCGCTGCGCAATGCGGGCATCCTGCCCTTGGCGCAGGGGATGCAGGGCTGGCAGACCTCGCTGCTGCTCAATGCCATGATCTCGGGGATCGGGGGGGCGGATTTCTACCTCTCGGCCTATCAGGCCCGCGACGAGGAGACGCTGCGCAGCGACACGATGCGCCAGATCTGGGAGGAGCTGGCTATCGCGCGCGAGCTATCGCAGGGCGGCAACCTGTCGGACTGGAACATGGCCACGAACCGGCTGATCGAGGGCACCGCCGCGGCCCAGGTCATGGGTGACTGGGCGCAGGGTGAATTCGCGCTGGCGGGCCAGAGCGCGGGCAGCGATTACGGCTGCAATATCGGCCTGGGCGGCGAGCCCTATATCGCCACGGGGGGCGACGCGATCTATTTCCCCGTCAACCGCGACGAGGGCGTGTCCGAGGCGCAGCGCGCCCTGGCCGAGGTGATCACCGGCCCCGAGGCGCAGGTCGCCTTCAACGCCGCCAAGGGGTCGCTGCCGATCCGCGGCGACATCGACCTGACCGAGGTGAACGCCTGCACCCAGCTGGGGCTGGAGACGCTGGCGGCGGGCAACACCATCCCTTCGATCGACATGATGCTGTCATCGGACACGCGCGGCCAGATCGAGGACCTGACGGCCGAATTCTTCGGCTCCGACCTCGGCGCCGAGGATGCGCATGAGCGTCACGTGCGCATCGTGATGTCCGAGATGTAAGGCCGCCGCCCGGCCCCCATGCGCGATGCGTGGGCGCCGGGCACCCGCCCTTTGACCGGAGGCATTGCCATGGCCCGTTCCGGCCCGCCCCTCCGCCTGTTCCAGAACTGGCAGGCGAAACTTGCCGCCATGCCCATGATCCTGACCGCGCTGGTCATCTTCATCGGCTGCTCGCTCTGGACGGTGGTCTATTCCTTCACCAGCTCGCGCCTGCTGCCGCGGCTGGATTTCGTGGGCCTCGCGCAATACGAGCGGCTGTGGTCCACGCCCCGCTGGCAGGTCTCGATCGAGAACCTGGCGGTCTATGGCGTCCTGTCGCTGATCCTGACCCTGGCCATCGGCTTTCTGCTGGCCGTGCTGCTGGACCAGAAGATCCGCTTCGAGGACGGTTTCCGCACGATCATCCTGTTTCCCTATGCGCTCAGCTTCATCGTAACGGGCGTGGTCTGGCAATGGATCCTGAACCCCGATTTCGGGCTGCAGCATATCGGGCGCAGCATGGGGTTTTCGACCTTCACCTTCGATCCGCTGAACGATCCGAACCTGGTGATCCTGGCGCTGCTGGCGGCGGGCATCTGGCAGGGGGCGGGGCTGACCACCGTGATCCTGCTGGCGGGGCTGCGCGGCATCGACGAGGACGTGTGGAAGGCCGCGCGCGTCGACGGCATCCCGGCCTGGAAGACCTACATCTTCATCATCCTGCCGATGATGAAGCCGGTCTTTGCGACCTGCATCGTGCTGATTTCGGCCGGGATCATCAAGCTCTACGATCTGGTCGTGGCGCTGACGCGGGGCGGGCCGGGGATCGCGTCCGAGGTGCCGGCGAAATACGTCTATGACTACATGTTCGGCAACCAGAACCTGGGCCAGGGCTTTGCGGCCTCGACCATGATGCTGGCCGCGGTGCTGGCGATCATCATCCCCTTCGCGCTGTTCCGGATGGGGAGGAAACGCCATGTCTGACGCAGCCTTCCCCACCCCGCGCGGGCGCCTGCTGGACGGCCCCGCGGGCATCGCCCCCACGCGGCGCATGAACCCCAAGCGGATCATGGTCTATGGCGGGCTGATCGTCTTCTCGATCTATTACCTGCTGCCGCTCTGGGTCATGGTCATGACCTCGCTGAAGGGCATGCCCGAGATCCGCATGGGCAACATCTTCGCTCCGCCGATGGAGATCACCTTCGAGCCTTGGGTCAAGGCCTGGTCCCAGGCCTGCACCGGCCTGAACTGCGACGGGCTGTCGCGCGGCTTCTGGAATTCGGTCGCGATCACCGTGCCCGCCACGATCCTGTCCATCGCGGTGGCGGCGGTGAACGGCTATGCGCTGGTCAACTGGCGCTTCAAGGGGTCCGAGGTGTTCTTCACCATCCTGATCTTCGGCGCCTTCATCCCCTATCAGGTGATGATCTATCCCATCGTCATCATCCTGCGGGAACTGGGGCTGATGGGGTCGGTCTGGGGGCTGGTGCTGGTCCATGTCGTCTTCGGCATGCCGATCATCACGCTGCTGTTCCGCAACTATTTCAGCTCGCTGCCGCCGGAACTGTTCAAGGCGGCCCGCGTCGATGGCGCAGGCTTCTGGGGCATCTTCCTGCGCGTGCTGGTGCCGATGTCGCTGCCGATCTTCACCGTGGCGGTCATCCTGCAGGTGACGGGCATCTGGAATGATTTTCTGTTCGGGGTGATCTATACCCGGCCCGACAGCTATCCGATGACCGTGCAGCTGAACAACATCGTCAATTCGGTCCAAGGTGTGCGCGAATACAACGTCAACATGGCCGCGACCCTGCTGACGGGGCTGGTGCCGCTGACGATCTATTTCCTCTCTGGCAAACTCTTCGTCCGCGGCATCGCCGCAGGCGCCGTGAAAGGCTGACCCATGCGTGACGAACTGAACGGCATCTCGGTCTCGATCCGCGATCTGTCCCTCGGCTATGGGGCGGTCAGGGTCCTGAGCGATCTGAACCTCGACGTGCGGCAGGGCGAATTCCTGGTCCTGCTGGGCGCATCGGGCTGCGGCAAGTCCACGCTTCTGAACTGCATCGCGGGGCTGCAACCCGCGACCGAGGGGCAGGTCTTCATCGGCGGCTGGAACGTCACCTGGGCCGAACCGTCCGAGCGCGGCATCGGCATGGTGTTCCAGTCCTACGCGCTCTATCCGCAGATGACGGTCGAGGGGAACCTGTCCTTCGGCCTGAAGAACGCCCGCGTGCCCCGGGACGAGATCCGCCGCCGCGTCGCCCGCGCCGCAGAGACGCTGCAGCTGGAGCCGCTGCTGAAACGCAAGCCCGCCGCGCTGTCGGGCGGCCAGCGCCAGCGCGTGGCCATCGGTCGGGCCTTGGTGCGCGATGTGGACGTGTTCCTCTTCGACGAGCCGCTGTCGAACCTGGACGCGAAACTGCGCGCCGAATTGCGGGTCGAACTGAAGCGCCTGCACCAGAACCTCGGCAACACGATGATCTATGTCACCCATGACCAGATCGAGGCGATGACCCTGGCCGACCGCATCGCCATCATGCGCGGCGGCGCGATCCAGCAGCTGGCGACGCCGGACGACATCTATCGCCGGCCCGCGAACCTCTATGTGGCGGGCTTCATCGGCTCGCCGCCCATGAACCTGCTGCCGGGGCGGCTGGAGGCGGGGCGGTTCACAGGCCCGCTGACCGCCGATGTCGCGGGCTATGACTTTGCCGCCCCGCCGCGCGACGGCAAGGTGGTGCTGGGCATCCGCCCCGAACATGTCCGCACGGGCCCCGCGGCCGAGGCGCTGCCCATCCGCGCCCAGGTCGATGTCGAGGTGGTCGAGCCGATGGGCGCCGACACCCTGGTCTGGGCCCGGCTCGGCCAGACGCCCTTCCGCGTGCGCATGGACGGCGAGGACCGCGTGCGCGTGGGCGACCGTCTGGCCATCGGCTGCGACCCCGTCAGCCTGTCGCTTTTCGACGCCGCCACCGAGGCGCGTCTGTAGCCTTTCCCACGGAGAAGATGATGAAACTGTCCCTGCAACTCTATTCGGCCCGGTTCGCCACCCCCTATGCCGAGGTGATCCGCCGCCTCGGGGCGATCGGCTATGACGCGGCCGAGGGCTATGGCGGCGCCTTCGACGAGCTGCCCGCCATCGCCGAGGCGCTGTCCCAAGCCGGGATGACCATGCCCTCGCTGCATGTGGCGCTGGACCTGGTGGAACAGGATCCCGACCGCGTGGCGCGGATCGCGGCCGAGGTCGGCGCGACGATGATCTTCGCCCCCCATGTCGCCCCCGACCAGCGCCCCGCGGATGCCGACGGCTGGCGCGCCTTCGCCGCCCGTCTGGCCGCCGCGCATGGGGCGATGGCCGAACGCGGCCTCGGCTTCGGCTGGCACAACCATGATTTCGAATTCCACGCCCTGCCCGGCGGCCAGACGCCCATGGGCATCATCCTGGACGAGGCGCCCATGATCGATTGGGAGGCCGACATCGCCTGGATCATCCGCGGCGGGGCCGATCCGCTGGCTTGGATCGAGACATACGGCCCGCGCATCACCGCCGCCCACTTCAAGGACATCGCGCCGGAAGGTGAGAAGGCGGATGAGGATGGCTGGGCCGATCCCGGCACCGGCACGATGGACTGGGCCGCGATCATCGACGCCCTGCGGACCCATGCGCGGGTCGAAGTGCTGGTCGCCGAACATGACAAGCCATCCGATTTCGACCGTTTCGCGACCCAGGCCCATGCCGCCTGGCAGACCCTGAAAGGCTGATCCCATGACCCAATCCGCCAGTGACCTGAGACTGGGCCTGATCGGGGCCGGCAATATCTCGTCCTCCTATCTGGGGCGGGCGCCGCATTACAACGGCATCCGCTTCGTCGCGGTGGCCGATCGCGACCCCGCCGCGGCCGAGGCGCGGGCCGCCGAATTCGGCATCGAGGCCCGCAGCGTCGATGCGCTGCTGGACAGCGACGACATCGACCTGATCGTGAACCTGACCGTCCCCGCCGCGCATTTCGACATCTCGCGCCGCATCCTGCAGTCGGGCAAGCATGTCTATTCCGAAAAGCCCTATGTCCTGACCCTGGAGGAGGGGCGTGCCTTGGCCGCCATCGCCGCCGAGGCGGGGCTGCGTGTGGGTTCGGCCCCTGACACCTTCTTCGGGACCAGCCACCAGCTGGCGCGGCATATCCTGGACAGCGGCGCGATCGGCCGCGTCACCTCGGGGACCTGCGCGGTCATGTCCAGCGGCATGGAAAGCTGGCATCCGAACCCGGATTTCTTCTTTCTGAAGGGCGGCGGGCCGGTGCTGGATCTTGGGCCCTACTACATCTCGAACCTGGTGCAGCTGCTGGGGCCGGTGGCACGCGTGGCAGCCCTCGCCGCGACGCCCAGCACGACGCGCACCATCGGATCGGCCGCCCGCAAGGGCCAGCAGGTGCCGGTCGAGACCCCCACCACCATCCACGCCCTGCTGGAGTTCCACAACGGCGCGATCATCAGCTTTCAGTCCAGCTGGGACGTCCATCAGCACGACCTGCAGCCCATGGCGCTCTATGGGACCGAGGGCACGCTGCATGTCCCCGACCCGAACTTCTTCGACGGCGCGGTCCGCGTCACCCGCCGGGCCGAGCCTGCGGCGCTGCCGGATTGGGACCACCCGCTCGGGCCCGCGAACCGGATGACGAATGACGGCCGCCACGTCGCCGATTACCGTGCGGCGGGCCTGGCCGACATGGCGCTGGCCATCGCCCAAGACCGCCCGCATCGCTGCAATGACGAAGTGGCGCTGCATGTGGTCGAGGTGATGACCGCCATCCTGCAATCGGGCGAGGAGGGGCGTTTCGTCCCCATGACCACCACCTGCGCCCGCCCCGAGGCATTGGACCCCGCCGCCGCCGGGCTGCTGCTGGCCGGCCGGACCGTCCCGGCCTGAGAGAGGGGTCCGTCATGGCAACCGACCACCAGCGGGGCATCAAGGGCCCCGCGATCTTTCTGGCGCAGTTCGCGGGCGACGCGGCCCCCTTCGACACGCTGCCGAATATCACCCGTTGGGCGGCGGATCTGGGCTATCTGGGCATCCAGCTGCCGGTCGATGCGCGCTTCATCGACATCGACCGCGCCGCCGAATCCAAGGATTACTGCGACGAGATCGCCGGCATCTGCCATGAGGCCGGCGTCCAAATCACCGAGCTGTCGACCCATCTGCAGGGCCAGCTAGTCGCGGTGCATCCCGCCTATGCCGCGCAGTTCGACGGCTTTGCCCCCGAGGCGCTGCGGGGCCAGCCGCGCGCCCAATCCGAATGGGCGGCGGATCAGGTCGTCAAGGCCGCCCGCGCCTCGCGCCATCTGGGCCTCGACGTGCAGGTGGGGTTTTCGGGCGCGCTGGCCTGGCCCTATCTCTATCCCTGGCCGCAGCGGCCCGCGGGGCTGATCGACGAGGCCTTTGCCGAGCTGGCGCGCCGCTGGCGGCCGATCCTCGACGCACATGAGACGCAGGGCGTCGATTACGCCTTCGAGCTGCATCCGGGCGAGGACCTGATGGACGGCGTCAGCTTCGAGCGGTTCCTCGACGCGGCGGGCGGCCATGCCCGCGCGGCGATCAACTACGACCCGTCGCATTTCGTGCTGCAGCAGATGGATTACCTGGGCTTCATCGACCATTACGCCAACCGCATCCGGGCCTTTCATGTCAAGGATGCGGAATTCCTGCCCTCGGCCCGGCAGGGGGTCTATTCGGGCTTTTCCGACTGGACCGGGCGGGCGGGACGGTTCCGCAGCCTGGGCGACGGGCAGGTGGATTTCGCGGGCGTCTTCTCGCGGCTGACGCTGGCGGGGTATCGGGGCTGGGCGGTGCTGGAATGGGAATGCTGCGTGAAATCCGCGGCCCAAGGCGCGGCCGAGGGCGCCCCCTTCATCGCCGCCCATCTGATCGACCCGACCGAAACCGCCTTCGACGATTTCGCCGGCGGCACGGCGCGCGACCCCGGCGCGCTGAGGTCCATGCTGGGCCTGGGCTGATCGCCCCGCCCCGGACGGAAAGATGCCAGATCGGGGCGGGGGGCGCCCATCTTCCGCACGATTAGTGCCAGCGTATATGTGAATAGTCCATTCGCGGCGGCCGGCTTTTCCCTATGATCCGGGGAAGGGGGGACAGGCCATGCGCGAAAGAATGACGGCCGTGATCACCAAGGGAGGAATGACAATGACGGACCACAGAACGGCCCTCGGGGCGCTGCTGGGCGGGGTGCTGCTGGCCATGCCGGTCGCCGCGCAGGACATAACGCTGACGCTGCACCATTTCCTGGGCGCGCAGGCCCCGGCCCACAGCCAGATGCTGGAGCCTTGGGCCGAACGCATCGCCGAGGCCTCGGACGGGCGGGTGCGGATCGAGATCTATCCCTCGATGACCTTGGGCGGGCGCCCGCCCGAGCTGGTGAACCAGGTCCGCGACGGCGTCGTGGACATGATCTGGACGCTGAACGGCTATACGCCGGGCCTCTTTCCGCGGTCCGAGGTCTTCGAGCTGCCCAATGTCTTCGGCAACGACCCGGCGGCGGCGAACCTGGCCATGCGCGCGATGATGGACGAGCTGGCGCCGGATTTCGCGGGCACCGAGGTGCTGTTCCTGCACAGCCATGCCGGCAATGCCATCCAGACCGGCAGCATCGAGGCCCGCAGCCCCGCCGACCTGGCCGGCCGGGACCTGCGCACGCCGTCGCGGACCGGGGCCTGGGCGATCGAGGCCCTGGGCGGCAACGCCATCGCGATGCCGGTCCCCGAACTGCCCCAGGCCCTGCAGCGCGGCACCGTGGCCGGCGCCCTGATCCCGTGGGAGATCATCGCGCCGCTGCAGCTGCAGGAACAGACCGATTTCCAGATCGAGGGGCATGACCGCTACCGTTTCGGGACCTCGGTGTTCCAGGTCTCGATGAACCAGGCGCGGTGGGACTCCCTGCCCGAGGACATCCGCCAGATCTTCCGCGACCATTCCGACGAGGCATGGCTGGCCGAGGTCGGCGCGATCTGGCGCGCCGCCGACGACCGCGGCATCGGGCTGGCGGTCGATGCGGGCAACACCCATGTCACCCTGACCGAGGACGAGACCGCGGCCTTCCGCGACGCGCTGGAACCGGTTGTGCAGCGCTGGATCGACGACGTGACGCCGCAGGGCGTCGACGGCGCGGGGCTGGTCGCGCGGGCACGCGACGCCATCGCGGCACAGGCCGGGTCGGAATGACCGCCAACCACCGTGCCAACCACCGCGCGACCCCCGGCCGGCGACTGGCCGGGGGGCTGCGCCGCGTCATCACCGCATGGGCCTTGGTCGGGGGGTGCCTGCTTCTGGGCATCGTCGCGGTCAATGTGCTGGCCGTCGCCTCGGGCGTGGCGGGCCAGCGCATCACCGGCGATTTCGAGATCACCGAGATGCTGGTCGCGGTCGCGGTCTTCTGCTTTCTGCCCTATTGCCAGATGACGGATGCGAATGTGACCGCCGACATCTTCACCGCCCGCGCCTCGCCGCGCATGATCGCGGTGCTGCGGCTGGCGGCATCGGTCGTGGCCCTGGCCTTCGCCGCGCTGCTGCTGTGGCGGATGGGCCTGGGGATGGGCGATCAGCGCCGCTTCGGCTATCGCACGACGATCCTGCAGATCCCCATCTGGTGGGCCTTCGTGCCGATCCTGGTGTCCCTGACCCTGCTGGTCGCGGCCTCGGCGCTGACCCTGATCGAGAGCGGCCGCCGCATGGCCCGCCCCGAGGAGGCCCGCGATGCCCGCTGATCCCATCCTTCTGGGCAGCCTGGGGCTGGTGGCGTTGCTGGTGCTGATCGCGCTGCGCATGCCCATCGGCTATGCGATGATCCTGGTCGGGGCGGGGGGCCTGTCGCTGGTGGCAGGTCCTATGCTGGTGCTGAACCAGCTGAAGACCCTGGCCTATGGCCAGTTCGCGACCTACGATCTGTCGGTCATCCCGATGTTCATCCTGATGGGGGCGCTGGCCACCAAGGCCGGGTTCTCGCAGGCGCTGTTCCGGGGCACGAATGCCTGGTTCGGCTGGATGCGCGGCGGCACGGCCATGGCCGGGATCGCCGCCTGCGCGGGCTTCGGCGCGGTGTCGGGGTCGTCCTTGGCCACCGCATCGACCATGGGCAAGGTCGCCCTGCCCGAGCTGCGCCGATACCGCTATTCCGGGGCCTTGGCGACGGGATCGCTGGCGGCGGGGGGCGTCCTGGGCATCCTGATCCCGCCCTCGGTGGTGCTGATCATCTATGCCATCCTGGTCGAGGCCAACATCGTCACCATGTTCATGGCCGCGATGATCCCCGGCCTGCTGGCGGTGGTCTTCTTTCTGCTGACCATCGCGATCTATGTCGCGATCTTTCCCGAATCCGGTCCCGCCGGGGGCGCGGCCGACCGGGCCGAGTTCCGGGCCGCCTCGATCGGGGTGCTGCCGGTCCTGGCGATCTTCGCGCTGGTGCTGGGGGGGATCTATGGCGGCCTTTACAACCCCACGCCCGCGGCGGCGATCGGGGTGTTCCTGGTCTGGGTCTTCGGGCTGGTCCAGGGGCGCATCACCTGGACGGGCATCCGCGAATCCCTGGTCGAGACGGCATCGACCACCGGCATGATCTTTCTGATCCTGCTGGGCGCCGAGCTGATGAAGATCTTCATGTCCCGCGTGCGCCTGCCGCAATTCACCGCCGAATGGATCGGCACCGTCGGGCTGGAGCCCTTCACCATCCTGCTGCTGCTGTTGCTGGCCTTGGTGCTGCTGGGCTGTCTGATGGACAGCCTGTCGATGATCCTGCTGGTCATCCCGTTCTTCTGGCCGGTGCTGGTCACGCTGAACGGCGGGCCGATGCAGGGCGCCGAGGGGTCGGGCTTCGGCATGTCCACCGACGATCTGAAGATCTGGTTCGGGATCCTGGCCTTGGTCGTGGTCGAGCTGGGCCTGATCACGCCGCCGGTGGGGATGAACGTCTTCGTCATCTCGGCCTTGGCCACGGACACCCCGATGAGCGAGACCTTCAAGGGCGTCGTGCCCTTCTTTCTGGCCGAGCTGTTCCGCGTCGCCCTGCTGCTGGCCTTTCCCGCGCTGATCCTGTGGCTGCCACGGGTGCTTTCGGGCTGACGCCCCCGCGGGCTTTTCGCAAACTGCACGATCCTTGGGGCATTGCCCTGCAAAGCGGCGTCCCTGCGGCCCCGCGCCGGCTGAGCCAAGCCGGCGCGGGGTGTCGCCACCCCTGCGCCTGCTGGCTGCGGGGCGCCGCGGTGACGGACCCATCCGTTTTCCGGATCGCTCATACGAAAATTGCATTTGCTGCAAGTTTTCACGCTGCCTAGGCTCGGCTGCATGGAAACAACCCTTCATCAGCCCGATGCCGGCCCCGCCGTGCCGCGCTCGGAGGGCCGCTTGGCGGTCGATCCGGGTCATGACCTACACCTCGAACGGCACGGGACCGCCGGGGCCTGTCCCACGGTCTTTCTGCATGGGGGGCCGGGGGCGGGGCTGTCCCATGCCTGCCTGAAGGGGTTCGACCTGTCCCGCCATGACCTGGTGCTGTTCGATCAGCGCGGCGCGGGTCGGTCGCGGCCCAGTGCCGGGCTGGACGGGAACACCACCGCCGCGCTGATCGCAGATCTGGAACGGATCCGGACCCATCTGGGGTTCGAGGACTGGATGGTCGCGGGCGGGTCCTGGGGCAGCTGCCTGGCGCTGGCCTATGCCCAAGCGCATCCCGACCGGGTTCGGGCGCTGCGCCTGCACGGCATCTTCCTCGGCCGCCCGGAGGAGATCCGCTGGTGGTTCCACGGCATCGCCGCCGTCTTTCCCGACGAATGGGACCGTTTCGCAGCCCATGTCCCGGTCGAGGAGCGGGGCGACCTGCTGGCGGCCTATCACCGCCGCCTGACCGGCCCCGACATGGCGGTGCGGCAGGCGGCGGCCCGGGCGCTGCGGACCTTTTCGGCCCGCACGCAGACGCTGGAGCCGGACGAGGCGCATGTCGCGCGCCTGCTGGACGGCCCGGAGCGCTATCTGCCGGTGGCGCGGCTGTTCGCGCATTACTGCGTGAACGGGTTCTTTCTGCCCCAGGGCGGGCTGCTGGCGGGGATCGACCGCATCCGCCACATCCCGGCCGAGATCCTGCAGGGCCGCTATGACATGGTGACGCCGATGATCTCGGCCTGGGACCTGCACAAGGCCTGGCCCGAGGCGGGGTTCCAGGTTGTCACCCTGGCCAATCACACCGCATCGCCCGCCATGATCGCCGCGCAGCGGGCGGCGACGGCGCGGCTCTTGGAAAGGACCCATCCCCATGCCCCGCATTGACGCAGGCGCCATCCTGCCGCTGGTCGAGATCGCCGCGGCGCGCGCCCCCGCCTGCGCGCCGGGTGGCGGGGCGGTGGCCTTCATCAGCGACCGCAGCGGCATGCCGCAGATCTGGATCACCGACGGTGACGGTGGCGGCGACGGGGCGCGGCAGCTGACCGATCATCCCGAACCCGTCAACAGCCAGGCTTGGAGCCCCGCGGGCGACCGGATCCTGTTCACCGCCGATCGGGGCGGGGATGAACGCTGGCAGCTGCATCTGCTGGACCCGCAAACCGGCGCGGTAAGGGCGCTGACCGCGGACCCGATGACGGTGCATATGTGGGGCGCGTTCTCGCCGGACGGGGGGCGGATCGCCTTTACCGCCAATGACCGGGGCCGGGACCGGCTGGACCTGCGGGTGATGGACCTGGCGACGGGCGCCGTGCAGGCGGTGGCCGACCCCGCCGGCCATCAGGAGGTGCTGGGCTTTGCGCCGGACGGGGCCAGCCTGCTGGTGCGTCGCACCCTGGGCGCGGCCAGCGACCAGAAGCTGGACCTGGTCGAGATCGCGACCGGCCGCCGCCGCCCGATCCTGGATGCCGGACATCGCGTGAAATTCGCGGCGGCGCGGATGCTGAAGGCGGGCGGCGGGCTGGCGATCTGCGATCTGGATGGCGATCGGATGGCGCTCTGGGGCTTTGACGGGGATGGCGCGGGCACGGGTCGCGTCTTTCATGCCGAGGGCTGCGATCTGGACGCCTTCGCGCTGGAGCCCGACCAGAGCCGCGCCGTCGTGGCGATCAACCGCGACGGGTTCAGCCAGCTGGCGCGGGTGGACCTGGCCTCGGGCGCGGGCCGCCCGCTGGCGCTGCCGCATCAGGGGGTCGTCACCGGGCTGAGCGTGCCTGCGGACGGGGCCGCGCTCTGCGCCCTTTCGGGCCCGGTGAACCCGCCCGCCCTGTGGCATCTGCCGCTGTCGGGCGGGGCCGCGTCCCGGCTGCACGGGGCCGAACCGCTGCCGGACGGGGCGGCGGCGGAGCCTTGCGCCTTCGACAGCTTCGACGGGCTGCGCGTGCCCTGTTTCCTCTATCGTCCGGCGGGCCAGGCGCCCGCGCAGGGCTGGCCCGCGGTCTTCATCATCCATGGCGGCCCCGAGATGCAGTGGCGCCCGGAATGGCGGGCCGATGTGCAATGGCTGGTCGGGCAGGGGATCATGGTGGTCGCGCCGAACGTGCGGGGATCGACCGGCTATGGGCGCCGCTATCACGGGCTGGACGACCGCGAGAAACGGCTGGACAGCCTGGCCGATGTCACCGCGATCAGGGCGCATCTGGTCGGGGCGGGGGTGATCGACGGGGACCGGACCTGCATCTTCGGGCGGTCCTATGGCGGATACATGGTCATGGCCGCCCTGACGGAAACGCCGGATCTGTGGCGCTGCGGGGTCAATTTCTACGGCATCGGCAATTTCGCCACCCATCTGCTGGCGACCGGCCCTTGGGCGCGGATGATCCGGGTCGCGGAATACGGCGATCCCGAGGCCGATGCCGCGATGCTGGCCCGCCTGTCGCCCGTGAACCGCATCGAGCGGGTGCGGGCGCCGCTGCTGATGGTCCATGCCGATCGCGACCCGCGCGTGCCGCCCTGCGAAAGCGAGATCATCCATTCGCTGATGTTCGGTCTGGGCAAGCGCTGCGACTTTCTGCGGATTTCGCATGAAGGGCATGGCTTCAAACGCATCGACAATATCCGCCGCGTCTTCGGGACGCTGGCCGAATTCATCGCACAGGAACTCTGAGGGAGCGAACATGAAGAACGAAGCCGATATCTGGACCGGCGTGGACCGCCATGCCCCCGACCTGATCGGGCTGTCCGACCGGATCTGGGGCATGCCCGAGATCTGCTATACCGAATATGCCTCGGTCGCCGAACATGTCGCGATGCTGAAGGACAAGGGCTTCCGCATCACCGAGAACGTCGCGGGCATCCCCACCGCCGTCATCGGCGAGGCGGGCGAGGGCGGGCCGATCATCGCCTTTCTGGGCGAATACGACGCGCTGCCGGGCCTGAGCCAGGAGGCCGGTGTGGCCGAGCCGCGCCCGCTGCCGGGCAACGGGCAGGGGCATGGCTGCGGGCACAACCTTCTGGGTTCGGCCGCGCTGCTGGCGGCCTGCGCGCTGAAGGACTGGCTGGAGGAGACGGGCACCCCCGGCCGCGTGCGCTATTACGGCTGCCCGGCCGAGGAGGGCGGCGCCGCCAAGTCCTTCATGGCGCGCGCGGGCGCCTTTGACGGGGTGGCCGCCGCGATCACCTGGCACCCGCATTGCTTCAACGAGGTGGCCCCCGCCCTGTCGCTGGCCAATACCCGGATGGATTTCGAATTCACCGGCCGCGCCAGCCATGCCGCCGCCGCCCCGCATCTGGGCCGATCGGCGCTGGATGCCGCGCAGCTGATGTGTACGGGCGTGCAGTATCTGCGCGAACATGTCCCGCAGGAAAGCCGCATCCATTATTCCTTCCTGGATGCCGGGGGCGTCGCGCCGAACGTGGTGCAGGCCAAGGCCAAGCTGCGTTTCGCCATCCGCTCGCCCGACCTGCCCGGCATGTTCGAACTGAACGAGCGCGTGAAGCGCATCGCCGAGGGCGCGGCGATGATGACCGACACCAAGGTGTCGATCTCGATCATGAGCGCGGTGTCGAACCTTCTGGCCAACACCCCGCTGGAGGAGGCGATGCAGGCCAATTTCGAACGGCTCGGGCCCCCGGAATTCGACGCCGAGGACCGCAATTTCGCCGCCCGGATCCAAGCGACCCTGTCGGCGGGCGACATCGCCAGCGCCTATCGCGGGGTGGGGGTCGCGCCCACCGACACGCCGCTCTGCGATTACATCGTGCCGCGCGACACGCGGCGGGAACCGATGATCGGATCGACCGATGTCGGCGATGTCAGCTGGATCGTGCCCACCGTCCAGGCCCATGCCGCGACGCTGGCCATCGGCACGCCGGGCCACAGCTGGCAGGTGACGGCGCAGGGCAAGACGCCGCAGGCCCACAAGGCCATGACCTGGGTCGCCAAGGTCATGGCCGCCACCGCCCAGGACTGCCTGACCGATGCGGACCTGCTGGCCCGCGCCCGCGCCGATCTGGACGCGCGCCTGGCCGCCGCGCCCTATACCTGCCCGATCCCGGCCGAGGTCAGCCCACCCCTTCAGCCCCGCCCCGAAGCGGCCTGAACCATAAGAACCAACAGGAGAGAGAAAATGAACCACAAGGCAAGAATGCTGACATCCGCGCTGGCCCTTGCGGGGGCCACCGCCATGCCCTTTGCGGCTGCCGCCCAGACCCCGCCGAACGTGATGGTCATGGCGTGGAACATCGACGCCATCTCGACCTTCGATCCCGCCCAGGTGGGCGAGGTCGTCACGGTCGAGCTGCTGGTCAACACCTGCGACCGGCTGATGGAATACGACCCCGAGGACGAGACGAACGTCATTCCCGGCCTTGCCGAAAGCTACGAGGTGTCCGAGGACGGCACGACCATCACCTTCACCATGCGCGAGGGGATCACCTTTCCGTCGGGCAACCCCGCCACCGCGCAGGAGATGATGTGGTCGCTGCACCGCGTGCTGAACGTGGGCCTGGGCGCGGCGGCCGCCCTGACCGAATACGGCTTCACCGCCGAGAACGCGGCCGAACGCATCACCGCGCCCGACGACCGCACGCTGGTGATGCAGTTCGACCAGCCCTATCCCGCATCGCTGTTGCTGCAGGCGATCGCCGCCTATCCGGTGGCGATCATGCTTGACCGCGACACGATCCTGGAAAACGAGGTCAATGACGATCTGGGCAACCAGTATCTGGCCACCCATACCGAATGTGTCGGCCCCTATCGGCTGGAGCGCTGGAACCCCGGCGAGGTCGTGATCCTGGAACGCAACGACGATTACTGGGGCGAGGCGCCGGGCATGCAGACCATCCTGGTCCGCCACGTGGCCGAGGCCGGCACGCAGCGCCTGATGCTGACCAGCGGCGATATCGACATCGCCCGCGACCTGACCCCCGAGGATATCGCCGATGTCGGCGCCCGCGACGATGTCGAGGTGGTGACGACCATGAAGCCCCAGCTGACCTATCTGGCGCTGAACAACGAATTCGGTCCCTTCACCGACCCGCGCGCGCGGCTGGCCCTGCGCTATCTGCTGGACTATGACGCGATGGGCAATTCCTTCCTGCGCAATATCGGCGTGATCCGCCAGAGCCCGGTCCAGCTGGGTGCCTTCGGCGCGCTCAGCGAGGAAGAGGGCCGCCCCTTCGCGCTGGATGTCGACCGCGCGCGCGAATTGCTGGCCGAGGCCGGCGTCGAGGAGGGGACCAGCATCTCGCTGATCCTGGGCACCCATCCCTATTCCATGCCCATCGGCCAGCATTTCCAGGAAAACGCCGCGGCGGCGGGGCTGAACGTCTCGGTCGAGCGGATGGCGAATGCGCAGCTCTTCTCGCGCATCCGGGGCCGTGAATTCGAGATGGGGGTGATGAGCTGGCAGACCTCGGTTGGGGATGCGCATGGCATGGCCTCGCGCCAGATCTACAACCCCGACAATGCGGCCGAAGCGCAGCTGACCCAATATCCCAGCTGGCGGTCGGCCTATTTCTCGGAGGAATACAACCAGCGCGTCATGGAGGCCCTGCTGGAACCCGATACCGACACGCGCGAGGAGATGTATCACCAGCTGCAGCTGGACCAGATGCAGGAGGGCCCGCAGGTCTTCATGTTCCAGACGACCCAGAACGTCGCGCATCGCGCCGAGCTGCAGGGCTGGACCGCCCATGGCTTCAAGGCCTTCTACAACCAGGTGACCAAGTAAGGCCCGTCCGGCCCGCCGGCACCCCGCCGGCGGGCCATCCCAGACAGGAAAGGAGGCAGGACCATGCGGGCAGCGGCATCGCAAGGCGGGCTTTTCACATCCCGGCGCAGGCGTCAGCTTCGCGGGGGCATCCGCACCATCGGATCGGTGGGCGTCACGCTTCTGGGCCTCGTGGCCCTGACATTCTTCATCGGGCGCATGCTGCCCCTGGACCCGGTCATCAAGATCGTGGGCGAGAACGCCCCGCAGGCCGCCTATGACCGCGTCTATCGCGAGCTGGGGCTGGACCAGCCGCTGATCATCCAGTTCCTGAACTATCTGCGCGACGCGGTGACGCTGGATCTGGGCAATTCGCTGACCTCGGGCCGCCCGGTGATCGAGGATATTGCCCGCGTCTTTCCCGCCACGATCGAATTGGCGACCGTCGCCATGATCATCGGCACGGGGCTGGGCGTGCCGCTCGGGGTGATCTCGGCCATGTATGCCAACAGCTGGATCGACCATGTCGTGCGCACGGTCTGCCTGATCGGATATTCGGCACCGAATTTCTGGCTGGGCCTGATGGGGCTGATGGTCTTCTATGCGGGGCTGGGATGGGTCTCGGGGCCGGGGCGGATCGGGTTCGTCCATGAATACGGGTTCGAACAGCGCACCGGCCTTCTGCTGATCGACACGGCGGTGGCCGGGAACTGGGCGGCCTTCCGTAACGCGGTGTCCCATATCGTGCTGCCGGCCTCGATCCTGGCCTTCGGGGCGATGACCTATATCAGCCGCATGACGCGCAGCTTCATGGCCGCGCAGCTGACGCAGGAATATGTCATCACCGCCCGCGTCAAGGGCCTGTCCTGGCGCCGCACCGTCTGGCGCCACGCCTTCCGCAACATCGCGGTGCAGGTGCTGACGGTCGTGGCGCTGTCCTATGCCTTTTTGCTGGAGGGCGCCGTGCTGACCGAGACGGTGTTCGCCTGGCCCGGCTTCGGCCGCTATCTGACCAGCGCGCTGCTGGCGGGCGACATGAATGCGGTGGTCGGCTGCACGCTGATCATCGGACTGATCTTCGTGACCATCAACCTGATCTGCGACGTGCTCTATCGCGTCCTCGATCCCAGAACGCGGTAGGATGGCGATGAACCAGACACAATCCCCGGGCCTGCGCGGCTGGCTGGCCGCACCCGTGCCCGCATCCGCCGCACAGGCGCGCGCGCAGCAGGTCCTGCTGGGCTGCCGCCGCTTCGCGGCCAACCGATCCGCCCTGGCCGGCGCGATCTTCCTGCTGATCCTGGTGACCGTCGCCCTGCTGGCGCCGGTCATCGCCCCCTACAACCCGTTCCAGCAATCGCTGGCGAACCGGCTGCAGCCGCCGTCGGGCGCCCATTGGCTGGGCACGGACGAGCTGGGCCGGGACATCCTGTCCCGCATCATCCACGGCACGCGCATCACACTGTACATCGCGGTGCTGACGGCGGCGATCGTGGCGCCCGTGGGGCTGGCCGTCGGCACGCTGGCGGGCTATTTCGGCGGCTGGATCGACCTGATCCTGGTGCGCATCGTCGATGTCTTTCTGGCCTTCCCCTCGCTGATCCTGGCGCTGGCCTTCGTCACCGCACTGGGTCCGGGAATCGAGAACGCGGTGATCGCGCTGTCGCTGTCCGCCTGGCCGCCCATCGCGCGCCTCGCGCGGGCCGAGACGTTGACCATCCGCAAATCCGACTATGTCGCCGCGATGCGGATGCAAGGCGCCTCGCATACGCGGATCATCCTGTCGGACGTGATCCCGATGTGCCTGCCATCGGTCGTGGTGCGCGTGACGCTGAACATGGCCATCGTGATCCTGACCGCGGCGGGCCTGGGGTTCCTGGGCCTCGGCGCGCAGCCGCCCAGCCCGGAATGGGGCGCGATGCTGTCCTCGGGCCGGGAATTCATGATGAACGCCTGGTGGGTCGCGGCCGTGCCCGGCATCGCCATCCTTCTGACCAGCCTTGCCGTCAACCTTGCCGGCGACGGGCTTCGCGACGTATTGGACCCCCGCCATGACTGAACCGCTGCTGGAGGTCGAGGACCTGCGCATCCGCTTTGCCGGCAACCGCACGGGGCGCGATGCCGTGCGCGGCGTGTCCTTCCGCGTCGGGCGCGAAAAGCTGGGCATCGTCGGGGAATCCGGCTCGGGGAAATCCCAGACCGGGCGGGCACTGCTGAAGCTGACCCCGCGTTCGGCCACCGTCACCGCATCCGCCCTGCGGTTCCGGGGCGAGGATCTGCTGGCCGCCAACGAACGGCGCATGCGCCAGATCCGGGGCCGCAAGATCTCGATGATCCTGCAGGACCCGAAATTCTCGCTGAACCCGCTGATGCGGGTGGGCGAACAGATCGTCGAGGCCTACCGCGTCCATCACAGGGTCGATGCCCGGACCGCCCGCCAGCGCGCCCTGGCCATGCTGGAGGCGGTGCATATCCGCGACCCCGAACGGGTTTTCGCCCTGTTGCCGCACGAGGTGTCGGGCGGGATGGGCCAGCGCATCATGATCGCGATGATGCTGATCCCCGAACCCGACATCATCATCGCGGACGAGCCGACATCGGCGCTGGACGTGACCGTGCGCCGCCATGTGCTGTCGGTCCTCGACGAACTGGTCGAGGCGCGGGGCGCCGGCCTGATCCTGATCAGCCACGACCTGAACCTGGTCGCCAGCTTCTGCGACCGCATCCTGGTCATGTATGCTGGCCGCGTGCTGGAGGAGATCGCGGCCAAGGACCTGCGCCGCGCCCGCCACCCCTATACCCGGGCCCTGCTGGACAGCCTGCCGCGGCTGGACCGGCGGACCGACCTGCTGCGCGTGCCGCAGCGCGACCCGGACTGGCTGGACGGGCCGGTCTATCGGCTGGAGGATCACTGATGAGCACCCCCATCCTCGAGGCGGTGGGCCTCGACGTCTCGTTCGGCGAGGAGGACGACCGCCATCATGTCGTCAAGGATGTCGGATTCCGCATCGGGCGCGGCGAATGCTATGGCCTGATCGGGGAATCCGGCTGTGGCAAGTCCACCGTCCTGCGCGCCGCCGCCGGGCTGAACCCCGATTACGAGGGCGCCATCCTGCTGGACGGGCGCGAACAGCCCAAGGCGCGGCGCGGCGCGGATTTCCTGCGCCGGGTGCAGATGGTGTTCCAGGACCCCTATGCCTCGCTGCATCCGCGCAAGATGATCGACAAGGTCCTGCGCGAGCCCCTGCAGATCCACGGCTTCGACCGCCGGCGCCAGCGCATCGACGAGGTGCTGGTGCAGGTGGGCCTGGACCCGGCCTTCCGCTATCGCTACCCGCACGAGCTGTCGGGCGGCCAGCGCCAGCGCGTGGCCATCGCCCGCGCGCTGATCATGGAGCCCGAGGTCCTGCTGCTGGACGAACCGACCTCGGCCCTGGACGTGTCCGTCCAGGCCGAGATCCTGAACCTGCTGGTCCAGATCCAGCGCGACCGGGGCCTGACCTATCTGCTGGTATCCCATGACATGGCGGTGATCGCCCATGTCTGCCAGCGCATCGGCATGATGCAGCACGGCGCGATCATCGAGGAGCTGACCTCGGACGCCGTGCGCAAGGGTCGGGCCGAACACCCCTATACCAGGCAGTTCCTGGACGCGAGCGCGTCCTTCGCCGCCGCCCTTGAAGGAGACGCCGCATGATCGCCGCCCTGACGCCCCATATCGAGGCCCAGCCCACCGCCGCCCTGACCATCTGGCAGAACGGCCGCACCCTGGGGGAATTCGGCCCCCAGGACCACCGCTTTCTGTGCCATTCCATCCGCAAGAGCATCCTGGCCGCCCTGATCGGGATCGAGGTCGAGGCCGGGCGCCTGGACCTTGGCGCGACGCTGGAACAGCTGGGCATCGACGACAACGACCCGCTGTCGCCGGTGGAACGGCAGGCGACGGTCTATGACCTGCTGACCGCGCGGTCGGGCATCTATCACCCCGCCGGATACGAGACCGAATGGATGGGGATGATCAAGGAACGCCGCCATTCCCACGCGCCGGGCACCTTCTGGTGCTACAACAACTGGGATTTCAACGCGCTCGGCACGATCTATGTCCAGGCCAGCGGACACAGCGTGGCCGAGGGCTTCACCCGCCATCTGGCCGGTCCGCTGGACCTGCAGGATTTCCGCCCCGAAGCCGATGCCTGGACCGAACGTTTCGATCAGTCGCGCCATGACGCCTATCCCTTCCGCCTGTCCAGCCGCGACCTGCTGCGCTTCTGTCAATTGTTCCTGCAGGACGGGGTCTGGAACGGCACCCAGGTCCTGCCCGAGGGCTGGACGCGGCTCTGCACCTTGCGCGGCAGCGATGCGGGACCGCGCGGGGCCTATGGCTATATGTGGTGGTTGGAACGCGACGGCTGCGGGCTGCCCCATGTCATCCTGCCCGAAGGCAGCTATATGGCGATCGGGGCGGGGGGGCATTACGCGCTGGTCATGCCCGCGCGCAACGCCATCGTGATCCACCGCGTGGACACCGATCAGGGGCACGAGGTCTCGGGCTTTCGCTTCGGCACGCTGCTGCGCCACATCCTGCGGCATCTGGACTGAGCCATGCAGCATCAGGACACGATCGCCGGCCATATCGCCGGCTGGATGCATGCGCGCCACGAGGACGGCCCCTTTGCCGCCGCCCCCGCGGCGCGGATGCTGGCGCAGGCGGCCATCGCCGACGCGATCGGCTGCATGCATGCGGGGCGGGGCGATGCCACCACCCGGCGCGTGGCGCAGGCGGCGACGGCGGGGGGCGATGCCTGGCTGGTGACGGGGGGCACGGCCGATCCGGCCGCCGCGGCGATGGTCAACGGCACCGCCGCCCATGCGCTGGATTACGACGACAACTTCACGCCGGGCATGTCCCATGCCTCGGCGGTGATCGTCCCGGCGCTGCTGGCGGCCGGGGGCCTGCGGGTGTCGGGGCGCGCGCTGGTCGACGCCTATCTGGTGGCGCTGCAGGCGCAGGCCTTTGTCGGCGCGGGGGTGGGGCCGGGCCATTACGCGGCGGGCTGGCACGGCACCTCGACCATCGGTTCGGTCGGCACCGCGGCGGGGGTCGCGCATCTGCTGGGCGCGGATGCCGAGGGGATGCGCCGCGCCCTGACCCTGGCCTGCAGCTTTGCCTGCGGCACCAAGGGCCAGTTCGGCACGCCCGCCAAGCCCTTTCACGCGGGCCTGGCCGCCCGCAACGCCGTCGAGGCCGCCCGGCTGGCCTTGGCGGGGATGGAGGGCCACCCCCGCGCCTTCGAGGGGCCGCAGGGCTTTGCCGCGATGTTCCGCGGCGCGGGCACGCCCGGCTATGACGCCGCCCGGATCGCCGGGACGACCCGCCATGTCATCGCGACCGACGGCGTGGTCCCCAAGCTGCATCCCTGCTGCGGATCGACCCATCTGGTCGTGGACGCGCTGACGGATCTGCGCCGCAACGCTGAATTCGCCGCCGAGGATGTCCAGGCCATCGCGGTGAAGGTCGGCACCGCCAACCGCCTGAACCTGCCCTATACCCGCCCCGAGGACGAGATGCAGGCCCGTTTCTCGATGAACTACTGCGTCGCGGTCGCGCTGCGCAACGGGGGCCTGGTGCTGGACGATTTCACGCCGGCCGCCGTCCTGGCGCGGCGCGACGATCCGCTGCTGGCGCGGCTGACCATGACCTCCTGGACCGAGGCCGAGGAGGCCGCGGCCCCCGACGCGCGCCTGCCCCACCGGCTGCATCTGCGCTTGCGCGACGGGCGCGATCTGCGGGCCGAGCGCATGTTCCCCCGCGGCGATCTGCGCGAGCCCTTCCGCCCGGAGGAGGTCCGGGCTAAGTTCCTGGCCTGCTGCGACGACGCGCCTTGGGCGGGGGCGCTGCATGACCGGCTGATGGCGCTGGACGGGGCGGCCGATCTCAGGCCAGTCGCACCGATCTTCGGCAGATCTGGTGACCGCTGCTGACGGCGTTCCACAGGCTCTGGGCATAGCGGCTCATGTTATGCGACCGATAGAGCCGGATCTCGGTCGGCAGATCGAAATCCGGCCCGCCCGCCCGGACCAGCACGCCCGCTTTCAGGTCGTCCTCGACCATGACCCGGGGCAGCCAGCACATGCCATGGCCCTGCCGGACCAGCCCGTGGATCACCGCCGCCATCGAATTGTCGCGCACCTTGCACAGCCGGTCGCCCAAGCGATCGAAGCAGGGCGTCAGCGCCTGCTGAAAGAAGCTGCCCCTCGTATAGCCGCAATAGGCGATCTCGGCCTCGCCATCCAACGACCAGATCGGGGCGCCATCGGCATCGGGGCGGCTGACGGGCACTGCCGTCTCGTGGCCCAGGACGATGTAGCGGTGATGGCGCAGGGCCAGCAGGTCGGGCACCCGGTCATCCGCGAATGTCAGCAGAAATTCGGCCTGCCCGCGCAGGAAATTTCGGATGTTCGCGGCCAGCAGCGGCTCGGTGTTCAGCAGGTCGACCTGCCAGGATTCCGTCGTCTCGTAGCGCGACAGCCAGTCGGGAAAGAAATGCAGCGCCAAGGTGCTCAGCGCGATGAGGTGGCATGTCTCGACCCGGCGGGCGGTCGGATGGCCGATCGTGCGGACCTCCTCCATCTTCTCCAGGATGTCCTGCGCCAAGGGCAGCAGCATCTCGCCCGCCTCGCTCAGGGCGACGGGCTGGATGGTGCGGTCGAACAGTTCGCGCCCGACGAAGCCCTCCAGCGCGGCGATCCGGCGCGACAGGGTGGATTGTGACATCCCCCGTTCGCGCGAGGTGGTCGAGAAGTTGCGGCTCTGCGCGAGGTGCAGGAAATCCTCGAACAGTCCGGTGTTGATCATGACCTGCCCCCCGTTGGTCCCTCGATCATGGCGAAGGTCTGCCGGTATGGGATTGGTAGTCGGCAGGTGGGTTGATGGCAAGCGCGCCGGCCGCGTTGCCGGCAGCCAGCCCAAGTGCCCGGGGCGTTCTGCAAGGGTCTGGTTGCCCGGTTTCGCATGATGGCGCCGTGGATTGTGAAACCCTTCGATGTCGGCCACGACATCGGCGCAACCTGCATTTCGGGGGCGATACAATTTGCGGCCGGTGCGTTCGGTCTTCAGCGTCGAGAAGAGGCTTTCCATCGCCGACATTGCCATGGACGGATCCCGGACATTGCCGGCCCGGCTCGTTGCGCAGATGATGTTGGTTTGTCCGACAGGCGTTGGACCTGCCTGCAGGTCGTATGACGATCCCTGGTCGGAATGGTGCAGCAGCGCTTCGACCTTGCCGCGTCGCCAAGCCGGCATCTTCGGGGCCTCCACGACCATCGGTGCTTGCCGATGAAGGCGAACTTGATATCCCCTCTCGCCCGCAAAAACGCCACGGCGGGTTCGACCGGTCAGCGCAACGGCTCTTTTGAACGTAGCTGCAGGCATCGCGGCCAAGGCTGACGATCTGGCGCGATAAGCAGCGCATCGCCCTGACCTGCAGCCAGCCCGACAAGCAGCGGCGGACGGCCCATGTCGAGCGCTACAGCACGAATGGCTGGACCTCTAGACCTTTGAAACCATCGATGAGGCGCAGCAGATCGCAACGGAATGCCTGCGAACCTCTAGCAACAAGCGCCCCGACATGGATATCGGTGGCGTCACACCGGCCACGAAACTGAAAATGGCCGCGAGAGTTCCGCGGTCGCGTCCCCGTCGAAATGGGGATGCTTCTCGTTTCCGCACCCTGTCGGGCTGCTTTCTTGCCAGAACGGGGCCTCACAGCGGCCCGATTGCAAGCGTCAGGCATCGCGGTGTGATGCGACGGCTTGTGCTTTGGGTCCGTGCATGAACGCGCTGCGACTGCCCCCTTTGGAATGGGCGCAGGCGCATTTCCGACATCCTGAACCTCGACTTTGGTCGAATGGCACCACGATGGGCAGGGCGTATCGTGCCAGGCATGTATCGCGCGCTGCTCATCCTGCTGCTCTTGGTGCCGCTGCGGCTTGGTGCGCAGGACATGGCCGATCATGTGATCGCACCCTATGCCCTTGGCGACAGGCTGAATGACCAGGGCGTCCATGGATTGCTGAATTCCGGCGGCGGCGAGGCGGGGTTCCTGTTCGAGACAGGCCCGCTGGCGCCGCTGCCGGGGTTTTCCGGCCAGCCGATCAACATGCTGGTCATGCTGGATCTGGAGGGCCGGTTCATCGACGTGCGCCTGCTGGCCCATAACGAGCCGATCTTCGTCTCGGGCCTGGGCGAGGCGCCGCTGCGCGCCTTCCTGTCGCAATATCGCGGGCATGCGATCACCGAGCCCCTGGTCGTCGGCAATCCCTATGGCGCCGGGCAGGGGGGCGATCTGGTCTGGCTGGACGGGGTGACCAAGGCCACGGCCTCGGTCCGCATCGCGCATGAATCGATCCTGGCGGCGACGCTGGCCGTCGCGCGCGAACGGATGCAGGGGATCAGCGCCGGCCCGCCCCCGCGGCCCGACCCGGACCATGCCGAGAGCTTGAACCTCGACGCCTTGCTGGACCAGGGCATCGCGCGCAGGCTCTCGGTCACCAATGCCGAGGTCGAGGCCGCCTTTGCCGGCACGCGATGGTCGGGCGCGGATCCCGAGGGCGCTGGCGATCCGCAGGGTCTGTTCCTCGACCTGCTGGCCGTCGATATCGGCCCGCCCGCCATCGCCCGCGCCGTCCTGTCGCCCGAAACGCTGGCCGAGGTTCAGGCGCAATCCCGCGTCGCCCCCGATGACGAATTCATCCTGCTGCTCGACCGCGGCCGCCACGGCCTTGTGGGCCCGGATTTCGTCCGCAACACCGCGCCGGATCTTTTGGGCGCCACGCAGGACGGTCTGCCGCTGGCGCTGCGCGATGCCGATATCCTGGCCGAGCTGCATCCGGACCTTGCCGATTGGCAGGACGCGGCGCGGATGGTGCTGCGCCTCGACCGCAGGCTCGGCTTCGATCCGACGCGCGAATGGCAGCTGACCGTCCGGGCCGAGCGCCAGCATGGCATGTTCCAGCCCGAGATCGGCCATGCCGACCTGACCCTGCCGATGATCCTGCCGCAGCGCTTCTTCCTGACACCCGAAGGCCCTGCGCCGCGCCCGGCCTGGCTGGAGGCCGCCCATGCGCGCCGTGCCGATCTGGCCGTTCTGATCGCCGCCCTGGCCCTGCTGCTGGCGGGGCTGGCGCGGCAGTCGCGCCTGGCCGGGCACCGGCATTATGGCGCGATCCGGCTTGGCTGGCTGGCCTTCGTGATCGGCTTCATCGGCTTCTGGGGGCAGGGGCAGCTGTCGATCGTCACCCCGCTGGCGGTGCTGCGGGGGCTGATGCAGGGCGGGGGGCTGGCGGTGCTGCTCTATGATCCGTTCTCGCTGGTGATCTGGGCGGTGACGCTGGCGGGGCTGGTCCTCTGGGGGCGGGGGCTGTTCTGCGGCTGGCTGTGTCCCTATGGCGCGATGCAGGAATTCGCGCATCATGCCGGGCGTCGGCTCGGCCTGCCGGACTGGCGCCCCGCCCCAAGCCTGGGCCGCGCGCTTCTTTGGACCGGACCCGCCGCGCTGGCGGGTCTGGTCCTGACCGCGATCCTTGTCCCCGCCCATCTGGAGACCACCGCCGAGATCGAGCCCTTCAAGACCGCCATCACCACCCATTTCGCCCGGCCCTGGCCCTATATCCTCTGGGCGGGCGGCTGGCTGGTCCTGTCGATGGTCTGGTTCAAGGGATTCTGCCGGTCGCTCTGCCCACTTGGTGCGCTGCTGCGGGCGGGCGACATCCTGCGCCTGCGCCGCTGGATCCCGCGCCGGGCGGAATGCGGCATCCCCTGCCAGCTGTGCCGGGTGCGCTGCCGCTATGACGCCATCGCCCCCAAGGGGCAGGTGCGTTATGGCGAATGTTTCCAATGCCTCGATTGCGTGACGATCCACGACGATCCGCGCCAATGCGTGCCGCTGATCCTGGCCGCCCGCGCCAGACGGAGGGCGGCATGACCACGCGCAGACGGTTCCTGACCATCCTTGCGGGCGCGGCACTGGCGGGGCGCGCGGCGGACGCGGCCGAATGGCAGGGCCGGGCGATGGGCGCCGATGCCCGCATCCTGATCCGCTCGGGCGATCTGCGCGACGCGACGCTGGCCCGGGTGCTGGCCCGCATCCGCCGGATCGAACAGGTCTTTTCGCTGCATGCCCCGTCCGAGCTGACGCGCCTCAATCAGGGCGCGGCGGTGACGCTGTCCCCCGAGATGCGCCTGGCCTTGCACCTGGCGCGCAGGGTCCATGCGGCGACGGGCGGGATCTTCGATCCGGGCGTCCAGCCGATCTGGGCGGCCCGGGCCGGGGGCATGCCGGCGCCGCGGGTCCGGCCCTTGGGGGGGATCGCGCGGATCAGGGACGGCGTGCAACTGGCACCGGGGCAGGCGCTGACGATGAACGGGCTGGCGCAGGGCCTTGCCACCGACCTGATCGCGGCAGAGCTGGCCGGGCTTGGCCCCGTCCTGGTGGATATCGGCGAACAGCGCGCGCTCGGCGGTGATTTTCGGTTGGAACTGGTCGATCCCGCAGCGAGGGGCCTGGGCCGGATCACCCTGCGCGCGGGGCGGGCGGTGGCCACCTCATCCCCCGGGGCGCTGCGCTTTGCGACGGGTTCAAGCCATATCATCGGGCCGCAGGGTCAGGCGCCGCTCTGGTCCAGCGTGACGGTCGAGGCACCCACCGCCGCGCTGGCCGATGCCGCATCCACCGCCTTCGTGCTGATGCCTGCCCCGGCGATCCGTCAGGCGCAGGTCCGTCTTGGCCTGGGACCGGTGCGGGTGGTCGACCCGGCGGGAAACCTCTCCACGATCGAGCGCCACGGCTGATCGGGGCCGCCCCTTACCGCAGCCCCGGACGATAGCGCACGCCATGCCGGGCAAAGATCGCCTCGATCCGGCCATCGGCCACAGCCTCGCCGATGATGGCATCGACCTCGTAGCCGAGCGGGCGGTGCTGGGTCGACAGCGCCACGCCAAGCGTCCAGGACGACCGATCCAGCCCTACCATCGGCGGCGTATGGACCAGAACACCGTCGCCCGACAGGCCCTCCAGCTCGGTCACGGGGCCCATCACGGCCATGACCTCGCCCCCGGCCAGCCCCGCCATCGCCGCCGCGGTCGAGCGATAGCGGCGCACCTTGTCGCCCGCCGCCCCCACCAGCGAGGTCAGGTAGAAATCCGCGATCGCATCGTTCTCGACCCCGACGGTGTCATAGCGGAAATAGGCCGGGACCGGCCCCTTTTCGGGGTAATCCGCCTGCCGATAGGCGATGGCCAGCCGTTCCTCGGCATAGATGCCGGTGAAGACCACCTGGTCGAAGCGGCAGGCATAGGCGGGATCATAGGGCGCATGCAGGAACAGGTTCGAGACATGCCCATCCACCACCGCGCCCCGCGTGACATAGTTCAGCAGATCCTGATCGAAGGTCTCGCCCGCCTGGACCATGCGGATGCGCGTCTCCACACCCAGGCCCTCGCCGATCAGATGGGCCAGATCCACGTCGATGCCGTGGGGCGTGCCGTCCGTGTCATGCGACCAGGGCGGAAAATCCTCGTAGACGGCGATCTCGATCCAGCCCTGTTCGCGAATCCGGTCCAGGCTGCGGCCGACATCCTGCGGAAAGGTGTTCTGCGGGCGGGCCTGCGGGACGTGATCGGCGCAAAGGGGCGCGGGCTGCGCCGCCGCCGGACCCGCCAGCAGCAGCGCGAGGATGACGGCCAGGCCACGCATCAATGCGCCGCGGAAAGGCCGATGGTCAACAGCTCGGACGCGCCCTTGCGGTTGTCGGGCGCCAGCGCCAGGATCTCGGCCGCGCGCGACACGGTGCTGTCGGCCTTGGGTGCGCCGGATGCGGTGGCGACATTGCCTGCGATCTGGGTCAGTTCGGCGGCGATGGCGGTGGTGTCGCCGTCGCCTGCGGCCAGCTGGTCGCGGATCTCGGTCAGGCGGGCGGTGTGGTCGTCCAGCGCGCCATCCTCGGGGCGGGTCTCGACATAGGTGCGGATCGCCCAGGCCGCCTTCTGGTCCAGAACCTCCTCGAAGCCGGGCATCTTGGTCACGCCGTCCTGGGTATAGCCGTGGCGGAACCGCTCGATATACCATTCGTCGCCATATTCCTCGGCCTCGAGGAAGCGCAGGTCGGGGGCCAGACCGCCCGACACCGCCCCCAGCCCGTGGCAGCGCGCGCAGTTCTGGTTATAGCCGCTGTCACCGATCTTGACGGCGGTCAGCCAGACCTCGTCCCCGGCCGCCTCGGCGCGATAGGGGTTCTCGGTCAGCCAGTCCTCGCCGACATCGGGCAGGGCTTCGGTATTCATGGGCTGGGGCGCGACATCGCCATGCGCCATCAGCTGGACAGGCAGGGCGAGGGCTGCGGCGATCAGCGCGGCGGACAGGGCGCGGCGGGACGGGATGGGCACGGAAATCCTCCTTCATTTCGGCTTGGCGCCAGTTAGGGGCAGGGCGCACATGGCGGCAATTCGACCTTGGTCGAGGCGATGTCAGGGCAGGGGCCGGGCAGCCGCGCCCCAGGGATAGCGGCCGACCTTGATGGTCTTGATCGGCTGGTGGCTGGCCACGTCGAAGACGGTCACATCGCCCGAGACGCCGTTGGTCGTGAACATCCGCGTGCCGTCCGGCGACAGCTCCAGATGCCACACGCGGCGGCCCACCAGGATGTAGTCGATGACCTGAAAGCTGGCTGTGTCGATCACCGCCACATGGTCCGACGGCCCGAGCGCCACGAAGATCTTGCCGCCGTCCGGCGAAAAGACCATGCCGACGGGCTGCAACCGCTCGGGTCGGATATTGGGCAGCGAAAAGGCGATCTTGGCGATCTCGGCACGGGTTTCCGTGTCGAAGACCGTGACCGTGCCGCCGATCTCGGAGCTGACCCAGAGCTGGCTGCCGTCATGGCTGAATTCGGCGTGGCGGGGGCGGCTGTCGACCAGGGTATTGGCGATGATCTGATGCGTCTCGGTGTCGATCCAATGGGCCATGTTGGTCGTCTCCGAGGTGGTGACCTGGATGCGGCCGTCGGGGGACATGCCCATCCCCTCGGGTTCGATCCCGACGGCGATCTGGGCGACGACGCGGCGGGTCTCGGTATCGACGACCGTGGTCAGCGCGTCATCCTCGTTCGCGATCCACAGCTGGCGGTCGTCGGGGGACAGAACGAACTGTTCGGGATCGTCGCCCGAGGGCAGGTCGTGCAGGATCTGGCCCGTCGCGGGGTCCATGACCTGCACCGCATTGCTGTCCGAGGCACAGATATACAGCAGGCTGTGATCACTGTTGAAGGTGATCCCGCGCGGGCGCTGGCCGGTCGGATAGGTCGCCTTGACCTCCAGCGTGGCGACGTCGATGACGCTGACGGTATCGTCCAGTTCGTTGGACACCCAGATCTCGTCCGCGCCGGCGGGGCCGGCAAGGGCAAGCGACAGAAGGACGGGACGGAACATGCGGGGCCTCATGGGAATGCGGTGCAGGATGTGCCGGGGCGGTCCTGCCCAAGCGTGTCGAGTTCGGAGAATTCGTGCAGGAACCCCTCCAGCGGCGCGGTGACGACGACGGCGCGTTCGGTGACCAGCGGGATCGGCTGGCGCATCTGCCCGTCCCATGCGCGAAACGACAGGGGCGTGCCCAGGAACCCCGCCAGCCGGAAGCCGTCGGACAGCAGGTAATCGTGCAGCACGTCCGGATCGGCGCTGCGGGTGCGGGTCACGGCCTCGCCGATGGCGGCGGCGGCGGCCCATGCGGCAAAATCGGTGGCCTGCATCTCGCGCCCGGACAGGTCGCGAAACCGGGTCTGCAGCTGCGCGGCGCCCCAATTCTCGACCACGCCGGAAAAGCCGAGCGGCATGATCCCCTCGGAGCCCGCGACGGGGCGCGGCACCCAGGTGTTGTAGGGGATGTAGCGGCCGAAATCGCCGCGTTCATCCGCGACCAGCAGCAGGTCATGGTCGGGCAGGTCCTGGGTGAAGGCCGGCAGCTCCTCCGAGGCGACGCGGCGCATGTCGGCATCGAAGGCCCAGGCCTTTTCCGCGGCCAGCGACAGGCCGAACTTGGTCAGCGACGCCCGCAGCGCGTCGGCAAAGGCCGCATCCTCGGGGTTTGGACCCTGCAGCAGCGCCAGCCGGGTCCAGCGCTTCTTCAGCGCGAATTGCGCCAGCGCGTCGGTGCGCATCGCAAGGCTGGGCGTCGTGTGCAGGACGTTCGCGCGGCAGTCAGCCCCGCGCAGCGCCTCGGAGGGGTCGGAGACGTTGAAGATCACCGCGCCCTCGGCCGCGGCGAGATCGGCCAGCGCCAGCATGTCCTCGGCCGGCGCTTTGACCAGGATCAGCCGCGCGCCATCGGCCAGCAGCGCCTCGATGGCGGGGCGCAGGTCTTCCCCGGGGGCGATGCGCGTCTCGGTCAGGGTGAAGTCGTCGCCCATGAAGCGCCCGGTCGCGGCGATGTCCGACAGCCCGAGCCGCGCACCGGCCAGGGCCAGGTCCTCGGGCGGGGCGATCAGGTTCGACAGGATCGGCGGCGGGACGACCTGGCGTTCGACCATGTCGATGCGCACCTCCAGCGCGGCGGCGGCTGTCGCGCAGGCGGTCATCGCGGCGCCGATGATGGCAAGCCGTTTGGGCATCATGGTCCCTCCCTTTCCTCGGCCCGAGGATCGGCAGGAAGCGCCCCGTGCGGAAATAGGACCATGGTCGAACTGGTCAGCCGCGCGGTCGTGGGTCAGCCCGGCAGCGCACGGGAATCATTCGACCAATGGACAATATACGCCACCCCGCCCGCCCCCATACTGCCCCCTTGCAAGACCCCGCGACAGCCGGGGCCGGGAAGTGAGCGGAGGAGGACACCATGAACAGATTCGTGCTGGCGACCGTGCTGGCGATGATGGCGGCGGCCCCGGTGGCCCAAGCCGCCGTGACCGAGGAGGACCTGGCCAACGATCAGGCCAGCACCGGCAACGTGCTGACCAACGGGATGGGGCGCGACCTGCAGCGGTTCAGCCCGCTGACCACGCTGAACCGCGACAATGTCAGGAACCTGATGCCGGCCTGGGCCTTTTCCTTCGGCGGCGAGAAGCAGCGCGGGCAGGAAAGCCAGCCGCTGATCCATGACGGCGTGATGTATGTGACGGGGTCCTATTCCCGCATCTATGCGATCGACATCGAGACCGGGCGCGAGATCTGGCAATACGACGCCCGCCTGCCCGAGGGCATCCTGCCCTGCTGCGACGTGGTGAACCGGGGTGCGGCGATCTATGGCGACAACATCTATTTCGGCACGCTGGACGCGCGCCTGATCGCGCTGGACCTGAAGACCGGCGACGTGAAATGGAACAAGAAGATCGCCGAATACAAGGAAGGCTATTCCTATACCGCCGCGCCGCTGATCGTGGACGGGATGATCATCACCGGCAATTCCGGCGGCGAATTCGGGATCGTCGGCGAGGTGCAGGCCCGCGACGCCGAGACGGGCGAGACCGTCTGGACCCGCCCGGTGATCGAGGGCCATATGGGCACCCTGAACGGCGAGGAAAGCACCATGACCGGGACGCTGAACGCGACTTGGCCGGGCGACATGTGGCAGACCGGCGGTGGCGCGACCTGGCTGGGTGGTTCCTATGACATCGACACGAACACGCTGGTCTTCGGCACGGGCAACCCCGCACCTTGGAACAGCCATCTGCGCAATGCCGGCACGCCGGTCGAAGGGAATGCCGGCGACAACCTCTATGCCGCGTCGCGCCTCGGGATCGATCCGGAGACGGGCGAGATCAAGTGGCATTTCCAGTCCACCCCGCGCGAGGGCTGGGATTTCGACGGCGTGAACGAGGTCGTCTCCTATACCGATCGCGAGGGGAACAAGCGCTACGGCACTGCCGACCGCAACGGCTTCTTCTATGTGCTGAACCGCGAGGACGGGGCCTTCGTGGATGCCCATCCCTTTGTGGCCGACATCAACTGGGCGTCGGGCATCGACGAGACGGGCCGCCCCGTCTTCATCGAGGAAAACCGCCCCGGCGCGATGAACGAGGCCGCCGAAGGCGGCAAGGGTCAGCAGGTCTTTGCCGTGCCCTCGTTCCTCGGCGGCAAGAACTGGCAGCCGATGGCCTACAGCCAGAACACGGGCCTCTTCTACATCCCCTCGAACGAGTGGGGCATGGACATCTGGAACGAGCCGATCAGCTACAAGAAGGGCGCGGCCTATCTGGGCGCGGGCTTCACCATCAAGCCGATCTTCGAAAGCCATATCGGCTCGCTCAAGGCGATGGACCCGATGACGGGCGAGGTGAAGTGGGAATACCAGAACGACGCGCCGCTCTGGGGCGGGGTGATGACCACGGCCGGCGGCCTCGTCTTCTTCGGCACGCCCGAGGGCGAGTTCAAGGCCTTGGACGACGAGACCGGCGAGGAGCTGTGGTCCTTCCAGACCGGCTCGGGGATCGTCGGTCAGCCCGTGACCTGGGAACAGGATGGCGAGCAATATGTCACCATCGTCTCGGGCTGGGGCGGGGCGGTGCCGCTCTGGGGTGGCGAGGTTGCCAAGAAGGTGAACTACCTCAATCAAGGCGGCATGGTCTGGACGTTCAAGCTGCCCGCCCAACTGGCCGCGAACTGATCCGCGGTCGACCCGGAGGACGGGGATGTGCGGCACGCCGCGCATCCCCTTGCTGCAACGGCGCCTCTTTCCAAGCGGGGCAAGGCGTCGCAAGATCGCGAAACGCGCGTGCAAGAAGGGCAGGCCATGGCAGTTCAACCGCAGATCCCGGGCACAGGCCAGGAAGGGCCGTTCCGCGCCGCGCTGATCGTCGAGGATCACCCGCTGTTCGGGGATGCGCTGGCGATGACGCTGCAATCGGTCTCGGGGATCCGGCATGTGATCCATGCCGACAGCCTGGAACAGGCCAGCCGCCATCTGGCCGCGGGCGCGGATGTGGACGTGATCCTGCTGGATCTGAACCTGCCCGATGTGGACGGGCTGGAGGGGCTGCTGCACCTGCGCCGCGTCGCGCCGCGCCTGCCGGTCCTGCTGGTCACCTCGGTCAACGAGACGCGGACCATCCGCGCGGCGCTGGCCGGGGGCGCGGCGGGCTTCGTGCCGAAACATTCCCGCCGCGAGGTCTTCCGCGCCGCCTTCGAGGCCTTGGCCGCGGGCGAGGTCTTTGCCCCCGACCTGCCCGCCGAGGCCGAACCCGAGGCCCCCCATGCCGATGCCGTGATCCGCCGCCTGTCCCAGCTGACCCGCCAACAGGCCCGCATCCTGGAACTGATCTGCGAGGGGCGCATGAACAAGCAGATCGCCTATGAGCTGTCGATTGCGGAAACCACGGTCAAGGCCCATGTCACCGCGATCATGCGCAAGATGGGCGTGTCCACCCGCACCCAGGCCGTGCTGATGGCCCAGGACGTGAAGCTGCGGGGACGCATCGCCGATGCCGCCAACGGCGCCGCCTGAGACCGGGGCGCCGCGCAGCGCCTCGGTGCCCTTGGGCGGGCCGGACCCGGTGGCGGCGCTGGCGGCGCGGCTCGGTCCCGGCCCCTTTGCGCTGGTCCTGATCTTTGCGGGAGAAGGCGCCGACCTGCCGGTGCTTCTGGCCCGGGCGCCGGGCCATTTCGGGCGCTGCGCCATCGCCGGATGCACCACCGCGGGCGAGCTGGGCGAGGGTGGCTATGCCGATCGCAGCCTGGTCGCCATCGGCTTTCCCGAGGCGGGCTTTGCAGCCTCGACCGTGCTGATCGACCCGATCGACGCCATCGACACGCGCCCGATGATCGCCCGCCTGCAGGAGGCCCGCCAGGACCTGGCCCGCCGGGCGCCCCAGATGCCGCAGGAACTGGGCATCCTGCTGGTCGACGGCATGTCGGGCCGCGAGGAGCATCTGGTCGCCTCGCTGGCCGGGGGTCTGGGGCCGGTGCGCATCATCGGCGGATCGGCGGGGGACGGGCGCGCCTTTGACCGCACGCGGGTCTTCTGCGGCCAGCAGATGCGCGACCGCGCCGCCGCGGTCCTGTGCCTGCTGCGCAGCCGCATGGCGATGCGGCCCTTTTCCTTCAACTCGGCGCGGCCCTCGCGCACGCAGATGGTCGTGACCCGCGCCGATCCCGCCGCCCGCACCGTGCTGCGCATCAATGACGAACCGGCGGCGCGCGAATATGCCCGGCTGCTGGGTTGCGATCCCGCAGATCTGGGCCCGCAGATGTTTGCGACACGGCCGGTGATGGTGCGCGCCGGCAGCCGCCATTTCGTGCGCGCGATCCGGGGCGTCGGCCCCGATGACGGGCTGCAGTTCTTCGGCGCCGTGGCCGAGGGGATGGTGCTGACCTTGGCCGGCGAATCCGACATGGCCACCCATCTGGCCCAATCCTTTGCGGACCTGTCGGCGGCGGGCGCGCCGCGCATGATCCTGGGCTTCGACTGCATCTTTCGCCGCATGGATGCCGAGGCCCGCCAGCAGATGCGCCCCGTCTCGGACCTGCTGGTCCGGCACCGCGTCGCGGGCTTTTCGACCTATGGCGAGCAGACCGGCGGCATGCATGTGAACCAGACGCTGACCGGCGTCGCCTTCTTCGACCCCGCATGAGCGACCGGCCCGCCGACATCGCCCGCATGATGGCGCCGGGTGACGATGCCGAGCGGCGGCACCAGAAACTGGTCGTCATCGCCCAGGCCCTGATCCGCCAGATCGAGGATCAGCCCCAGGACACCGCCGGCGGCTATGCCCAGTTCCAGCGCGCCGCCCTGCTGGAGGACGAGGTTCGTGCCCGCACGCGCGAGCTGGAACATGCGCTGGACCTGCTGAACGCCTCGAATGCCAGCCTGTCCCAGGCCTATCGCGACAAGGAGGCCGCGCGGCAGAACCTGTCGTCGGCCATCGAGGCCGTACAGGAGGGGTTCGCGCTGTTCGACGCCGATGACGTGCTGGTCATGTGCAATTCGCGCTTCAACGCGATCCTGCCCGATATCGTCGACCGCCTGCAGCCCGGCCTGGATTTCGAGACCTATCTGCGCGTCGTCGCTAGCTCGCGGCATTTCAAGCCGCCGGAGGGGATGACCCCGGATGCCTGGATCGCGATGCGCCGCAGCCGCCATGCCGAACGTCACTTCATCCTGACGCAGGAGCTGACCGAAGGCCGGCTGATCCAGGTGTCGGAACAGCGCACGGCGGATGGCGGCACCGCGATCCTGCAGACCGAGGTGACCGACCTGATCCGCGCCGAGCGGGCGGAACGGGGGCGGCTGCTGAACGACCAGGCCGCGATCCTGAAGGCCACGCTGGAGCACTTGCCCTTGGGGGTGTGCCTGTTCGACGGGCGGCTGCGGCTGCTGGCCTGGAACGCGAACCTGTCCCAGATGCTGACCCTGCCGCTGACGCGCCTGCGCGAGGGGGTGCATTTCGACGAGCTGTGGCACCAGCTGCGCACGCAATTCGTGTTTCCCGCGCAGAAGGGGGCGAACCGGCTGGCGGATTGGGCGCGTTCGGTGCGGCGGCGCGAAAGTTTTGGGGTCGAGGTGATGCGCCTTGGGGGTGTCGGGGGGCCGCGCACCCTGGCGCTGCACGCGCAGGAGATCCCCGATGGCGGCTTCGTGCTGTCGATCGACGACATCACCGATTACAGCCGTGCCTTGGACAGCGTCAGCCGTGCCAACGAGACGCTGGAGGCCCGCGTCACCGCCCGCACCGAGGAGCTTCAGGACGCGCTGGCCCAGGCCGAACGGGCGAATGCCTCGCGGGCGCGCTTTGTGGCCGCGGTGGGCCATGACCTGATGCAGCCCTTGTCGGCGGCGACCCTGTTCGTCGGCTCGCTGCTGGAGGATGTGGCCCAGCCCGCCCCCCGCGCGAAGCTGGAGAAGATCCAGCGATCCCTGGATAGCGTCAGCGGGCTGATCGAGGCGCTTCTGGACATCTCGCGTCTGGAGGCCGGGCAGGCGGCCCTGACGGTCGAGCCGGTCGCGCTGGCCCCCCTGTTCGAGCAGCTGCGCGAGGAATTCACCCCCGTCGCCCAGGCCAAGGGACTGCAGCTGGTGGTGCGTCCGGCGCAGGGATGGGTGATCTCAGACCGGCTCTATCTGCGGCGCATCCTGCAGAACCTGTTGGCGAACGCGATCCGCTATACGGACCAAGGACGGGTGCTGGTGGCCGCGCGGCCGCGGGCGGGTCGGGTGCTGCTGCAGGTGCGCGATACCGGGCGGGGGATTGCGGAAGGCGATCACCGCCTGATCTTTGCCGAGTTCAAGCGGTTGGACGCCAAGGCCTCGGCCTCCGAGGGGCTGGGCCTGGGCCTGGCCATCGTCGACCGGGCCGCGGCGCTTCTGGGCCATGCGCTGACGCTGCGCTCGGCGCCGGGGCGCGGTTCGACCTTCGGGGTCGAGGTGGCCGCGACGCTGCAGGCACCCGACCGGCGGGGGGCGTTCAGCGGATTGGGGCCGGGCGGCGCGGACCGGCCCGAGGTCACCGCGCTGATCGTCGAGAACGACGCCGCGATGATGCAGGCCCTGACCGGCCTTCTGGAGCAATGGGGCGTCAACGTTTTGGACGTATCCTCCGGCGAGGATGCCGTGGCCCTGCTGGAGGAAACCGGGGTCGAGCCCGACCTGTGCATCGTCGATTACCAGTTGGGCGCGGGCATGGACGGTCTGGCCTGCCTGAGGCGGCTGGCCCATAATCTGGGGACCACGAGCCGCTATTGGCTGATGAGCGCCAGCCGATCCGAGGCACTGCAGCGCCAGGCCGACGATCTTGGCGTCACCCTGCTGAGCAAACCGATAGCGCCTGGCACATTAGCCCAGATCATCGCAGAGGCGCGGGAGGCCATGCGACAGGACATGCCGCGCGGATGAGCCGCTCCTGCCATCTGTCGGAAAGTGACGGAAGACACGAACTTACGTCGGCTTCTTCCGGGGTGGTTCGGGCCAGCCCACTGCAATGCTGGGTCGACGCGGGAGGTTCGCCGGGTTCTGAATGCGCGCAGGGCGGTGCAACGGGTTATCATCGCATTGGAAATATCCGTGTGGGGTCTCTCACCGAACGTTCCCACCATCCCATGCGGCAGGTTTGGACAGCTCAATCGAGAAATGCCGGGGTGCAATCCTCTGCCGCTGCCGGCAACCGAACCGATGGCACGACCGCGATTCTTGCTCGGACTGAGGATGGTCGGGCTCGAGGGTCTTGTCCGCCAGCTTGCCCAGGAGGTTCTGCCCTGTCGTCCCACGATGTCCATGCCCAGGGCCGGCGCGGGGGTCGCACAGACCTATCGATTTGCGATCAAGGACCCCCGGTCGCCTCACGGATTGGCTCGATGCCTTCTCGAGATCAGTCGGACAGGCGCTGTGTCGCAGGTCGAATAACCAATATTGGCGACGACGATTTCCGGCTCCCCTGGTTCCTGGCTGCGACATTTGTGATGCATCCTGGCCGTTCGGCCTGGCTCCGGATATGGGCCGAACGGGGGCCTGCCGCCGAGGATCGTTGCGCATAGCGGTCGCGCCGCCGCGCCGGATTGGTGCTGTCCTGCATCGCATATCGGCTGAGGATCTGCGTGCCGGGCCACCAACCGTGCCCTGCCCAAGTCTAGGCCTTCAACGACCCCGAAGGACGCGGTTCTGACGATGCCGAACTCCAGGCGTTGTCCAATGACTGGGCGCACGCCGATCAGGCGGACACATCGGAGTGACGGCGAAATGACATCATCTTGGCGGTCAATGTCGGGACCACGGACCGGAACATGCACCGGGCATGCCCTCAGACGAATGCCTTCTGCCAGAAGAGGTCAGTTGGAGAATGATAGGTTCAAGACTACCGCGTGCCCGCAGTCGATATTTTGTTGCGGAAGTAGCTTGACCCGGAAGACCCCGTTACGGAAGTCGGGATCCCGCCTAATATCCGAAATCGTTCGAGGATCGCCGAGCAACCCACTCACATGACGGCATCTTTGCGGATCCTGTAGTAGCGCGGGCGTGTCTTGAACTGGCGACCCATCCGCCATTTCCACGAGTTCCGCTCGTCTCCGGGCGCCACGACCCCCTGCTTGACCAGCTCAGGAAGCAACGCGCGGAAACCGGGGATCAGATTGGCCTGAGTGGCGGTCAGATATATGAACGTGTCGTCCTGCCAGCTGCGTTCCGGATCAGCCCTGTCGGCCTCGCTGCCGGCATCCAACCACGAAAACACATCGCGGTTTTCGGCGATGAACGCTGCCAGACGCCGCACGACATTCCCTGGCTTCACTGTGCCATCCTGACCAGGAAGCCACCGCGCCGCGATCGCACCGAGCGCTTCCGTTGCGCTGCCCCTCGGCCATGGCAGAAGGCCGAAGGTGATCGCCATTTCTCCGGCCACGGCGACCAGGGCAAGGCGGCGCAGAGCCTCGCGCAGAGGGCCCTCGACAGCAGTCACGGGGCAATCCGCCCGCGCGCAGATCTTGGAGGCCATCGCAGCGATCCGTTCCGGGAGAACACCGCCAAGGGCCTTCTGACCAGCAAGGATCTGCCCGATGAAGGCGGGGAGGAGATGACCATGATGCGCCTCTGCACCCTGCCTCAGGGCCGCAAGAAAACCATCCGCATCCGCATGGCCATGCAGCGTCTGAAAGGCCCCGTAAGAACCAGTTCCCGCGGCAATGTCGATCACCCGCGAGGTCACGGCCGCCGCGACGATCTTGCGGTGCTGCGCCAGGAGATTGCTCAGGGGCCGTTCACCGGTGGAAAGCCGGATCCCATGCCAGGACCAGTCATGCGGGCCGACAGCCTCGTCTCCGAGGCCCGCCAGCCGTTCCAGAAGCCGCCCCGAGGGGTTCTCTGACAGGCAATCCAGATCCAGAAGCCCGTCGCAGGTTTGCTCCAGAAGGCGATCCAGCCGTTCCGTATCGATCGTCCAGCTCAGCCGCAGCGTTGGCGCATGATCCACGCTGGCGGCGATGAGGGCCAGGTGGGACTTTCCGATCGGACCCTTGCCGTGCAGGTGAAACGTCCCGGTCTGCATCCCGGCCGGCCGCATCAGGGGCGCGGCCAAGGCGGCGCAGATGGCAAAGATCATCAGGTCGTTGCCGAGGGCAGGGCGCGCGACGGCCTCCTGCCAGCCGGCCAGCGTGCCGGCCCGCTGCGGCGGCCGGGGATTTGCCAGAAGCGCCGGCCCGGGCTCCGTGGGACAGGCCCCCAGGCAAGTGCCGTCGGCACGCATGTAAACCTCCTCGCAAGAGGTCCGCAGCCATCCAGAGCGGTCGGTCCGCAGGGCGTCCGGGACGTTGCGCCAACCCTGCAGAAGCCTCTTCAAGGAGGACGACTGCCCGACCATGGTGAAGCCGTGATCGGCAAGCCGCGCGATGGCGCGGGATCCGTTCAGCGCGACATTCTCCAGCACCATACGTGCAACAGAGCGGTGCCGCGTCGCAAAGGCCACCTCGACAGCGTAGCCCGAGCCGTCCTGCCGCCGTGCCCATCGGAGCGGCAGGATCAGGTCGCAGATCCGGGTATTGTCCATGTCGCAGATGAACCCGGCCTTGAGTTTGAAACCGGAATGCAGGCCCGATGCCACCCGGTCTTCCAGCTCCTCCATCGTCAGCATGCGCAGTGCTGGTTCTGTCAGGTCAGCGCTTTGAGCCGCGAGAGACCAAGGGCGCGTCCCGGCCGATCCTTCCATGCCGTTGCTCATCATGTCGTTCATACGCGGCTCCATCATCATGCGGGTCGACATGGCGACGCCCGATGCTTTCCACGATGAGCAGGCTCATTGTCCTTGGACCGTTGGACCGTTGGACCAGAGCCGCGTCATGATCGGAGAGAACAGGGGCGATCACCTGATTCGACCATCCGCAGAAACAAGAAAAAGTCTCGCGGCATGTGTTGAGCATCCGCAGGTATCCGCAGCTGCCCAGATGGAACCAACTGACAGAACAGGGCCACGAAACTTGCAGTTTTGCTGACACAACAAGGGGAAATTACGGAGCCGCGCTAGAAATGATAGACGTTTAATCCGCCGCATTTTGTATCAAGCATGGGAGGAGCCGCGGCAGCAATGACGATGGCCCTGCCGTCGTCGCCGTGATCTCGCCGGGTCAGATGACGTCACGCATGCCTTGGACCGGCAATTGGACCGAATCGTCAGGGATGATCAGAATCCCTTTGCTCACGTTGGGAGTGGCCTCCACCTGACCAAGCTGTGGAACCTCCCATGATGCGGATCTGCAGGCTTTCCTTTTCCTGTAACCCCGTTTCCAACGCAACTATCTGCCTCTCAAACTCGCCCTTCCGAGATGCCAGCGGCAGGAAGTCCCATGACAGTGCCGAGGTGACTATCGGTGGTAATATTGTCGTTCACACCGGGGGGATCTACATCGCCGGTCACGCCTCTCAGGCCGGACGGAGAAACCAGGCGTGGCAATATGCCCATCCGGTGACAACTGGGAACGATGTCATATACCGAGCGGAAGTATCGATCTTGTTTGGCGATGTGCTCGATGCAGGCCCGGTGATTCCTGCAGGTTCCAATGACTGCGGCAAGATGTTTGCATCGATTTTTTCGGCGGCAACCCTGCCTGCGTTATCCATGAGTTCGAAAAGCAAGTCGCGTTGCGGTATCGCTGATCCTATCGAAGAAGCGTGACTGGCCCGTGTGCAGCCAACATGCTCTCAATTGGAAACCTCCAGCGAAGCACGGTCCAAGATGACTGATCTCAAATGGCTGAACCCGCCCGAACACGTGACACAGGACGGTGACGTGATCAGGGTCACCACCGGTGACAAGACCGACTTCTGGCGCGGAACATTCTACGGGTTCTTTCGTGACAGCGGCCATTTCCTCCATCAGCGCGTCGAAGGTGATTTCACGGCAGAGGTGACTGTAAGCGGCGACTACAGGGCGCTCTATGATCAGGCAGGACTGATGATCCGGCTCAGCGAAAGCCACTGGATCAAGGCAGGCATCGAACGCACGGACGGAAAGAACTATTTCTCGGTCGTCGTGACCAACACCATGTCGGATTGGTCGCTTGTCGAGGTTCCCGGTGATCCGACGGACATCCGCATTCGCCTAACGCGCCATGCCGAAGCCATCCGGGTTCAGTACAGTCCGGTCGAAGCGACGTTCGTCCCAGTTCGGCTGGCATATTTTCCCCCAACCACTGCGGTGGATGTCGGGATGATGTGCTGTTCGCCGCAGCGTTCCGGTTTCGAGGCAACTTTCAAGGACTTCCGAGTGAAAGAGGCGATTTCCCGCGACTTGCATGCTTGACCGTTGTGGACGGCAAACTAACGAAACGGTGCAAGGAAGACTCTCGGCAGCTACTCTGATGGAGGATCGACCAGTAGCCCGACGATCAACCTTGCTGGGTGCAAGCGCCAATGGCCAGCTTGAGGATGTTGCGCGGGCACCTTCGTCAGTGGTCGAGCGACAATAATAGGCCGAGCGCGCTGGTCAGAGGTAGCCTTGGACTGTCCCGGACGTCAGGTTTGGCAGATCAATATGAACACCCGATCTGCGATAGTCTCACAAGGTGCAGCGAATGCATTCGCTGCAGGAGCCCGGGTGACATATTCAGCGATTGAACTTTTGCCATGCCGCATCTGCACCGCCAAAGCGGGCATTGCTTCTCTTCGATATTGTGTCGGCAACGACCTATGTGCTCGCGAAGCGGTAGCCGACACCGGCCTCGGTGAAGATGTAGCGGGGATCACCGGCATCATCGCCGATCTTGGTGCGCAACTGCCTGATGAAGACGCGGAGATATTGGCTGTCTTCACGATGCGCCGGACCCCAGATATGCTCCAGCGCAGCGCCCTGCGTCACCAGCCGGCCCGCATTCGAGGCCAAGAGCCATAACAGGTCGAACTCCTTCCGGGTCAGGTGGATCGGCGCGCCGTTCTTGCCGACGGTGCGCGTGGCGGCGTCGATCGTCAGATCGGCGATCTGCAGAACGGCGCCGTGCGGCGTCGATGCGCTGCGGTCGCGAAGAATGCCGCGCAGGCGCGCCAGCAATTCCCCGATGCCGAAGGGCTTGGTGACGTAATCCTGCGCGCCGGCGTCCAGCAGGGCTACCTTTTCGGCCTCGTCGGCGCGCACCGACAGGATCAGTACCGGCACCTGGCTCCATTCCCGCAGGCGCTTCAGCACCTCGCGTCCGTCGAGGTCGGGCAGGCCAAGGTCCAGGATCACCGCCTCGGGCGTGGTCAGGGCGGCGGCCTCAATTCCGGCGCGGCCGGTGGCTGCCTCGGTGACGTAGTGGCCCTCGGCTTCCAGCGCGACGCGCAGGAAGCGGCGGATGGGGGCCTCGTCGTCCACGATGAGGATGCGGGCGGGCGTCATGCGGGGGCCTCCGGGTTGGCCAGCGGCAGGGTCAGGGCGATGCGGGTGCCGGTGCCGTCCGGCTGCGACGGCTCGGCCTTGATCCGCCCGCCATGCGCTTCGACGATCCCGCGGGCGATGGCAAGACCGAGACCGGTCCCGGCACGCTGTCCGTCCCCTTCGGCCACGCGGTAGAACATGTCGAAGACCCGGGCGCGGGCCCCGGGTGGGATGCCCGGTCCGGTGTCGCTGACGGAAAGCTCGGCCTGGGTGCCCTTGATGCAGGCCGCAACGGTGATGGCGCTTCTGTCGGGGGCGTATTTCGCGGCATTGTCCAGAAGGTTCATCACCACCTGCTCGATCAGCAGCGGGTCGGCCAGAACCGGCGGCAGGCCCTCAGGCACATCGACCCTGACGTGATGATCGCGCAGCGCGCCGCGCAGGCGGTGGCGGGCGCTGCCCGCGATTTCGCGCAGATCGGCCGCCAGCCGCCTAAGAACCAGCGCGCCATGGCCGAGCCGCGTCATGTCCAGCAGGTTCTGGATATAGCGGTCGAGCCGCTCGCCCTCGTCGCGAATGGTTTCGGCCATCGCGCCGCGTGCGTGATCGGGAAGCTCCAGCGCCGGATCGGCCAGTGTCGAGGCGGCGCCGATGATCGAGACCAAGGGCGTGCGCAGATCGTGGCTGACGGAGGACAGGAGCGCCGCCCGCAGCCGCTCGGCCTCGGAGGCGACGAGCGCCTGTTCCAGATCGCCCTGCAGCGCGATCCGCTCCAGCGCGACGCCCAGTTGGTCGGTCATCGCGTCCAGAAGGCGCCGGTCGACAGGGGCAATCGAGCGACCGTCCGGAAAGGTGATGCCGAGGACGGCAAGCGGCCGCTCGCCCCGGCCCACGGGCAGGAACAGCCAAGCGCTAGCTGGCAAGGTGCCCGAGCCGCGACCCGCTTCCTCGCCGCGGCGCCAGGCATATTCGGCAGCCGAGGCGTCGCGCAGGGCAAGATCCTCGCGCAGGGGTTCGGCGGCCTCGATGGCCGGGCGGCCGCCCGGGCCAGGGCGCAGCAGCACGGTCTCGCAGCCAAGCGCGGCGCGGACATGGCTGGCGGCCGCGCGCAGCACTTCAACCGAGGAGGCGGCCCCGGCAACCTGACGCGCAAAATCGTAGAGCAGGTTCGTGCGCAGGGCGATCTCGCGTTGCGCCAAGGCTCTGTCGCGCAGTCGGGCGGCCAGGTTTCCCGTCAGGATCGACGCGATCAGGAAGAGGACCAGCGTCAGGATCTGGTCCTGTCGGATCACGAAGAGCGTGCTGCGTGGGTCAGTGAAGAAGAAGTTATAGGTCAGGAAGCTGAGACAGGACGCATAGAGCGAGGGCCACAGCCCCTGCCGCGCGGCCACCGTGATGACCCCGGTCATGAAGATCAGCGCCAGCGACGGGACGGGGAAAACCCAATCCGCCGCAAAGGCGATGAGGCCGGTGGCCGCCACGGTCAGCGTGGCCTTGCCATAGGCGCGCGGGTCGCGTTCGAGCGGCCATATCCGGGTGGGCGCGGGCGCGGGCTCGCCCTTGGGTTCGGAGACGACCGTCACCTCGAAATCGCGGCCGCCATCGATGACGGCGCTGGCCACATCCTCGCGCCACAGGCGCCGCCAGATCGGGCGGGCGCGGGCCCGGCCCAGCAGGATGCGACTGACATTGCGGCGGCGGGCATAGTCCAGGATCTCGGTCGCGATCGGTCCCGCCGCCTGCAGGGTTGCGACCTCCGCGCCAAGGCGCTCGGCCAGGCGCAGCGCCTGCGCGACCATGTCCTTGTCGGGGTCCGAGGCTGCTTCGGCATCGGCCGGGGTGACGGTGACCACCACCCATTCGACCCGCGCCCGATCAGCCATCCGCTTGGCGGTGCGGACCAGCGTCCGGGCAACCGGGCTCTCGGACAGCGCAACAAGGATACGCTCTTGAGCGGGCCACGGGCCGCCGATGGCGTTGGCGCGCATATGCTCCTGCAGCTGTGCGTCCACCCGGTCGGCGGCGGCGCGCATGGCCATCTCGCGCAGCGCCGTCAGGTTGCCCTTGGAAAAGAAGTTCTGCACCGCCCGCGCGATCTGGTCCTGGACATAGACCTTGCCCGCGCGCAGCCGCTCGATCAGCTCCTCGGTCGGCAGGTCGATCAGCTCGACCTCGTCCGCGCGCTCCAGCACGGCGTCCGGCACCGTCTCGCGCACGCGCACGCCAGAGATGCGGGCGACGCGGTCGTTCAGCGTTTCCAGATGCTGGACGTTCAGCGTGGTCAGCACGTCGATGCCCGCGGCCAGCACCTCCTCGACATCCTGCCAGCGCTTCTCGTGGCGCGAGCCAGGAATGTTGGAATGGGCAAGCTCGTCGATCAGCGCCAGAGCCGGGCGACGGTCCAGAAGTGCATCGAGGTCCATCTCGTGCAGGATGCGGTCGCGATAGAAATGCGCCCGCTTGGGCAACAGCGTCAGGCCTTGCAGCAGGGTCTCGGTCTCGGCGCGGCCATGGGTTTCCACGACGGCGGCGACCACGTCCACGCCCTCGGCCGCCCGGCGTCGCGCGGCCTCCAGCATGGCATAGGTCTTGCCGACGCCGGGCGCCGCGCCGAGGAAGATCTTGAGCCGCCCGCGCCCCTCGCGCCCGGCCTCTGCCAGAAGAGCCTCGGGTTCGGGACGCAGGTCGGTCGGGGTCATGGATCAGCCTTCGGTTGCGGGTGTAGTGGCCGCCAAGGGGAAGGCCTCGTCAAGAGCAAGGTTCACCGCCAGCACATTCACCCGCGACTCGCCAAAGAGGCCGAGCCAGCGCGGCTCGACATGGGTCCCGATGAGCCGGCGCACGTCAGCCTCGGCCGCGCCCCGCGCCCCTGCGATGCGGGCGGCCTGCGCGGCCGCGTTCTGCGGTGAGACATGGGGATCGAGCCCGCTGCCCGAGGCGGTGACGGCATCGACCGGCACGCGCGTGGCGCCGGTCTCGCTGCGGAAGGCCTGGGCCCGCGCGGCCTGCTCGGCCAGCAGCTCGGCGCTGGTCGGGCCGAGATTGCTGGCCCCGGCGCTGGACGCGTCGAAATCCACGGCCGAGGGACGCGAGTGCAGGTATTGCGGCGCCGTGAAGCCTTGGCCGACGAGGGCCGATCCGACGATCCGACCGTTCCGTTCAATCAGGCTGACATTGGCCTTGGACGGCATCAGCGCCTGCCCAAGGCCGGTCATCGCCAGCGGATAGGCGAGGCCGGTCAGCAGGATCATCAGGCCGAGGGTCGCCAGCGCGGGACGGATATGTTCGTTCATGGCGCTCTCCTTCACGCCAGGCCAAGGGCGGTGACGGCCATGTCGATGGCCTTGATCCCGATGAAGGGGACGATTAGCCCGCCGAGACCGTAGCGGGTCAGATTGCGCCGCAACAGCGCAGCGGCACTGGCGGGGGCGTATTTGACGCCACGCAGGGCCAGCGGGATCAGCGCCAGGATCACCAGCGCGTTGAAGATGACCGCCGAGAGGATCGCACTTTGCGCGCTTTCGAGGCCCATCACGTTCAGGACCGCAAGGCCGGGATAGGCCGCGATGAACAGTGCCGGCAGGATGGCAAAGTATTTCGCCACATCGTTGGCGATGCTGAACGTGGTCAGCGCGCCGCGGCTGATCAGCAGCTGCTTGCCGACCAGCACGACCTCGATCAGCTTGGTCGGGTCGCTGTCCAGATCGATCAGGTTCGCGGCCTCCTTCGCCGCCGAGGTGCCCGAGTTCATGGCAACGCCCACATCGGCCTGTGCCAGCGCGGGCGCGTCGTTGCTGCCGTCGCCGCACATGGCGACCAGCTGGCCCTTGGCCTGCTCGGCGCGGATCAACTCCAGCTTGTTCTCGGGGGTGGCTTCTGCGAGGAAGTCGTCCACGCCCGCCTCGGCCGCGATGGCGGCGGCGGTCAGGGGGTTGTCGCCGGTGATCATCACCGTGCGGATGCCCATCGCACGCAATTCCGCAAAGCGCTCGCGCACGCCGGGTTTGATGATGTCCTTCAGATGCACCGCACCAAGGATGCGCGGCCCTTCGCTGACCAGCAGCGGGGTGCCGCCCGAGCGGGCGATCTGGTCCACGCTGGCCGCCAGTGAGGCGTCCAGCGCCGCGCCGGTATGACGCAGGATCGCATCGACCGAGCCTTTCCTCAGCTGCGTGCCATCGGTCAGGTCGGCGCCCGACAGCCGGGTCTGGGCCGAGAAGGGGATCGCCTCGGCGACAGCGACCAGCCCCTCGGCAGCGCCGGGCTGCTTGCGGGCGATCTCGACGATTGACTTGCCTTCGGGCGTCTCATCTGCGCGGCTGGCGCCGAGCGCGGCGCGGGCCAGCGCCGCCGGGCTGACGCCCTGCGCCGGGATCAGCGCGTCGGCCATGCGGTTGCCGAAGGTGATCGTGCCTGTCTTGTCCAGAAGCAGCACGTCCACGTCGCCCGCCGCCTCGACCGCGCGGCCGGATTTGGCGACCACGTTGGCGCGGGCCAGGCGGTCCATCCCGGCGATGCCGATGGCCGAAAGCAGGCCCCCGATCGTCGTCGGGATCAGCGTCACGAAGAGCGCCGCGAGGAACACGACCGGGATCGAGGTGCCGGAATAGACCGCGAAGGGCTCTAGCGTGACCACCACGAACAGGAAGATCAGCGTCAGCCCGGCCAGAAGGATGTTCAGCGCGATCTCGTTCGGGGTTCGGCCGCGCTCGGCCCCCTCGACCAGCGCGATCATGCGGTCCAGAAAGCTGCGCCCCGGCTCGGCCGTCACGCGCAGGACCAGCCAGTCCGACACGATCCGCGTGCCGCCGGTGACCGAACTGAAATCACCGCCGGATTCGCGGATCACCGGGGCGCTTTCGCCGGTGATGGCGCTTTCATCGACCGAGGCAACGCCCTGGATTACCTCGGCATCCGCCGGGATGATGTCGCCCGCTGCTACGAGCACGATCTGGCCCTGTTTCAGGCTGGCGGAGGACACCTGCATGGCTGCCTCATGCGGGCTGTCGGGGGCGGGCAGGACACGCACCATTGTCTCGGATTTCGTGGCGCGCAGGCTGTCCGCGCGGGCACGGCCGCGGCCCTCGGCCAGGCTCTCGGCGAAGTTCGCGATCAGGACCGCCGCCCAGAGCCAGGCCGCGATCTGCACCGCGACGCCCGCACCCGGCACGCTGAGCGCAAGGTCGCGCAGCCCCATCAGCGTGACCATCAGCGCCACAACGGCGGTCGCGAAGATGACCGGGCTGCGGATCAGGGTGCGGGGCGCCAGCTTGGCCAGCGCCTGCCGCGCCGCCGCCGGGGCGAGGGCCGTCATCGACGGCAGGGGAAGTGTGGATTTGCTCATGGTTCCACCTCAGAAGCTTTGCCCGCCCAGCATGGACACATGCTCGGCGATGGGGCCCAGGACGAGGGCCGGGAAGAAGGTCAGCGCGCCCAGGATCAGCACTGTGATCACCAGAAGGGTCACGAAAAGCGGCCCGTGGGTCGGGAAAGTCCCGGCCGTGGCCGGCGCCGGGCGCTTCATCGCCAGCGATCCGGCGATGGCCAGCATGGGGATGATGATCGCATAGCGGCCCAGCAGCATGGAAATGCCCTGCAGTGTCGTGTGGAAGGGCACACCCGCCCCGAAACCCGCAAAGGCCGAGCCGTTGTTGCCTGTGGCCGAGCTGTAGGCATAGAGGATCTCGGACAGGCCATGCGGCCCCGCGTCCTGCACCGCCCCAAGGCCCGCCGGCACCACCGCCGAGATCGCGCTGAGCACCAGGATGCCGAGCGGCATCGACAGGAAGGCCAGCACGGCCAGCGTCACCTCGCGCCCCTCGATCTTCTTGCCAAGGTATTCCGGCGTGCGCCCGACCATCAGACCGGCCAGGAACACCGCCAGCACGACATAGAGCAGCATGCCATAGAAGCCTGCGCCGACGCCGCCGAAGATCACCTCGCCCACCTGCATGTTTAGCAGCATGACGAGGCCCGACAACGGCATGAAGCTGTCATGCATCGCGTTGACGGACCCGTTCGAGGCCGCCGTCGTCGCCTGCGCCCAGAGCGCCGAGAGGGTGGCGCCGAAACGGACCTCCTTGCCCTCCATGTTCGGGCCGGTGATGCCGGTCAGCTCGGTCAGCATCGGGTTGCCCGCCTGCTCGATGCCGTGGATCAGCACGAGGCCCGCGACGAACAGCACGCCCATGGCGGCAAAGATCGCCCAGCCTTGGCGCCGGTCGCCGACCATGCGCCCGAAGAGGAAGCAGAAGGCGACCGGGATCAGCAGGATCAGCACCGACTGGACCATGTTCGACAGGATCGTCGGGTTCTCGAGCGGATGGGCCGAGTTGACGCCGAAGAAGCCGCCGCCATTGGTGCCCAGCTGCTTGATCGCGATCTGGCTGGCCGCAGGTCCCTGCGCGATGACCTGGCTCGCGCCCTCAAGCGTGGTGGCGCGGATATAGGCGTCGAGCGATTGCGGCACGCCCTGCCAGATCATGAGGATCGCGACCAGGATCGAGATCGGCAGAAGCACATAGAGGACCGCCCGGGTCAGATCGGTCCAGAAGTTCCCGACCCGTCCGTCACCCGTTGCGACAAATCCGCGGATCACGGCGACGGCCACCGCCATCCCGGTGGCTGCCGAGACGAAGTTCTGCACGGTCAGCCCGACCATCTGCGCCAGATAGCTCAGCTGCACCTCGCCGGAATAGGCCTGCCAGTTGGTGTTGGTGACGAAACTGACCGCTGTGTTGAAGGCCAGATCGGCGGGCATCGGCCCGATCCCCACCGGGTTCCACGGCAGCACCCCCTGCAGGCGCAGGACGGCATAGAGAAAGACGAAGCCCGCCAGGTTGAAGGCGAGCACCGCCATGGCATACGTGGCCCAGCCCTGCGCGCGAGTCGCGGCCGGCCCGGCGGCGGCGAGACAGCCGCGCTCGATCGGCGCGATGATGGTGCTCGACCAGACGCGCTGACCGGTGAAGACCCGGTGCATATAGCCCGCCAGCAGCCAGGCGAGGCCGACCGTGACGGCACAATAGAGAACAAGGACCAGATAGCTCGTTGGCATGGCCGCTCCCTCAGAAGCGGTCGGGATGCATCAGCGCCACGACCAGATAGCCCAAAAGCCCCGCAGCAACGGCGAGGCCGAGGATCAGATCGAACATCTGGCCCTCCGTTACAGGCGCGTCAGCGCGCGGGTCCCGGTCATGAAAGCCAGAAACCCGCCCGCACCGAGCGCGAGATAGATGATGTCGAACATGCGTCACCTTCGTGTTGCGTCGGGTGGACGATCACCGAAGGTGGCGTAAGGAAGCTATGCGTGATCCCGGACGGTCGCGTAAGGAACGCGTAAAGAAATGGGTGCGGCGAGCTGCTATCGAACGACGCACCGACCGCTTTGCGTCAGTCAGACAATCTTCTGCTGCGTCGCCACATGCTTTATCAGCCTACAGCGGCAATGAGGCTGCCCTGCAGCGAATGACCGCAAAGTCCCGCAAACTGGACGGATCACGCAGGCGATCGAGGGGGTGCTATGCGGCACGAAGACGCTCGGGCGTGGGAACGAAACATTGGCCGATGCCTTGAGCCTTTGAACCACGAGGTCATGGCCGATGAACAACACCGCCCCCTACGCACTTGTCGCGGATGACGATGCTCTGATCAGGATGGATGCCTGCGACATCCTCTCGGATGCCGGCTTTAGATGCTATGAGGCCGCCACGGCGGAGAAGGCACTGGAGATCCTCAAGGAGTTTGGCCCCAATATCAGGCTGCTTTTCAGCGATGTGCAGATGCCCCCCGGAACGCTGACAGGGTTCGATCTGGCATGGCAATGCGCGCGCAAATGGCCAGATATCGGTATCCTGATCGCGTCGGGTGGGATGACGCCCGGGCCCGGCGACATGCCACCGAGCGGGACGTTCATCACCAAGCCATTCAGCGCCGCAGTCGTCCATGACCATCTCAGGAAGATCCTTCCGGATGGTGAGCAGCCGGAGCAACTGGAGAAAGCGGTGTATTCCACGTGATCCTGCCGTCGGGCCGACCCGCATAGCGCTCACGCCCCTGAGGAAGATGGTCATCATCGGCGGCTGGAACTCTCCTTTTCTGAGTCGTATCCAGCGCAGCGCGACCCACTGGTTTCAGACCGGCAACGGAGCTTCCAGCCTGTATCTGACACCAGCCGGATCGAACGAGAGCGTTGCGGTGCCATCAAGATCAGCCGGTGTCGATGTCTCGATGATGGACGTCCCGAAGCCTTGACGCTTGGGCGCGGTGACAGGTGGACCGCCCTCCTCGACCCAATCGAACTGAAACCGGTTCGGATCATCGTCGCAAAGACGCCACTGAATCGTGACCCTGCCACCATCGGCACTGAGCGCACCATATTTCAGCGAATTCGTCGCGAGTTCGTAGAGCGCCAGAATGAAGGCGGAAACGCCCTTTTCGTGCAAGGTGATCTCTGGCCCATCGACACGAATGTCAAAGGTCTTGAAAGGCTTCAGGGCCTCCTCGACCGTTTCCCGCAGCTCGGCACGCGTCAGGCTCTCCCGTGTCAGAAGGTCCTGTGCCGTGGACATCGCCTGAATGCGACCCATGGCCTTGTCCCGCGCATCGTCCAGATCCCGTGCGCCCCGCAGCGAATGCCTGAAGACCGCCTGCGCCGTCGCCAGCGAGTTCTTGACGCGATGGGCCAGTTCCCGGGACAGGAGGCGCCGATGCTCCTCGGCCCGCTTGCGTTCGGTGATGTTCTGCGAGACGCCCACCATGGTGATCTGCGGATCGTCCGGGGCCGTGATGACATGACCCTTGATCTCGATCCAGCGGATCTCTCCGCCCGGCGTCATGATGCGATAGTCGACCTGGACCTCGCACCGATCGCGAATGCCCGCCTCCATGGCCTCCTGCCACCGCGGCATGTCATCGGGGAGGATGGCATCACGAAGCTCATCGAGACCGAACTTCTCCTGCGGATCACGGCCGAAATTCTCGAGGCACTGCCTGGAGAAGATCGCCCGGCTGTTCGTCACGTCGAATGTCCAGATCCCCATCCCCGCCGCGCCCAGCACGAAGCGCAGGCGTGCCTCGGACATGGCGATATCCTGCATCCGTTTGGCGATCTCCGCCTCGAGTTCGCCATGCTCGAAGGCCAGTTCAGCCAAGCGGTTCCGCTCGGGCGAGACGTCGAACTGGGATGCGAAGAAATGCGTCAGCCGCCCTTCGGTGTCGAAGACCGGCGAGACAAGGAGACGGTTCCAGAAGGACGTGCCGTCCTTGCGGTAGTTCAGCAGGTCGATCTCGATGGGCTCTCTGCGTTCGATCGCCTGACGGACTTTTGCCACGTCCTCTTGATTGGTGCCGGGGCCCTGCAGGAACCGGCAGTTCGTGCCCAGGATCTCCTCCCGGCTATAGCCGGTCAGGTTCGTGAAGGCTTGATTGACATAGGTGATCGGGTTGTCGGGCTGGCCGGGGTCCGTGACCAGCATCGGCATGCGGGTCGCCGCGAATGCGGCTGCGAAAGGATTGTCCGCCGGGGGCAAGGGATAATGCGAAGACCCTTCATGCGGTAAGTCATATGACAATGGATCAGCCTCGATGAATGCGTCTGCGCTTATTTAGCTGTCGCGCGATGGAATTTGCACCCGTCTTTTGGAACATTCTGGCACTGTAGCCTTCCGACCTTTGTCTGTAGGACCTCGCACCTGAGGATGATAAGCGCTCACACCGAGCCAAAGACGCAGATTTCTTGATATGAAAGGCAGGCCTGGTTGCTAAGGAGCAGTCCACGCTGATGGACAATGCACGTTCAGGGCCCGTGACAACCCGCGCGCTGCGGGCAGCGGAATGAGCCCGTGACCGGCGGCATTTCCGGGCCAGCGTCCGGGCAAAAATCGGACGATGAGCCACCAGCCCTCGCGGTCTCGTAACTGCGGTTGATCTTGCTGTGACGGAGGATGTCCCACCTTGCTTGCGAAGAAGGTTTGATATACATTGTGGGAAGGATATACATTCCCGCGGAGGTTCAGATGCAGGTCGCAAAATGGGGCAACTCACTGGCTGTTCGGCTCCCTGCGGAACTGGTGCGGGACATGGGCCTCAAAGAGGGAGATCAGATCGATCTGCTGCCGGATGACGGCCCTCTGAGGATCCGGCGCCTGCCCCGTGCCGACGAGGTGCTGGACGGGTTGCGTCGCTTTCGCGGCAGACTGCCCGCCTCCGAACGGCTGAGCCGCGACGCCGCGCATGAGCGTTGAGTTCGTCGACACGAACGTCATTCTCTATCTGCTGGATGACGGCCCCAAGGCCGACCGCGCCGAAGCCATTCTGGCTCAGGGCCCCCGTATCAGTGTGCAGGTGCTGAATGAGGCGATGGTCAATTGTCGTCGCAAGGCGGGCATGGACTGGAACGACACGGCCAGTTTTTTGGCAGGGGTGCGGGCGCTGTGCCCTGTCGAGGATCTCACTCTGCGCACCCATGACGTCGGTCGCGCGCTTGCCGAGCGCTATGGGTTTTCGGTCTATGACGCGATGATCGTCGCGGCAGCCTTGATTGCCGGGTGCGAGACCTTGTGGACGGAGGACATGCATGCAGGCCTCCTGGTCGAAGGCCAGCTGCGGTTGGTCAATCCCTTCGCCTGACCGGCAGCATCCGAAACGGTCATTCGTCCTTCCTTCGCATCCTGACCGATATGCCGTTTCATATGGCTGCGGAGTGTGCGCCTGCGGAGCGCCTCTCGCATAGAGGCGATCCATGCGGGTGCCCAGATCACCATGACCGGTCGCGTCGCGTATCCCGCGCTGACGCTCGGCCTGCAGGTCGCGCATTTCGGGTGAGATAGGAAGGAGCTGGACCGGTCCGCGTCACCGATGGGCGCGGCCGCTCCGCGGGCGACGAGGGCAATCGCCTGAATGCCAGCCTGATCACTCTCGATATTGCGGACCGGACACCGTTGACCCGCGAGGTGGCAGGGGCCCGGGTCCAAGGCCCACTTCGCCCATCGCGGCGCCAGCGGCGTGCGGCGTGGCCCGGCCCCGCAGCGTCCTGCCATGATCTCTGTTATCGAGGACGTGTTGGAGGGCGGGATGAACTCCGCCCTTTGCGGCGATGCTCACGGGAGGACACGGTCCTCCCCTTGCTCGGCATGGAGATCGGCACTGCCTGGGGCCGGCTTCGGAGGCTTAAGGTCGCAGCTGCTCGACGACCGTGAGGGGCCAGTTTCTCCGCAACCGATAGGGAATGGCCAGGCATGCGATATAGCCGAGTTAAGGTCGTCAAAATATCCTGGCCATCATGGGATGGATGCGGTCCTTGAGAATTACGCGGCAGAACCCATGTAAGGACCTTTTGCCGCGCCTATGCTCATTGATCACGGTAGAGATCCGCTGGCTTGAATGGACGGATCACGTTCACTTCGACCATGCAGACGGGCGAGGTTTGTATGGCAGCACTGATGCCCGGGGCGTAGGCCGGAGGCAGGGATCCGCAGATGGGGCAATTCCTTTTTGCTTTCTGAAAATAGTTAAAAATGCATTGCGAAAGTGTTCCTGTTTCTCGGCGTTTCTCCGCCCCGTTGGTCAGATTTTCGGGATTTGGAACATCTTTACCGGAAAAATATATTTAACACGATTTTAATAAAATATTAAATATAGTTTTCTAAATTCATAAAAAGCCCTTATTTAATTGGGTTTTTTTAAATTTAAAATCTAATTTTATAAAAAGTCAATATTTCGGAAGTCCGGTTTGTTTTTTATTTCGAAACGCCCCTTTTCGCCCTCCTCTCCCTGGACTGGTCCCGATCATGTCCTGACGGGACCGGCCTTGGCGACGCCGGTCATCCGTCGCAGCGGTAGACATCCTGATAGCTCTGCCGCGTGCCGGTGAGATCGAAGCAGAGACCGCGGGCGCGGATGTCCTCGCGGATGCGGCTCATCTCGACGCAAGCGATCGAGCGTTCGGTGATCGAGATGCCATCCGCCATGCAGCGCTCCATGCTGGCGTGATGGCGGTCCACGAGGCGGCGGTCGGCGCCGCCGAGGGCACCGCCTTGTGTCGTCAGAACGATGACGGCGATCAGTGCGATGATGAGGGCCAAGGCGGTGGCGGCGATGACGCGGTGACGGCGGGAGAGAGGCATGATGGGGTCCTTCAGGAAAGGGGTGGGGCGGAGGGAGGCGGCCCGGATGCGGCCGCCTCGGGCAGGGTGATAGCGGCGGCGCATCAGCGCGCCGTCAGGGCATTGTGGTCGGCGAAGACCTCGGTGCCGGTGGCGCCGTAGCCGAGCGCGGCGGCCGCGGCGAAGGGGTCGCCGCCGATCGCCGCCTCCGGATGGCAGGCATGCAGATACATGGCGGTTACCAGAGTGGTGGCGCCGACGGGGGTCACGAGATCCAGACCCTGGTAGCTGCCGTCGCCCGAGCGGAAGGCGGGCCGTGCCTCGGAGCAGAAAAACTGGACCGGGGCCGGCGCCTCCCAGTCCAGGGTGGCGGGATCGGCCTCGGGCGCGGCGGAGACGGCAGTGCGCAGCGCGACCATCACCAGTTCGCCCGGCACGGCGGCGCTGCCTTCGCCCACTACCTGGCGCGAGACCTGATCGACATGGATGCATTCGCCCATCTGGCAGCGGCCGAGATAGGGCGCCGCTGTCACCGCGCCGGGCAGGAGGAGCGCCGGCAGCAGGAAGGCAGGGAGGGGGATCGCGGAACGGTGGGTGTTGGTGGTCGAGGTGGTGGTCATGGTCGTCTCCGTGGTGCTGGGGTGGGTGAGGGTGGTGGTCAGTCTTGGCAGCGGGTGTGGTCGGAAAGGCAGTGGCGCAGGGTCTCGGGGGCATCGGGATCGAGGTCCCGCGCCAGGCGGCCGGGGCTGAGGGCGAGGTCCCGCAGCTGCCAGAGCCCCGTCGCGTCCGGGCCGTGGAGCGTGCCGGTCAGGCTCAGCGGCGCCTCCAGCGGCCCGAGCTGCAGGCTCAGCTCGGTCCGGCTCGGCGAGAAGAGCCCGCCGCGCCGTCTCGCCTCGGCCTCGAAGCCGTGGGTGCAGAGCATCTCGGTGGCATCGAACCTCTCGCCGCCACCGACATCGAAGGCCCCGGTCCGCAGTTCGGCCGGAGCGATCTCGAAGATCCGCTCGCAGCGTAGATGGGTGTGACGGGCCTCGAAGCTGCGCCAGAGGTCCCGGCAATGGGAGAGGAGAGGCCGCAGCCAGGGCTGATCTGCGTCGAAGGCGGCGCAGTCCGGCAGATCGGACGGCCCGTGCCGCGCGAGATCGAGTGCGTCCATTGCGGCGTCGAGGCGCCTGCGCTCAGCCTCCAGCACCTCGTCCCGCTTGGCCGCGCCGGCGCGGCGGGCCTCCTCGAAGGCCGTGGCGATCTCGGGTGCCGCCGCGCGGTAGGCAGCGCTGGCCGAGATCCGGGCGAAAGCGTCGTCGGCAGGCGCGTAGCCATTCGCGGCGATCGCCGCGTCGAGCGTGGCGGGTGCGGCCTCGATCTCGGCCAGGGCGCGGCTTGCGCGTTCCCCGGCGATCTGGGCGAGCCGGGCCCCGGCGCGGGCCTCGCAGGCGGCACCGGCCGCCTCGGCTGCCGCATCGCGCTCGAAGCCGAACGCCTCGCTCATCCGGACCATGCAGTGCATGCTGACAAGATAGGGCTCGGTGATCCGCTCGAACCCCTGCGCCAGTTCGGCCCCGCGGGCCTCCGCCGCGGCATCGGCCCCTGCCGTGGTCGCCGGACCGGCAGGCATGGCTTGCGCCGGGGTCGCGAGAGCGGCGGCGGTCAGGGCTGCGGCCATGATGGGGGCCATCACGGTGGCGGGGCGGTTCGGGAAGAGGCAGGTCATCAGGGTCATCCTCGGGTGGTGGCAAGATTGGGCAGCAGGGATCGGGCAGCCGGCATCCGGCCACCGGGCAGCTGAGCGCGGCAGGACGGACGGCAAGGCAGGCAGATGAGGCTGTCGCGGCGCGTCAGCGCTCAGCCGGCGGCGGGCGGGCGGAGCCGTGGCGTGCCCGGCGGCAGGCGCGGCACGGGGGCATCAACAGGCGGGGTCTCGGGCATCGGGGTCTCTCGGCTGCGAGGGATGGGGCCGGGGCTTGGGGCGGCGGTGAGGACTTGGCGCATCTTATTCACAGGATGCTTCTATTTCCATAGTATACTTCGTGGCGCGAATCGGGTTCTTTCAGGTCTAGGATCGGGATGACCGATCGTGCCGATGCCCTCCTTTCCGCCTTCGCCACCGTCCTGCGCCGGCACCGCCTCGCCGCCGGGATGACCCAGGAGGAGCTGGCCCATAAGGCCGGCGTCAGCCCGCGCTACGTCTCGCTGCTCGAGACCCGCAAATACCATCCCACCCTCGCCACAGTTGACGGCATCGCGCTGGCGCTCGGGATACCGCTGGCGGCCTTCGTCGCCGAGATCGAGGCGGAGCGCGCCGCTGCCGGCCCCCGCGGGAGCTGAGCGCGGCGCCAGCGCCGCCACGGTTGACACCGTCGCCACCCGCACCAATTCTGTCGCCGCCTGTCGCCGCCTGTCGCCGCCTGTCGCCGCCTGTCGCCGCCTGTCGCCGCCTGTCGCCGCCTGTCGCGGTCATCACCATCGCCCGCGCGGCCCAGTCCCCGGCCGCAGCTCCGACCTCGCGGCCTCGATCCGGGCGATGAGCAGCTCGAGCCGGTCCTGGGCCATCATGGCGCCGCGGGCGAGGCCGGCGCCCTTGGGGCCGGGGACGGCCTCGGCGGCCCAGAAGAGGAGCGCCAAGAGGTCGCGCAGCACCGCCGCCTCGTCCAAGGCCTCGGTCAACGCCTGATGGGAAGGACCTGCCGGCTCACGCACCGTCATGGCGCGCCTCCGTGGCGGCAGGGTCGGTGGGGCCGCCAGCAGCGGGGGTGGTGACGGCTGCGACGCCCGCGCCCGCCTCCGCGCCCCACCGAGCGGCGGCCGGCGCGGTGCGCGGTGCGGCGAAGGGATCGCCCTCGATGACCCGCTCGGCGAGGAGGCGTGCGGTCAGCGCCTCCAGTCGCGGGCGCTCGGCGATGAGCGTGGCGCGGGCGTGGCGCAGCGCGCGCTGCAGATGCGCCTCGACCCGCGCCGCCAGGGCCGGATCCGTCGCCAGCACTGCCCCGGGATCGGCCTGCCAGAGGAGGCCCGCGCCGAGCCCGTAGCCGCGCTCGATCTCGGCCGCCAGCTGCGTCGCGCGGCCGAGATCCGAGGCGGCGCCGCCGCCCGCGCCAGTGGTGGGCGCGCCGAGGATCAGCTCCTCGGCGGCGCGGCCGGCTAGGCAGCAGGCCAGCTGGTCCTCGAGCCCGGCGCGGGTGTCGAGAAGCGGCAGGTCCTCGACCGCGACATGGCCGCCGGTCATCCCGATCCGCGCGCCGGTGATGCGCCCACGCCGGGTCTGGTGCAGCATCACCGCGTGGCCCGCTTCATGAACCGCGACGCGGCGCAGCACCGCAGGGTCCTCGCGCCCGAGCCCGAGCGCGGCGGCAATGTCGCCCGCGGTGACGGCGCGGCCCGCTTCGCGCGCGCGGCTCTGCGCCTCGCGCAGCGCGGCGTCCAGCTCGGCCGGGCTGCGCCCCGCGGCGCGGCGGGAGAGCCGGTCGAGATCCGCGCCGGTGATCGCCCCACGCACCGCGCCGGGCAGTGCGGCGACCAACCGCGCCAGGATGGCGCGCACCGCCGCCGGGGAGGGGCGCGGCAGCGCCAGCACCCGGTCGATGCGGCCGGGGCGCAAGAGCGCGGGGTCGATGGCGCGGGCGTCGTTGGTGGTGGCGAGGACCAGCACCCCCTTGAGGCCCAGGACTCCGTCCAGTTCCTGAAGAAGCCCGGCGATCACCTGCGCGCGGTAGGAGACGGCATGCCGGTCGCCCGAGGCGCGGCTGCCGGCGGCGTCCAGCTCGTCGAGGATCAGCACGCAGGGCGCGTTGCTGCGGGCGCGGGCGAAGGCGGCACGCATCTCGCGCAGCATGTCGCCGAGATGGCCCGCCGCCTGCCATTCGGCCAGCGAGGCGGTAACGAGCGGCAGCCCGGCCGATCCCGCCACCGCGCGCGCGAGCCAAGTCTTGCCGGTGCCGGGCTCGCCATAGATCAGCAGCGAGCGGGTCATCTGCGACCAGGCGATGCGCCCCGCGCGCCAGGCGGCGATGTCCGCGACCAGCCGCCGGGCCGCCGCGGCGACGGGGCCGTCGAGGCACAGATCCTCCAGCACCGGGCCGGCGTCGCGTGTCCCTGCCGCCACCTCGGTCAGCCGGCGCAACTCGGCCGCGCGGCCGGCGAGGTCCGGCAGCCGCAGCGCCAGGCGCCAGGCATCGGCACCGAGTCGCGCCAGCGCCGCGTCCTGCGGCAGCGCGCAGTCGCCGACCAGCGGGCCGGGATCGCCGAGGCTGAGCGCGGCGGCCACCACCTCCCGGTCCGGGGGGCCGAGCTGCAGCACCGGCGGCAGCAGCCGCGCCATGCGCCGCGGCAGCTGCGCGGCATCCCCGAGGATCAGCAGATGCGCACCGCCGCCGCCCTCCAGCGCGTCCTTCCAGAAGCCGGACACGGCATCGAGCGGCTTGGTCTCGGGCGCAGTGGCCCGGCCGGAGCTGCAGACGAGGTTCAGCTTGCGGGTGGGATGTTCGGCCTCGATCAGCTGCGCCAGCACGATGGCCAGATCGCCCGCGAGGCCGGCGGGCCGGCAGGCGATCACGGTGATGGCGCCGGGCGCCAGCCACCGGGCGAGGTCCTCGGCCGTGGGCAGCGCCCGGCAGAGCCGCGCCAGGGCCAGCGCCCTGAGCGGCCGCTGCGCGAGGCCGGGGCGGGTCTCGGCAAAGCTGATCTCGGGCTCCTCAATGGGGACGGTCTCGTCGATCTCCTCGAGGTCGATCTCACCGATGCGGCCCTCGACCAGGGCCTCGAAGACATGCTCGGGCATCTCCTCCGCGGTGAGGGGGCGCGCGTCGATCAGCGCGGCGGCGGTGTAGAAGCGGGGCAGCCAGTCGGGCATGGGTCGGCTCCGGGCATGGGGAAGGAGGGCAGGGCGGTGGACGCCTTGCGGAGGATCTGGCCGAGGTGACGGGCCTCAGCGGCCGGTGGGCGCGTCGGATGCGAAGGGCGACCTAGCTGTCTGCGGCACTGACGGGTGCGCTCTCTGCGGCGCTGCGGGTCGCGCCGCCTTCCTCGCTGGCTACCGCGCTCCCGGAGGGCGCGGCCTCGATCCGGGCCGCCAGGGCGTCGAGCCGGGCCTCGATCTCGGCGCGGAGAGCGGGGCGGTAGATCTCCCGGGTCACGTTCAGCATGTCGGCGAACTCGGCCTGAGGAACGACCGCATCGGGAAAGCTCCGGCACAGATCGCGATGCATTCGTGTCTCGGCCGCGCAGGCAGCGGCGCCGGTGGGCATGACCAGCTCGCGCAGCACCCGCACGGCGGCCCCCTTGGGCAGGCCCAGCTGATGGCGGTGGCGCTTGGTCGGATGGGCGGAATAGCCCAGCTTCAGGAAGTGCCGTCCGTCATGGCGCAGGTCCAGGAGGTAGATCCGGCTCTCCCGCGCGCTCCAGCTCTGCCCGCAACCGGGGCAGTCGACCTGGCCCCAGGAAAGGTTTGCCCGGGCGAGGCGCCGCTCAGTCCCGCAGACATGGCGGTAGAGGTGGTAGTTCGGGTTGCCCTCCGGGTCCGGCCCGATCCGGGTCCAGCCGTGCTTTGCTGCGATGGCCGCCTCGCGGGCGGCAAAGCAGGTCTCGCAGCGCAGCCCGGTCAGCCCCTCGGCCACGCGGATGATGATCTCGTATTGCCGCCGGAGCACATGGCCGCAGCGGGCGCGGTAGAACCCGTAGGCGGTGCTCTGCGGATCACGGCCCAGATACACCAGCGCCGCCCGGATCGCTGTGTCGCTGCGGCGAGCCTCCAGGCAGGCATGGCAGATCGGCTGCGCAACCGTCAGCACGGAGATCCGGCAGGCGAAGACATGACCACAGGTTCGGCAGCAGAGCGCCAGATGCAGGCGGTCGATGACCCGGGCGGCGATGTCGAAGCCCTTGGCGGCGGCGGCGCGGGACCAGCGGGCGGCGACGGGGCCCGGATGGACGGCCAAGGGCGTGCCCTCCACGAGGATCGTGTCCGGGGCGTCGGGGGCCTCGTGAGTAACAGTTGGGCAGGAAGGAACGATCGCCCGGCGAGGTGCGGCGGAACGGGGTCTGCGGGGCATGAATGCCTCCAGGAGCTAAGGTATGGAAAACCCGCCCTCGCGCGACCCGTCCGCGCGAGGGATATGCAAGGCGCATGCACCATCAGGCCGAACCCCAGGCAGGGTCGGGACGGAAATCAGCGCGGATCAGAAAGGGGAAGGAGTCAGGCCGGGACCGGCGCTGCGATCTCCGGAGCGTCCGGCGCGATCTCGCGAGGATCGAGATGGCAGGGCAGGGCCGACATCTCCCGGATGCGCAGGCGCGTGCTCCGCAGCATTTGCCGGCAGCGCCAGGCGGCGGCGCCATCGCCGGGGCAGGCGAAGAGGGCCGGGGCCCTGTCGAGGACCTGCCGGGCCTCGAGAAACTCGGCATTCGCGCCCGCCTGCATCAGCAGGTAGCAGATCACCGCCATGTGCCGCAGCGGCCGGTCCTCGGGGCGGATGATCTCCGCGCTGCGGACCCTGTCGATCCGGGCAAGGACGTCCGTGCGCGCCGCTTCGGCATCGCCGAGCCAGGCGGCAAAGCCCGGATCCTCGCTGTCGGCCGCGCTGATGTCGCGCTCGGCCTCGACATGGGCCGTGAGAGCCGCGACGAGCCCCGAGAAGGCCCGCGAGATCGGCGTGTGGGTGAAGTGGCGCGATGCCGGTTCCGTCACGCCGAAAGGCGTGGTAAGGCTGCGATTAGCCATCGTTGATCCTTTCTCGATCAAGCTGGTTAGGACCAGGTTGAGGGGGGCAACCCTCGCTTGGTCCGTTGCAAATGTGTGCAACTGAGTTTAATATGCATCTTGCAAATCTAGATGTCAACTGCACACAATGAGATTCATGGCGAAAACAGCAGCAATATCCGTCCGAGTTTCGCAGGAAACCAAGGAAGCTGTCGAAAAGGCGGCAAGCAATGACGACCGTTCAGTCGCATCGTATATCGACCGTCTTCTTGTTCAGCACCTGAAGGACACCGGTTACCTTCCGACGTGATGCTGACAGTTGCCGACTTTTCAGCACATCGGCGCGAAGCTCGATGTCGGTAGAGTTGATTAACAAAGCCATAGATTCGAAGCGCGATTGCGGCGATCACAAGACATCAGGCGGTTTGCCTCTTCGAAAAGACATTGATTTGCCGCGCATCACCTATTGAGTGCTGCCTACGTTGGCGTTGATAACCGGCCCGAGCGCGAAGCGAGGAAAGCGCGGCGGGCTGATGCCTGCCCACGTCAGCACGGACTATCAGTTTGAAACGATCATAACAGTAATGGAAGCAGGTGGTCCTTCCATTCCTCGTTGCTCACCGTTTGCCGTGATCCGGACATGCGTCAGCGACCAGCTCTCGAAACGCACTTTCCCCGATGATCCGGATCGGGTGGCCCGCGTCCCGCATCTCTTCGGCCTTGCGGTGCTTGCTGCTCTTGTTGTGACCGGCCAGAACGGTCAGGTCCTGATCACCGACCACCAGATGCGTGGTCTGCTTCGTCACCCCGGCCCGCACGCACATCCCCGCCTGCGCGGCCCGCGTGGCGGCCTCGGTCCGCGGCATCTGCAGGGCGCCCGTGAAGACCACGACGGAACCCGCCAGCGCACCGGCCGGCTCGCCCTCCAGGGTCACCTTGGCGGCGTAGGTCTTGCGTGGTGGGGACTTCAGCAGATCCTCAAAGGGCAGCCCCAGCTGGCGCTCGGCATGAAGCACGACCATCGCCGCTGCCCGTGCATCCTCGCCCGCGTCATGATGGTGGAAGTCCAGCTTCAGCCTCTTCTTGAGGTTCGCCAGCCCATGCCCGCCATTCCCCTTCAGCTCGGGCCAGGCCCGCCGGGCGATCGTCACGCTGTCCGCCCACTTCCAATCCGGCACGTCCCGCCCGCAGCTGCGGCAGGCGGCCGTCACGGCCTGCCTGTCGAAATTGCTGTGCTGGACCAAGTGATGCGGGTCGAGGAGCGGCATCAGCATCTCGATGGCATCCGTGAAGCAAGGCGCAGCCTCTACATGGTCAGGGCCGATCCCGTGCAGCCGGATGTTGAACGGGTCGAAGCGCATGCGCGGGTTGACCAGCATCGAGAAGGTCTCGATCCGGTCACCCTGGTCCACGCAGGCGATGCCGATCTGGCAGATGCTGGCCGCATCGCTGCAGGCGGTCTCGACGTCGATCGCGATGAACCGGAAGCGACCGGAGGGGATCCTGTCCGCATGGCCGAAGCGGGATCTGTCCGGCGCGGGTGCGGGCATCGGTGCCAGCCGACTGGCATCGGGACGCGGGTCGGTCTGCTTGGAGGAGGGACGGTCGAACAGCCAACTGAATACGGACACTGAAATACCCTTCCTCAAAACGCGGCATTGATAGGCCGGAACAAAATGGCGACGGCTAAGGCCAACGTAACATCGATAGCCGGATTGGTGGATGGCCTTCTTCCTCGCCGCGGGCCGGGAACAAGGCGCGTCGAAACCGAAAGGGGGCATCCATGGTAACAGGGGAGTAGTCTGCGAAGAAAATCCATGGGTCGTGCCATCACCACGCCGACGGAAGTCAGTGCCCTAGGTGGCAGATGTCGGCGTCCGGAAATCTACCGCTCGCCGCGCCGCCAATCCCAAGGCATCACGAAGCTGCCGCTCCAGACACCCCGCTGCGCGACCCGTGCCACGATCTCATCGGCATCATAGATGTCACCTCCATAGCGCCGGTATGCGACGGCCCAGCCATTCCGAACCATCCAGGCATTCAGATCGCGCGTGCCCGCATGACAGATGCCCACCACGCGGCCATAACGGTCAATGTCCCGCTCTTCGCAGGTGACATCCTGTCCGCCGATCTGGGTTGCAAGCGCCTGCGTCGCCTCCGCGCCGCAGTTCCATTGGCGGCCGCCACGCGTGCAGGTTTGAGCGGTCTCGGGCGCATCGATCCCGAAGAGGCGCACTCGCGTCCCCGCCACGTCCAATGTATCACCATCGAGAACCCGAACGCTGCCTGCATGGCGCTGCGTCGGCGGCTCCCCCGTGATGATCTCCTGTATCATGCCCTCGAGCATCTGCCGAAGCTGCGGATTGCTGTCGCCGATCACGAAAAGCGCGGCGACGATCGCCAGAGCGGCCAGCCACCCTTTGAGCCCGGGAGTGTTCTTGGCCTTGCGGCGACGTTTCTGCTTCATCCCTCGGCTTTTAGGCGGGCGGACCGCATGGGCAAGCCCGAAATACCTGCATCGAGGGTCGATAGGCTCTGCCTCCATCAGGTCCTTTGGCCCTTGCCCCCGCCGCAACATTGCTGCTGCCACGGTGCAACCCTGTCGGTCCCGCCCTTCCGCGACCGCCGGGGGGCCATGAGCGATACCAAACGGGATGTTGGTCAGAGTGAACCCTGCAGCCGCTCCAACACCTTGGCGTGGAGTTCGGGTGACGCGCTTGCAACGATCCCCCCTCGTGATGCAAGAGTCAGGGGCTCTCCCCTCCAATCGGTGATCACTCCGCCGGCCTCCTGAACCACTGGGCACAGGGCGCAGATGTCATACGCATCCAAATCGTCGCCATTTATGCAGGCGTCGACGCGTCCCCTGGCAAGGGCACCATAAGCCAAGGCGCCCCCATCATGGACCCGCACGCGGCCCGTTGAGCGCAGCGCTTCGTATCCGAAGGCGGTTTCATCGCTGAAGCTGTCCGGGTTCGCCAGGCTGATGACGGCGCCCGTCATGTCGGTCCGCATACTGCTGCGAATTTGGCGTCCGGCGAACAGCGCGCCTTGACCGGCTGCAGCCGCATAGCGGGCGTGCGGAACCGGCGTATCGATGATCCCCAGAACCGGCACGCCGTCCCTGCAGACAGCGATGAGAGACGCGTAGTTCAAAAGCCCGGCTCCGAACTGACGGGTTCCGTCGATCGGATCCAACACCCATGTGAAGGCGCTGGTCCCCGCCTGAGGGCCATATTCCTCCCCCAGAATGCCGTGCGACGGGAACTGCCGCCTGATCTCGCTGCGCCATCGTTCCTCGATCAGCAGGTCCGCCGGGGTCACGGACGAGCCATTCGGCTTGTAGTCTACCACGATATCGCTGCGCCATGCATCGGCGGCGATGTCTGCAGCCAGATCGGCCAAGCAGATCGCGGCCGCCATGAGACGATCAAGGTCCGACATCCTGTCCTCCGCCAAGGCGTTCAGCTAATCTGCTGGACATGACATGTGAATGACGGCTCGGCCTGATGCGGCGTGGGGCGCATGCCGGTTCGACGGCAGCGAGACGAGTGGTCACCATGATGATCTCTGGCGGACGGCGCAGAAGCAGGAGGAGAGCTTTCGCATGACAACGATACCAACACTCGTCACGGATCGGCTGTCCCTCCGGCCAATGCAGGCAGACGATTGGCCCGCCTATCATCGCCTCATGGTATCCGACCGCTCGGTCTACATGGGCGGTCCGTTTTCGGAAGCTGTGGCCTGGGGAATGTTCTGTGCGGATCACGCCCAGTGGAGCCTGTTTGGCTGCGGCGCCCTGATGATCGAGAACAGGGCCAATGGCGGATGCCTGGGACAGGTGGGCATCAATTCAGGTCCGCTGTTTCCGGAATTCGAACTTGGATGGTTTCTTTACCCCGAGGCCGAGGGACAGGGCTTCGCCCATGAGGCGGCAGTTGCCATGCGCTTATGGAGCCTTGGGGTGCGACACATTGATACGCTGGTCAGCTATGTTGATCCTGGCAACCGGAGATCAGCCAGATTGGCGGAGCGCCTTGGCGCGAGACTGGATCACGACGCCCGCCGACCTGATCCTTCTGATCTGGTCTACAGACACTACGGATGACGGATCGCCGTAAGTGTCAGACCTATCGCAATAGGTTGTCACAGACCTGACCAAGCGCCATCTGTTTTCGACACTGTGGAACATTCTGCTGATCTGCCCTTCCTGGTGCATCAGAACGGCGCGGGGCAGTCCAAAACACGCGCACTTGGCCCAGAGCGGCCTGACAGTGCCGGACTGAAGCTGCCTTGCAGCATTCCGAGACCGCACGTTCATGCTCGGCGGAGCGAGATCTAGCAGGCACAGTCTGCAATGCGGGACCTTCCGGTCATTCGCTGCACCTGCAGCTTTGGCATCCTTACATGAGACAGATTCGCTCACAGGGCGACAAAGCCGCGAGATGGCGATGCAGCATGAGAAGCATGGCATCAGGGAAAGCGGACATTTTCAACCGCTCTTCCCGGACACGTATTAGGCGCGACGGACGCGGCAACGGTTCGCACAATCCAGCTAGTGCTGCAGCACGGTGACTTTGACCAGCATCCAGACGGCCATCGCAATCATCATCAGGTTCTCCGTCAGCGACACGAAGCCCAAGGGAACGTTGCTGTCGCCGCCGACGCAGGCGCATTTCAACTCCCGCTTGTCGATGTAGACCGCCTTGAAGACCGACACCGCGCCGATCGTGCCAATGAACAGCGCCACGGGGATCGACAGCCACATCAGCGCCCCTGCGACCATCAGGACGCCTGCGAGCCCCTCGGCGAAGGGATAGACATAGCCGTAGCGCACCCAACGCTGCGCCAGCAGGTCGTAGTTCAGGAACATGGTCGCGAAGCTCTCCACGTCCTTCAGCTTCTGCAGGGCCAGAAGACACATGGCGAAGGCCACGAACCACTCGGCTGCGGCGACCGTGATCAGCTGGCCAAGGGCAGCCCAGCTGGTGGCGAGAGCCATCGCGGCAGCCATTGCGAAGAGCGCGATCACCGGGCGGTAGGTCGTCGCGCTCTTGTCGCGGACCGTCTTGCCGAAATGCCGTCGCAGATCGTCATAGCCGCCGACGCGCTGGCCGCCGATGAAGGTCTGCGGCGTGGTCTGGACGCCGTGCTGCTGCTTGAACGCATCGACCTCGGCGCGGGTGGTCAGGTGATGATCCTCGACGCTGTAGCCCTGGCGGCGGAGGAGATCGAGCGACTTGAGCCCGTAAGGGCACATGTGCTTCGTCATCACCATCCGGTGCAGGGTCGCGGTTTTGGAAGTTGTTGTAGCCACTGGAAACCCTCAATATCTTGCGAAGACGCTGGTGCCGGACGCGTTCCAAGCGATCACGTCGAAGGACTCAGTCTCATCGCCCATCTCCATCCCGGGCGAGCCAATGGGCATGCCGGGAACGGCCAGACCGGCCGCCTCGGGCCGCTGGTCCAGCAGGGCGCGAATGGCTTCGGCCGGGACATGCCCCTCAATCAGATAGCCCTCAACGAGGCCGGTGTGGCAGGACCAGAGGGCCTGAGGAACGCCATGCTGCTCCTTGAAGGCTGAAACGTCGTCGGCCATGGTCACGTCGACGGTGAAGCCCGCCTGCCGCAAATGGTTGATCCAGGCGCCGCAGCAGCCGCAATCGGGCGAGCGAACCACCTTGACCAGCGTTTCGGCTGCAGGCAGGGCGGCGAGCACGCCAGTTGCGGGGGCCAGGGCCGCGGCAAGCGCGGCGATAAACATACGCCTGTCGATCACGACGTGATCCTTTCCTTGGGATGGGTGCGGTTTCGAGCATGGTGCCCGCAATCGTCTGGCGCCGGGGATGTCGCCGCCTCGAGGTTCCGCAGGATGGGGCACTCGGGACGGTCGTTTCCGGCACAGGACCGGGCCAGATCCTCGAGCGTTTCTGCCATCTCCTGCAGATGCGCGATCTTCTGGCGAAGGTCGCGCACCCGCGCCTGCGCCAGCGCCTTCACATCGGCGCTGCGCCTGCCGGTGTCGCGCCACAGATCCAGAAGATCCGTGATCTCCGCTACCGGGAAGCCCAGATCCCGCGCCCGGGCGATGAACCGGAGCATGTGGATGTCGGCCTCAGCATAGTCGCGATAGCCGGAGGCGGTGCGCCTTGCCGGCGGGATCAGGCCGATCTGCTCGTAATAGCGGATCATCTTCGCCGATACGCCCGAGCGGGAAGAAGCATCTCCGATGTTCATGGACTGAGCTCCATCATGTCTTTGGAGCGGATATGGGGCTTCCCATCATGGGAAGGTCAAGAGCGGCGTCAGGATTTTCCTGATGCCTAACCTCCTCTGTTTCTGCTGATGCGGAAGAGGTAGCTGTGCCAGAAGCCGCGCGGTGCAGTGCCGCGCGGCCCCAGGGTGGATCAGTTAGCGTTCTCGACCAGCCACGTCGTCATCTGCTCGATCTCGGCTTCTTGTGCGTTAATGATCTCCTGGGCCAAGGCGCGCATCTGCTCGTCCTCACCATGTGCCAGCAGCACCTCGGCCATATCGATGGCACCCTGATGGTGAGCAATCATGCCGCAGGCGAAGGCGACGTCGGCATCTTCGTTCATCATGCCGTCGTGCATTGCCGGCATCGTGACCATCATCCGACGCATGTTCTCCTGGACATGCTCCGGCATGGCCTCAACGTCCATACCGCCCATGCCCATCATCTCCATCATGCCGGAATCCATCCCCGCACCATGATCGGCGTGCGCCCCGCCGTGACCCATGCTGGCGTGATCCATCTCTCCCCCGGCAGCGGCCGCTGTGCATTGCTCAGGCAGGCGGAACTCTCCGTCTTGGGCGAGAGCAGGTGCGGCGAAGGTGGCTGCGGCAATGGCTGCTGCGAAGCTCGTCTTTGCGAAGTTCATCTCGGTTTCTCCTTGCTGTTGAAATTGGTGGCTAGAACAACCCTTAGTCTTTGCCTGCGTTCCGCATCGCGGATATCGCTGCGGCATCCACAAGTGTCGGCATGGGGAAGCTGCACCGCAGCAACGATATGAGCTTGGCCAACGATTTTTACGCGACAGCACTTGCTGCGCATGCATTCGCTGCGGAGGTGCCGAATGTCAGAGAAGGGCTCTTCACGTCGATCGGCCGCTCTTTGCACGAGGGGCGGCGCGGGGCAGCCCCGAGCCTGCTCACGGCCCTTTTGTATGTGTCGGCTGCTGTTCGCAATTGAGAATTTGGCACGACTTCGGAAATCGCTCATATGTATCCGGCCTGTTGATCGGCTCCCCCATCCAGATGCACCGGGACGGCGCGGAGGCCCGCGCCGCTGCCCGCTTCATGACACGGGTCTTCGAGGCAGGTGTTCCGGCCTTCGGATCCTGCGCCGAATTGCAGATCGCGGCCGTCGCGGCCGGGGGCCGGACCGGGCCACGCAGCCCCGGCGCCGAGGTCGCCTGATGCCCTCGTTGTTCAGCGCGAGAACGGCCCTCCGAATGGGCGGCGCCTGGAGCGGGGCTATGTCTCCGTAGGATATCTGCTGCTGAAGCTTCAGAAATTTTCGATATCCTACCACGCCCGGGCGGTCGTCGGGATGGTGGGGCCATTTCTAGATGCACCCTGCCCCCACAAGCTGGATCGACCAGCGCGCTCTGGTTCGCGGGCCAGCCAACGATAACCTTTACGCTGTGGCCTTGAAGACCATGCCTTTGCGAGGGAACCATAGGCCTTGGTTCCTGGCTGGAACGAGCTGTTACTCGAACGGCAACCTTCGGCTCCGTGACCTCGATATAAGCACCGATGAGCTCCCGCTTCGACAGGGACGGATAAACGGCGATACCGGCGGGTCGCGACAGGTCCAGTGACCTCAGGCGCTCCTCCAGTGTCCCGGGATCACATCCAACAGCCTTGATGAAGTAGTTGGAGCTGCGCGAATATCCCGGCGGCAGCGTCCCATCCTCAGTCGCGATCGGACGATCAAGCACCGCACCCGCACGACCACCCACACGACGGATGACAAGATCGGCGTCATGGATGTTGGCGACAAACGTGAAATCGACATGCGCCACCGGATCCGTCTCGATTTGGCGCGGCACGTCACGCTTCTGCCAGATCTGGAAAACCGTGTTGACGACGTGATCACCTTCCGAGGTTTCGAAATGCTGATCACCGAGCTGCGTCTCGTGAATCAGATGAAAGCGTTGATCGATGCCCCGCTGCATGGAGGGCTTCGCAAACGAGACGGGCAGGATGAACGCCACGATATCGGCAAAACCCATGGCGTGCCGCAGAAACGCCCGGGCCATAGCGCCGTTGCGACCAAAGGGCGGATTTCCGATAACCACGACGCGCCCTTCATGGGCCGGCGGCTCAAACGCCAGGAAATCGCCGGTGGCGATGCCCTCGGCCTCCGGGGCGATGTCAAGCGCCATCAATCGGTTCTGCGGCAGATGCCGGCAGAAAGCGCCTGCTCCGGCAGAGGGTTCTACGAAGAGATCGTCAGGCCTCATGCCGAGCGCGCGCCAGAGCGCCCCCACGCATTTTCGGACGATCGGGAGGGGCGTGTAGAACTTGTCGTGAAGAATGGCCGGCATGCAGATGATCGCCCCGATGGTTGCAGGATCAACATATTGCCCGGGCGCGAAAAAATAAACATGGCACTACTGCAGATTGCACGCAGTTCGATTTGACATCGCCTCATCATTGAAACCGCGCAGCGCCAAGCCACGAACAGCGATCGCAGATGCTGCATCAAGCTTAAATCAGGCAAGACGCAGGCCCTGCTATTGACCCTGTCACAGCGATGGCGATGGCGATGGCGATGGCGATGGCGATGGCGATGGCGATGGCGATGGAGGCGTTTGCGCCTCCAATGCCGACCTTCAAGCGCTGTCGCGACTTTGTAGCCAAACTGGGGATGGTGCGGGTTCAACATTTGACAGGCGGAAAGCAGTGGCCCGGCCGCACGTCGAAAATGGGCAACGGGACATCCGACGACTGCTGATCATCGGCGCCATGTCCGTCATCCAATGGGCCTCTCGTCGCGGCACGAGCTTAGGCTGGTAGCTTGCGCGCATGCTGAATCGCAAACCGCTGATGTTGGTCGTCATGGCGTTGGCTAACAAAATGGCTCGCTCGGTATGGGCAATATTGCCCAAGAAGGAGAACAACCGGGATTTTGACAGCGCGGCCGCATGAGCGTTTGCAAAGCGACTGTGACGCCATGATTGGCGGCATGTGAGGAGGTCGTGAGCGTCTATGGAAAATGATCAGTTTGATCGGGATCAGGAAATGCACCGAGGCTCCAGGAGCAAAAAGCTTGTATAGTTGATTTGCGCTTGATCCGCGTTCATCCAAGACGGCCAGCGGCACCTCCGCCGCCGCATCATAGGCGTGACACATGAACGCACCCTACCACATGCTCGAAGACGCAGATGGAATTTGCATGGAACGGGCATTCACACATGGAGCCTCCGGCAAACCCGGCGCGGCTCAGTCGTCTCCTCACCGTGTTCCGCAGCGAGACCGGCCATCGTCCGGGCGAAAATGCCCTTCTCGCTCCGGCGCCTTCAACGGTTATAAAGCGTCTTGTGAGGCCCATAGGCGGTGGGTGCATCACGCCAGCACAAGCCATTGCGTATCATGAAGGTGATCCCGCTGAAAACACGTCTGCAAAAAACGCATGGCTTGCCGTCGGACTTCGAAAAATAGGGAGCGAGACGTGCCATCTGCGCGTCGGTCAGCCAAGAAAGATCGATCATGCTCGACGCAACCGTCTTGTTCTGGCTTTGAAACTCAATGAGCCTGGAGCCTAGCCTTTTGGCCTGCCCCCGGTCATCCCTGATCCATAACAAAGTTTGCCGACTTGTGCGCTGCTTCCCAAATTTGGAACACCAGATGCTGAACTTTCCCGGCTCCATCTTGGCGGCGGGCTGGCTGCGCCGCCGGGATCATGAAGCGTGATCGGGGCCGCCAGTCCGCAAGCTCTGAGCGCATTCTCAGCGCGCGAGAGCGTGCATCTGGGCGATCAGGTCTGATTTCCCCTCGAACCCGATGCCCGGCAGTTCGGGCATCAGCACATGGCCGTCCTGCACCGCGACCCCGTCGGGAAAGCCGCCATAGGGCTGGAACAGGTCGGGATAGCTTTCATTGCCGCCCAGCCCCAGCCCGGCTGCGATGTTCAGCGACATCTGGTGCCCGCCATGCGGGATGCAGCGCGCGGGTGACCAGCCGAACTGCCGCAGGACCTCCAGCGTGCGCAGGTATTCGACCAGCCCATAGGACAGCGCGCAGTCGAATTGTAGATAGTCGCGGTCGGGCCGCATGCCGCCGTAGCGCAGCAGGTTGCGGGCGTCCTGATGCGAGAACAGGTTCTCGCCCGTGGCCATCGGCGCGTCGTAGAATTCCGACATGGCGGCCTGCAGCGCATAATCCAGCGGGTCGCCGATTTCCTCGTACCAGAACAGCGGATAGGCACGCAGCATCTTGGCATAGGCGATGGCCGTCTCCAGATCAAAGCGGCCGTTGGCGTCCACGGCCAGCTGCGCCTGCGACCCGATCTCGTCCAGCACGGCCTCGATCCGCCGGCGGTCCTCGTCCAGGGATGCGCCGCCGATCTTCATCTTGACCACGGTATAGCCGCGGTCGACATAGCTGCGCATCTCGGCGCGCAGGGCGCCGTTGTCCTTGCCCGGATAGTAATAGCCCCCCGCCGCATAGACGAAGACGCGGGGGTCCGCCTCGCGCCCGTGAAGGGCGGCCAGATGGCGGAACAGGGGCTTGCCCTCGATCTTGGCGACCGCGTCCCAGATGGCCATGTCGATGGTGCCCACCGCGACCGAGCGTTCGCCGTGCCCGCCCGGTTTTTCATTCGCCATCATCGCCGCCCAGATGCGGTGCGGGTCCAGGTTGTCGCCCGCTTCGGTCAGCAGGCTCTCGGGCGCGGCCTGCAGGATCCGGTCGGCGAACCGCTCGCGGATCAGCCCGCCCTGACCATAGCGCCCGTTCGAGTTGAAGCCGTACCCCACGACCCGCTGACCGTCGCGGATGACGTCCGTCACGACTGCGACCAGGCTGGTCGTCATCTTGCTGAAGTCGATATAGGCGTTGCGGATCGGAGAGGCGATCGGCTTGGTCACCTCGCGGATGTCGATGATGCGCATGGTCTGGCTCCTTTTTCGGGGGTGGGCGCGTCATCCCAGCAGGTGGACGCCCGCGACGATGAATGTGCCCAGCAGGACCGTCTCGGCGACGATCAGGGCGATGGCGGTGCCGCCCACATCCAGCATGCGGACCAGCGAGGTGTTGATGCCCACCGCCGCGATGGCGATCAGCAGGGCCCACCGGCTGGCACCCTCGGCCAGCGATGACAGGGCAGGGGGGATCACCCCCAGGGAGTTCAGCGTGGCCAGCGCCAGAAAACCCACCACGAATGACGGCAGCAGCGGCGGACGCTTGGCGCCCGGCTCTAGATCGCCCAGACCCCCGCCCCGGATCGCCAGCGAAAAGATCAGGACGACCGGCGCCAGCATGGACACGCGGATCAGCTTGACCAGCGTCGCGGTCTCGCCGACCTCGGGGCTGATCGAAAAGCCCGCGCCGACCACCTGCGCCACATCATGGATGGTCCCGCCCAGAAACACCGCCGATTCCAGCGCGTTGAACCCCAGGGCGGTGGACAGAGGCGGATAGATGACCATGGCGACGGTGGACAGGATCGTCACCGACAGGACGGTGAAGGCCAGGTTGCGGTCGGATTTGTCGGTTCGGGGCAGGACGGCCGCGATCGCCATCGCCGCCGAGGCGCCGCAGATCGCGACCGATCCCCCCGTCAGCAGCGCCAGCCGCCAGCCTCGCCCGAACAGCCGCGCCGCCAGCAGCGCGAACAGGATCGTCACGACCACGCCCGCGATCACCAGCGCGATCATCGGGCCGCCCAGTTCCGCCAGCATCTGCACCGAGATCCGCGCCCCCAGCAGAGCGACGCCAAGGCGCAGCACCGTCTTGGCCGAGAACGCGACCCCGGTGGCGGTGCGGGTCTCGGGCTCGGCCAGGAAATTCAGCGTCAGGCCCAGCAGCAGGGCCATCAGCATGGCGGGCGCGCCGTAATGTTCGGCCAGGAACTGCGCGGTCACGGCCACGAGGGTCGCGACCGCGATGCCCGGAAACAGTGCCCTGATCCGCGACTGGTCAAGGGCCGCAATCACCTGATCATGCCCCCAGCGCGTCGATCTGCGCCAGCAGCGCATCATCGACCTGCAGGCCGTCCGCCGCCGCTTTCCGAAGGTCGTCGCGGCGCGCGCCGGGCAGGCGGGCGCCGGGCTGCTGGGCCATCGCATCGGCCAGATCGTCGATCCGCGACCGCGCCATGTCGGAAAATGCGTCCGGGTCCAGCGTCAGGATCACCTGCCCGACGCCCGGCGGCGGGCCATCGGCGTCGAAGAACGACGAGGCCTCATGCGCGAAATTGGCGCCCATCAGGCCCGCCGCCAACAATTCCACCATCAGCGCCAGCGCGGTGCCCTTGGCATCGCCCATGGGGATCATGGTGCCCGCCAGCGCGGCGGCGGGATCGGTGGTGGGCTGTCCGTCGGCGTCCAGCGCCCAGCCTTCGGGGATGGCGGTGCCCTGCTGCTCGGCGGCCATGATCTTGCCGCGCGCGACCTTGGACAGCGACACGTCCACGACGATCGGGCTGCGCCCGCCCGAACGGGGCGCGGCAAAGGCGATAGGGTTCGTCCCGAACAGCGCCTTGCGCCCGCCCCAGGGCGCCATCGCGGCGGGCGTGTTGGCAAACAGCAGCGCGACCAGACCGGACCGGGCCAGACGCTCGACCGTGACGCCGGCGACGCCGCAATGATGCGACCGGACGATGCCTGCCCCGGCGATGCCCTGTTGCGGCGCGGCCTCGGCCAGCCAATCCACGGCCAGATCCAGCGCCGGATAGGCAAAGCCCATCGCGGCATCCACCGCCACGACGCCGGGTCGCGGATGGGTGGCGGTGGGCGTGGCAAAGCCGTCCACCTTGCCCGACAGCGCCTGCGCGGCATAGGACGGGACGCGCCGCAGCCCGTGGCCCGACTGGCCCACCATCTCGGCTGCGACCAGCGCTTGGGCGACGGAGCGGGCATTCGCCTCGGCGGTCCGGCAGCGCATCAGGGTGCGAAGGATCAGGTCATGGACCTGATCGGGCGTCATCGTGACCATGGCTCAGACCCTCTCCGCAAGGTGGTCCAGGACCCGGTCGGCGATCAGGCTGCTGACCCGGACATTGGCCTGGGCGGTGACGCCGGCGATATGCGGCGTCAGGATCAGGTTCGACAGGCCCGCGAAACGCTGACCGGCCTTGGCGGTCAGGGGCTCGACCTCGAACACGTCCAGCGCGGCACCGGCCAGATGGCCCTGCCGCAGGGCATTGGCCAAGGCATCCTCGTCCACGACACCGCCCCGGGCCGCATTGATCAGCACCGCGCCGGGGCGCATGGCGCGCAACGCGGCGGCGTCGATCATGTGGCGGGTCTGCGGGGTCAGCGGCACATGCAGGCTGATGACATCCGATCCCGCCAGCAGGTCCGCGCGCGACACGGGGGCGACATCGCCCCAGGCCGGATCATCGGCGGGCAGGTGCGGATCATGGGCGATGACCCTCATGCCCATCGCCTGCGCCCGCCGCGTGACCTGCCGCGCGATGGCGCCATAGCCCATCAGGCCCAGGGTCAGGGCCGAGGCCTCGGTCCCGATCAGGTCCTGGCGGGGCCAGTCGCCCGCGATGACCCGCTCGGTCGCCGCATAGGCCCCGCGCAGCAGCATCATCGCGGTGGTGATGACATATTCCGCCACCGCCAGATCATTGGCCCCGGTGGCGGGCCAGACCGTGATGCCACGCGCCTGACAGCCCTCCATGTCGATATTGTCCAGCCCCACGCCAAGCCGCCCGACCGCCTGCAGCCGGGGCGCCGCCGCCAGCAGATCGGCATCGACGCGGGTGCGGTTGCGCACGATCAGCACGTCGGTCGCGGCGACCTGGGCCAGCAGATCGGCGCGGCGGTCGACCAGATCGGGCGCATAGAGCGTGTCATGGGACGCCGCGATCCGCTGCACCGCAGCCTCGTCCATGAATTCGGTGATGACGATACGCGACATGGCGTTTCCTTTCCTAGAACAGCAGTGCCTGGGGCAGGGGCACGTTCAGCACCCTGTCCAGCGTCAGATAAAAGCCCACCACCATCGCCAGCAGGCAGGCCAGATAGACCGCCAGACGGCGTGCGGTCAGGCGCCCGAACTGGCCCGTCAGCATCAGGATGATGCAGGCCGCAAGCGACGTGACGAACAGACCCAGATGCGGAAAGACCAGCGCCCAGCCCAGCATTGTGGCGGCCAGAACCAGGCCGCGCACCGTGCCGTCCGCGCCCGCGCCTTCGGCATTGATGCCGCCGTGACCGCGCAGGCTGCGCAGGATCTGCAGGACCGACAGCCCCGCCAGCGCGCCGCCGATGGCATAGGGAAAGGCCGCGGCCATGGGCGACAGGCCCCGCGCCTGCATCAGCATCACGACCGCCAGCCCTAGGAACACGACCGATCCCGCAAGGCCCGCCCGGTCTACCCGCGTCGCCGCCGCGATGCCGTCTCGGGCCAGGTCCTGGGCCACCAGCCGGCGCGCCGTGCGGCCGCGCAGCAGCGGCAGCATCATCGTCAGCAGGATCAGCGCCACGATGGCCCAGCTGATCGGCCGGTTCAGCAGCAGCTGGCCCATGAAATCGCCGCGCGCGCCCCCGATCATCCAGGCGCGCATGAAGCCCTGTTCCGCGATCTGGCCCAGGACCAGCCCCAGCACGATGGGCGAGGCGCCGAACCCCGCCAGCCCCGCGGCCCATCCGACCAGCCCCAGCACCACCATGACCAGCACGTCATGCGGGTTGGCGTGGATGGCAAAGCTGCCGATGACGGTCATGAAGGCGATCAGCGGCACCAGCATCGCCTTGGGGACATTGGTGATGAAGCGGAAGGCATAGCGCCCGATGATCAGGCCCACCGGCAGCATCAGAAGCGTGGCGATGACCAGCCCGGTCATGAAGACATAGACCGTGCCGTCGCCCGACTGGAACAGCGACGGACCTACCCGGATGCCCTGCACCATCAGCGCGCCCATGATGACCGCATCCGGCGGTGTGCCCGGAATGCCCAGCACCAGCGTGGGGATGAAGCCGCCGCCGACGGTGGCGTTGTTGGCGCTTTCGGTGGCCAGCAGGCCCCCCGGTTCGCCCTTGCCGAAATTGGCGGTGTTCTTGGAGGCGCGGCGCGCCTCGGAATAGGCGATCAGCGAGGCGATCGAGCCGCCCGCCCCCGGCAGGATGCCCACCAGCGTACCGATCAGCGACGACCGGATGAGGTTGAACCAGTTCTTGACGGAAATTCCGATGGCCTCGAACAGGCGAAAGCCGCGCGCCTCGCCGGGGTCCAGGTGCTGGCCCGGGGTGGCGACCATGCCGATCAGCACCGGAATGCAGTAAAGCCCGATCAGCGCCGCGATGATGTCGATACCGCCCAGCATCGAGGGCATGCCCCCCGTGAACCGCATGTCGCCGCCGATGACGGCCACGCCGATCATCGACAGGAACAGCCCGAACATGCCGCCCATCAGGCCCTTGACCAGATTGCCCTGCGACAGGGTCGCGATCAGCGTCAGGCCCAGGATGGCCAGCCAGAAATACTCGGTCGACTGAAATGCCAGCGCCAGCGTGGCCAGCCCCGGCGCCAACGTGATCAGCAGAATCGCCCCCACCAGTCCGCCGAAGACGCTGGCGATGGTGGCCAGCGTCACGGCCAGATCGCCGTCGCCGCGCCGGGCCATGGGATAGCCGTCAAAGGTGGTGGCGATGGCACTGGGCGTGCCCGGCGTGTTCACCAGGATCGCCGCAAAGGCCCCGCCATAGATCGCGCCGGTATAGATCGCCCCCAGCATGATCAGCCCCGATGCCGGGTCCATGACGAAGGTGAACGGCACCAGTACGGCGATGGCCATGGTGGCCGACAGCCCCGGCAGGGCGCCGATGACCGTGCCGCCCAGCACCCCCAGCAGCGCCAGAAGCAGGTTCATCGGGCTGAGCGCTTCGAACAGAATGGTTGCTGCATTGGCCATGGTTCACCCCCTTGGACGTGGCACAGGTCCACCGCCGGGCCGCCGCGCGGGCGGTCCGGCGGCGGTCGTGATGCGGCCTATTGCTGCAATTGCTGGGCGATGGCGGTATAGGCCTCGATCCGCTCGGCCATGAAGGCGTCCATCTCGGCATAGGGGACGTCGATCAGGGCATAGCCGTCATTCTCCATCTGCTCGCGGAAGGAGGGGTCCTGGTTGATCTGGCCGATGATGTCGGACAGCTGGGTGCGGATCTCCTCGGGGGTCGAGGCGGGCACGCCGATGCCGCGATAAGCGCCGCCGACCATCTCGATCCCCAGCTCGCGGAAGGTGGGGCTGTCGGGGAACAGCGGGTGGCGTTCCTCGGTCGCAACGGCCAGGACGCGGGTGGCATCGCCCTGACGCACGGCCACGGTGGTATAGCCCCACAGCATGTCCACCTCTCCGCCCACCAGCGCGGTCTCGGTCGCGCCGGTGCCGGTATAGGGGATATAGGTTGTCTCGACCCCGGTCTCGTTCATGAACACCTGATTGGCGATGTGATTGGCCGAATTGGTGGCCGATCCGCCCGCCGTGACGCCCCCCGGCATCGCATTGGCCGCGTCGATCACGTCCTGCACGGTCTGGAACGGGCTGTCATTCGCGACCATCAGCGCGTCGGGGGTAAAGTGGAACATATAGACGTTGGTGATGACCTCGGTCGTATAGCCGGGGTCCTGCAGCATCGGCTGCAACACGATATGCGGCAGGTTGGTGCCCATGATCGTCTGCCCGTCGCCGCTGATGCCGTTCAGCCCGGCCCAGGCCTGCGCACCGCCCGCCCCGGGTAGATACTGCACGATCATGTCGTGGCCGGTCAGCTCGCGGAACCGCGCCTGCTGATAGCGCGCGGTCACGTCGCTTTCCCCGCCTGCGTTGAACGGGATGATGTAGGTGACCGGACCGTCCGGATAGGCCAGCGCGGCCCCCGCGGTTCCCATCAGTGCAAGGCTGGCCGCGCCGATCAGGCGCCGTGTCGTCGTTCCGATCATGGGTCTCTCCTCCCGCTTCGTGAATGGTCCCGATGATGCCCGGTGCCTGCCGCCCCCCTCCTCAAAGGTGCGGCAGGCGGGCGGCCCTCAGGCGCTGCGATACAGTTTGGTCATCGAGAATTCCCGGTGACCCAAGGCCTCGGCGGCGGTCAGACGGCCGTTGGCGGTGCGCATGATCATCTCGATCAGGCTGTCTCCGGCCTGGTCGATGGTCATCTCGCGTGTCAGGACGCCGGTGACGTCCACGTCGATATGTTCGGACATGGTCCGCAGCGTGCGCGGATTGCCCGAGATCTTGATGACCGGCACGATGGGGTTGCCCACCACATTGCCCTGCCCGGTCGGGAAGGTGTGGATGACATAACCGCCCGCCGCCATCAGCGTCACACATTCCGCCGCCGCCGACGAGCTGTCCATGAAATACAGCCCCGGCCCCTTCTCGGGCGTCTCGGCGGGGCCGATCGCGTCGATATAGGTCGAGCTGCGGCCGATCTTTTCGAGGTTGCCCAGGGCCTTTTCCTCGATCGTGGTCAGCCCGCCCAGGATGTTGCCCTTGGTCGGCTGGCTGTCGGAAAGATCCGAGGTCTTGAAGGCCTCGATCACGTCGTCTTGGTAGGATTGCCAGATCTGCTTGAACTTTTTGGCGGCCTCGGGGGTGGCGGCGCGGGTCTCGCAGATATGTTCGGCGCCGGTGATCTCGGACGTCTCGCCAAAGCAGCCATAGATGCCTTGCGGCAGTAGCTTGTCATACATGTTGCCGACCGTCGGGCACGAGGACAGACCCGTGGTCGTGTCGCTTTCGCCGCATTTGGTCGAGATCCAAAGATCGCTGACCGGGCAATCCTCCTTTTGCAGCTCGCTGGCCCAGTGGACGTATTCCTTGGCCTTCCAGCTGGCTTGGCGGATCGTCTCGAAATCCCCCTTCTGCTCGATGGAAAAGCCGGTGACGGGCTTGCCGGTCTTGGCGATGCCGTCCACGATGACCTTGGTCCATTCCGGCTCGATCCCGATCACGACCACGGCGGCGACGTTGGGGTTCGCGCCGGTACCGATGATAGTGCGGAAATGCAGCTCCAGATCCTCGCCGAACTGCAGGCGGCCGTAGGCATGCGGCAGGGCCATCGTGCCCTTGACGTTGTTGGCCACCGCCTCACAGGCCGCGTTCGAGATGTCGTCGACCGGCAGGATCAGGACGTGGTTGCGCACGCCCACACGGCCATTCTCGCGACGCCATGCCTTGACGGTCGCAGTGCTGAAATCAAGCGCCATGGATTACCACCTTTTTGTCTTGCAGTTTTGCGTGTGGACGTGACCGCCCACATCGGCATCGCCGATCATCCGGCCGATATCCTCGCCGTATTTGATGACCGTGTCCCCCGCCTTCAGCGGCTTCAGCGCCACCTTGTGCCCGATGGGAATGTCGGCCTTGGCCGTCAGGCGGAAATCCGAATTATCGGCGGTAACTACGCATAGCATCTCGGTACCGGCGGCGAGATCCTCGACGACGACGACACCGACATTGTCCTCGCGATCATGGACCAGAAGTTGCGGAATACTCAAGTGATCCTCCCCTTGCAGATAAACCAAAGCGGCTGCAAAGGCCATAACATACATATCATATCATATACAAGACTATTCCTATATGTATTGCGCTTCCTCGTCAGCTGGTGCTAATGCGGGAAGAAAGGATAACTGAATGGCACCCCCGCTCTACCAGACGGTCATCAACTCCATCATCGCCCAAATTGCGGCGGGGGATCTGCTGCCGGGCGGCATGCTGCCCAGTGAGACGCAACTGGCTCATGATATCGGTGTGTCTCAAGGCACCGCGCGCAAGGCCCTCATGATGCTCGAACAGCATGGAATCGTCCGACGTGAACAAGGTCGAGGTACATTCGTCACCGCGCGGACGCCCGAATCGTCCCTGTTCAACTTTTTTCGCCTTCGCCCGCCAGATGGACGCGTAATCAAACCTAAGGTTCTGGAAGAGAGGATCGCAAGGCGCGCAGCCACACCCATTGAGCGTGAAACGCTGCATGGGACACCCACCGAGGTGATCGAGATTCGTCGGGTGCGCAGCCTACTGGATCGCCGCGGAGTCATGGAGACCTCCGTCATATCGGTCGACCTCTTTTCGGGGATCGAGCGGCGCAGCCCTTTACCAAGCGCCCTCTATGTTCTGTATCAGCAGGCCTACGGGATCATTGTCCTGCATGCCGACGAGGCAATTCGTGCGTCCGTGGCGTCAATCGACGAGGCCACCTCACTCAATGTCAAGGCTGGCACTCCGCTGCTGCGAGTCGAACGTCTAGCTCGAGATGTACTCGATCGGACAATCGAGCGTCGGCATAGCCTGTATCTCACGGAGGACCTTAGCTACATGGTGCGCCTTGACTGAACCGCCACGACTACGCTCTAGCTTGGGGCGGATGCGAACATCCCTTAGGTGTTTGAGCTACTCACCGAAAATCGGACAGTGAAGGAAGCTACGATCTAACGTTTGCTGGTCTCCAAGAACGAGGAGATCAGGACATGAAGAAACGCAGGAACCATGCCTCTGGGTTCAAGGCCCGCGTGGCGCTGGAGGCGGTGAAGGGCGAGCGCACGGTGTCAGAACTGGCCGCCGAATACGATGTTCACCCGACGATAATCCACTAGTGGCAGAAGGCTCTGCTGGAGGGCGCGGCTGACATCTCCGAGCGAGGCGGCAAGAAGGCCCCAGAGGTCGATGAAGACACGGTGCGGGCGCTGCACGCGAAGATCGGGGAGCTGGCGGTCGCCAACGATTTTTTGTCACGAAAGCTCAAGCCTTGGATCGGCAAGTGAGGCGCGGCATGATCGAAAAGAACCACCCGAGCCTGTCGGTTGGGTTGCAATGTCGCCTGCTGTCGATCTAGCGCTCATCGTTCTATTACGAGCCGCAGAGCGAAACGGCGATGAACCTCGACCTCATGCTGCTGATCGACAAGCAGTTCCTGGATACCCCGTTCTACGTTGTCCGGCAGATGACGTGGCACCTGCAGAACGAGGGCCATGCCGTGAACCAGAGACGCATCCGCCGCCTGATGCGCCGCACTTTGCGGTGTCAGTCGAGTCCCCGCCTCCTCCGGCAAGACAATCCGGCACCGTCTGAACCGCGGAGGCGACAGGGCGGCCAACAGCGCACCGCACATCATCGCAATCTCCCGAATGCGCCTCGACCAGCGGACGAAGGAATACGTGGCCAGTCGCATCGCCATGGGACATTCAAAGCTCGAAGCCATCAGGATGATCAAACGATACATCGCCCGTGAAGTCTTCGGGATTATCCGTGCCCGACAAAAGAAGATCGACCAAGTATCCGCGGCAACGTCTTGACTCACAAAAGGGCGTCCAGGGGGCACAGCTCACGTCCTTTGCCTGGACTGACCGGCTGAAGCGGGTCGGCGCCCGGAGCTCGATGGACGGCAAGGGGCGCTGCCTCGACAACATCTTCATCGAGCACCTCTGGCGATCCCTGAAGTATGAATGCGTCTATCTGCACGCTTGGGAGACCGTCTCGCAGGCTAGAACCGGCATCGGGCGGTGGATCACTTTCTACAACCACCAGCGGCCCCACGCCGCCCATGGCGGACAACCCCCCGCCGTGGTCTACTTCAGAACCATAGAAACCGATCAGCAGGTGCAGGCAGTAGCTTATATTAACCGGATATCTGTCCAAGAGGCGGGGAGTAGCTCATTTCTCGGCGCGATATCGACGATTTCGGCTTTCCGTTCCCGAATGCGACACTTAGCCTGAAGAGCTGATAACATGTCAGGCAGAGCTTCATTACCTTGCCCGATCGCATGCGACCGACAGCTTCGTCCCGCGAAGCGGCCGCCAACAGAATTAGTCACACGCGCTACTGCAACATAAGACAGATTATAAAAACTATGCGCGCGATTGCACCGTGGTGCGCGCTGCGCTAGGCCGCCCTCCGCGCCAAGGGAGAATGCCGATGCGGTTCTGGACCACAATCACCCTGATCCTCGTCCTCTCGGCGGTCGGGCTGACCTACGAGATCGCGGCAGGCCGCGTGCTGGCGCCGTTCTTCGGGACCTCGCTGGTGACATGGACATCGGTGATCGCGGTGATCCTGGCGGGATTTTCTCTAGGCAGCGCACTTGGCGGGCTGGTCGCGGATCGCGACCGGGCGGTGGCGGTGCGCGCGGTGCGGATCGCGCTGATCGCGACGGCGCTGCTGATGGCGGTCTCGCCCGCGGTGCTGGGGCTGGTCTATGCCTTGGGCGCGCGGGGCACGGGGGGGATGCTGGCGGCGGTGATGCTGGCCTTCTTTCCGGCATCGGTTCTGGTCACCTTCCCCTCGCCCTTTCTGGCGCAGATGGCGATCGAGGCCCGGCCGGGGCGCGAGGGGTCGTCCCTGGGCCTGGTGCTGGCCGCGGGCTCGCTCGGGGCGATCTTCGGGGCGGTGCTGGCGGGGTTCGTGGCGCTGCCCGTGGTGGGGTCGGTGGCGACCTTCGCGGGATGCGGGCTGGTCGCGCTGGCCTGCGTGCCGCTGATCCGGGGGCGGGGCGCGGGCCCGGCGGGCCGGGCATGGCGGTGGCCGGGGGCTGGCGGGGCTGGCCGTGCTGGGCGTGACGGCCAGCGGGCCGATGTGCCGCCATGAATCGGGGATATCCTGCATCGATGTGCAGGTCCAGGGCGACACCGTCTGGCTGCTGTCGGACCGCACCCCGCAGGCGGCCGAGGCGGATGCGCCGGGACCGGCCATGCTGGCCCTGCCCTATACGCGCTGGATCTGGTCGCGGATGCAGGCCGATCTGGGGCCCGCGCCATCGGTCCTGTTCATCGGCGGTGGCGGCTACAGCCTGCCCGCGGTGCTGCTGGACCAGGACCCCCGGGCCCGCGCCATGGCGGTCGAGATCGACCCGCTGATCACCCGCGTCGCCCAAGGCCACCTGCCCCGCGCCGGGGCACTGATCGGGGGGGGTGACCCGCGGCTGCGCATCGCCCATGCCGACGGGCGGCTGTTTCTGAACGAGGCGACCGAACGGTTCGACGCGGCGGTGATGGATGCGTTCTCCTCGGGGTCGGTCCCGGCGCATCTGGCCACGCGCGAGGCCTATGCCCGGCTGCGCGCGATGGTGGACGGGCCGGTCTATGTGAACCTGATCGACCGCCCCGACGGGCCGCTGCTGCGCGGGGTCCATGCGATCCTGTCCGAGATCTATCCCCATGTCCAGGCCGTGCAGGGCCCCGTCAGCGCGCGGGGCCGGGCGAACCTGGTGCTGGCGGCATCCGACCGGGCGCTGGCCCCGCTGGCGGCGCTGCCCGACGGGTTCGCCCCGGTCGCGGTGACGCCCGCCCGCGCCTTCACCGACGACCGGGGCTGGATCGGGCATCGCTGAGACGCCTCAGGGCATGCGGCCAAAGATCGCCTCGGCCTCGGCCAGGCCCTTGCGGCGCAGCGTCAGCAGACCGTCGCGCCGCGTGACCAGCCCGCGGTCATGGGCGCGCAGGATCGCCGCGCGGGCCCGCGGCGCGGACCAGCCCAGATTGTCGGTCAGGGTGCGCAGGGTGCTTTCCTCGGCCATGTCGGGGCTGTCGCGATGGGTGAAGAGATGCGCGACCAGCGCCCGGCTGTCATGGTCCATGCGCTGGCCCCGGCGGCGCAGCGCTTGCGCCACCAGCCCCCGATCGGGCGCTGCGATCAGCGCCAGCACGAACCACAGGCCCGCCATGCTGGCCATCATCCCCGCGATGGACACGTTCCAGCGCAGCGCCAGCGCGTAGCCCGCCAGGCAGGACGCCACCGCCAGCAGGACCGCCACCGCCATCATCGACCACAGCCGCCGGCACAGCAGGAATGCCGTCGCGGGCGGCACGATGACGAAGGCGATGAACAGAATCGCCCCCACCGCGTCGAAGGCCGCGACTGCCGTCACGCTGGTCAGGGTCAGCACCCCGTAATGCAGGACCCCGGGCAGGAACCCCAAGGCCGCGGCCAGCCCGGGATCGAAGCTGGCCAGCTTCAATTCCTTCCAGAAGGCCAGCACGAAGGCCAGGTTCATCGCCAGCACCGCCCCCAAGGTCGCCACCGCCACCGGCACGGGATGTCCCGCGACCGTGACGATGTTCAGCCAGACAAAGCCGATCTCGCCCAGAAGGACGCTGTCGACATGCAGATGCACGTCGCGCGCATGGACCGAGATCAGCAGCACCCCCGCCGCGAACATCGCCGGAAAGACCAGCCCGATGGCCGCATCCATCCGCACCAGGCGCGACCGGGCCAAGGCCTCGGTCAGGATGACGGTCAGCACGCCGGTCAGCGCCGCGCCGATCAGCTGGACCGGCCCGGACAGATGCCCCGTGGCCAGCCAGACGGTGATGACGCCCAGGACGATGGAATGGCTGATCGCATCGGTCAGCATCGCATTGCCGCGCAGCACCAGGAACGTCCCCAGCACCGCCCCCGACAGCCCCACCAGGATGCCGGTCAGAAGGATCATCGCGGGGATCGAGGCGAAGAAGGCGTCGATCATCCCGCGTCCCCCCGATCGGACCCGGCGCGGTCGCGGCCGGCGGGCGTCAGCTGCCAGCGGGGCGCGGTCTCGGGCGGATGGGCGACAGGGCGGATCAGGCCCTGCCCCTCCAGCGCGGCCAGGCGGCGCGGCGATGGTGCCTTGCCGAGCGCCGCCCCCAGCATGCCGCGTTCGGCCGGATAGGCGGCGTCGTCGTGATCGCGCGCCAGCCCGTCCATCGCGGCCAGGATGCGCGCCTCGCTGATGCGCGCACGGGCGCGGGCGCGTGCCACCGCCCGCCACGCCAGCCCCCGCCCCGGCGCCAGGATCAGCGAGACCAGCACCACCGCCGATGCGATCAGCACCACGACCGGCCCCGTGGCCAGCCCCCGCGCGCCCGCGCTGATCAGCGCGCCGCCGGCGCCTGATGCCGCTCCGATCGCCGCCGACAAAAGGACCATCGGCCCCAGCCTGTCCGTCCATTGCCGGGCCGCCGCCGCCGGCGCGATCAACAGCGCGACCATCAGCACCACCCCCACCAGCTGCAGCCCCAGCACGATGGCCAGCGCGATCAGCACGGTCAGCGCGGCCTCCAGCGCGACGACGGGCATGCCTTGGGCGCGGGCGAAGTCGGGGTCGAAGCTGACCAGCTTGAATTCCTTCCACAGCGCCAGGATCACCGCCAAGGCCAGCGCGCCCCCCGCCCCGATGATCCACAGATCCCCCACCAGGATCGCCGCCGCCTGACCGAACAGGAACCCCGACAGCCCCGCGCTGGCCGATCCGCCCGCGGCCTGCAGATGGGTCAGCATCACCACCCCCACCGCGAAGAACACCCCCAGCACGACGCCGAGCGCCGCGGTCGGTCTTCAGCCGGGTGCGGCGGGTGATGACCATGACCGACAGCGCCGCCAAGGCCCCGGTCAGCAGGGCCCCGGCCATGATGCTGCCCAGATCGCGACCGCCCGCGACCAGGAACCCCAGGCAGACGCCCGGCAGGGCCGCATGGGCCAAGGCGTCGCCCAGCAGGCTCTGCCGCGCAGCACGGCGAAGGCGCCCAGCATCCCCGACACCGCCCCCAGCATCACCGCCCCCAGCAGCACCGTGCGCACGATCTGGGACGACAGCAGCTCGGTCACGGGCGGCCCCCGTCGGGCAGGGCGATCATCGCCAGATGGCGGCCATAGGCGGCGCGCAGGTTCTCGGGCGTATAGGTCTGCGCCACCGGGCCTTGGGCCACGATGCGGATGTTCATCATCACCAGCCAGTCGAAATAGCTCTGGACCGTGGTCAGGTCGTGATGGACGACGATGACGGTGCGCCCCTCGTCGCGCAGGCGCTTCAGCAGGGCGATGATCAAGGCCTCGGTGGCCGCGTCGACGCCCGCGAAGGGCTCGTCCAGGATCAGGATCGGCGCGTCCTGGATCAGCGCCCGGGCCAGGAACACCCGCTGCTGCTGGCCGCCCGACAGCTGGTCGATCTGGCGGTCGGCGTAATCCTGCATGCCGACCTGGGCCAGGGCCGCCATGGCGCGGGCCCGGGCCGCGCGGCCGGGTCGACGGAACCAGCCCAGGCTGCGATAGAGCCCCATCTCGACCACGTCGGCGGCGGTGGTGGGGAAATCCCAGTCCACGGAATGGCGCTGCGGGACATAGCCGATCCGCCCGCGCATCGCGCCGACCGGCCGGCCCAGGAACCGCACATGGCCCGCGACCGGGCGCACCAGCCCCAAGGCCGCCTTGATCAGCGTCGACTTGCCCGCCCCGTTCGGCCCCACGATGGCGCACATTACCCCGATCGGCACGTCCAGGTCGATGTCCCACAGCGCCGGCATGCTGCCATAGCTGACGGTCAGGTCCTCGACATGCAGGGCCTGGTCGGGTTCGTGCAGCATGTCCTTGCCCATATGCGGCCTTTCGCCAAGATCCCGCGGCTCAGCGGGGCAGATCCCATTCGGCCGCCCAGCCTTCCAGCGCCTCGGGCCAATCCGGCACCTGCCCGCCCAGGGCCCGCGTGATGGTCACCGCATTGGCGCGGATCATGCCGATATAGCTGCCCTCGGGCGTGCCCGCATCCCCCATCGCATCGGAAAACAACGTGCCGCCGATGGCCAGGTCATGGCCGCGGCTGGCAACCTCGGCCTGCAGCGCCTCGATGGTGCGGGGGCTGATGGTGCTTTCGACGAAGACCGCGGGCACTTGGCGCGCGATGACGAAATCGGCCACCTGGCGGATGTCGCCGATGCTGGCCTCGGACGCGGTCGAGATGCCCTCGATCGCCTCGGAGGCCTCGATCCCATAGGCATCGGCGAAATAATAAAAGGCGTCATGCGCCGTGACCAGCACGCGCCGCTCCTCCGGGATCGAGGCGATGGCCTGCCCCACCCAGTCATGCAGCGCGGCCAGATCCGCGACCAGCGCATCCGCATTGGCGGCCAAGGTGTCGGCGCAGGCCGGGCGGGCATCGGCGATGGCATCCGCCAGGACCGGCACGATGCGCGACCAGCGGTCCACATCCATCCACAGATGCGGGTCCATCCGGCCCGGCGCCTCGGGATCCTCCAGCAGCGCATCGGCGCCGAAGGTCGCCTGCACCAGGCCCAGGGTCGGCACCCGCCCGTCGAACCGTTCCAGCACATCGGCCAGCCGTTCCTCCAGCGCGCGGTCAACATAGACGATCAGCTCGGCATCCGCGATGACCTGCACGTCGCGCGGCGTGGCGGAAAAGGAATGCGGATCCACCCCCGGCCCGATCAGGGTCGAGACCGCGGCGCAATCCCCCGCCACCCCCTGGGCCAGGTCGCCGATCATCCCCACCGTCGCCAGCACCTGCAAGGGCGCATCTTGGGCCTGGGCCGGTGCCGCAAGCCACAGCGCCGCCAGCAGGGTCGTGCATCGCATCACCATTCGTCCCATCCTGATTCGCCCCTTCGGTCCGGCGCAGGATATGCGAATGAGAATTGTTTGCAAGTTCTGCGCGCGGAGATGCTTGAGCCGCCCCGCGCACCGGTCTAGAACCACGGGCATGACGCACGAGATCGACGATATCGAAGCCCAGCTTCGCGCCAAGGGGGTGCAGGTCACGCGTCAGCGGCTGGCCATCGTCAACGTGCTGCGCCTGGTAGCGATCACCCCACCGCCGACGAGATCCTGTCCCGGGCCAAGCTGGAGGATGAAAGCATCTCGCAGGCGACGGTCTATCGCACCCTGGCCGCGCTGGAAAAGGTCGGCGCGGTGCTGAAGAACGATTTCGACGGCGCGGGCGCGCGGTTCGAGCTGGCCGACCGCGCCCATCACGACCACCTGATCGACCTGGATACGGGCGAGGTGATCGAGTTTCATTCCGAACTGATCGAATCCCTGCAGGCCCAGATCGCGGCCGAGCTGGGATACGAGATCGAATGGCACCGGCTGGAGCTTTACGCCCGCAAACGCCCCGGGGGCTGACCGCCCCCAGCCCGCAAGCCGTTCGGGCATCGCATGGTCGCGGTCCAGCGCGATCACCCGGTCGCAGCTCTGCGCCAGCAGGTCGGGATCATGGCTGACGATCAGCAGGGCCATGCCGCCGTCACGGGCGGTGCGGATCAGCAGATCCGTCACCTCGGCCTGGGTGATCAGGTCCAGCCGCGATGTCGGCTCGTCCGCGAACAGGAAGACCGGATCCAGCAGCAGCAGCCGCAGCAGGGCCAGGCGCTGCAATTCGCCTCCCGAAACCTCGGTCGGCTTGCGCGCCAGAAGCCCCGGATCCAGCCGCAGCTGCGTCAGCAGCGGCGCGACCCGCCCGCCGTCCAGCCGGTGCAGCCGGATCACGTCGCGCAGTGACCGGCCCAGGGTGACATGGCGGGGAAAGGCGCTCGGCGGATCCTGATAGAGCTTCTGGAACCGCGCCGGGGCCAGACCCGCGCCCCGTTCCACCCAGCCCGCCTGCGGCGGGGCCAGCCCCAGCAGCAGGTCGCCCAAGGTGGACTTGCCGCAACCGCTCGGACCCCAGATGCCGGTGATCTGGCCGGGATGCAGGTCCAGATCCAGACCCTGGAACAGGGTCCGACCGCCGCGGTGCGCGGTCAGGCCCCGTGCCCGGATCACCGGGGCGCCGGTGACGGGCCGGGCCGGACGCTTGGGCCAGCTGGCCGGATCCGCCGCGATCAGGCGGCGGGTATAGTCGTGACCGGGCCGCGACAGGACCCGCTCGGCGGGGCCGCGTTCCACGATGCGGCCCTTCAGCATCACGATCAGCTCGCCCCCCAAGCGGCGGGCCAGCGCCAGATCATGGGTGATGGTCAGCAGCGCGCCGCCCGCCTGGACCTCGCGGGCCAGAAGGCCGATCACCCCGTCGCGCCGCGCGATGTCCAGACCCTTGGTCGGCTCGTCCGCGATGACGATGCGGGCGCCGCCGGTGCGCGCGGCGGCGAAGGCCACGCGCTGCGCCATGCCGCCCGACAGCTGGTCGGGCCGGCGGCCGCCCGCACCCTCCAGCCCCAGATCGGCCAGGTCGCGATCGGCGGCGGCGCGGGCCTCGGCCCAAGGCAGGCCGCGGACCAGCGCGTGACCCTCCGCCACCTGCTCGCGGGCAGGCATCAAGGGGTCCAGCGCCAGCCACGGCTCCTGCGGCAGAACGCCCAGCACCCGCCCCCAGAGCGCGCGGTGGCCGCCCGGGCGCGACAGGTCCAAGGCCCGCCCCTCCAGCGTGACGGCGCCCTGCGCGGCCAGGCCCGCGGGCAGGGTGCCGATGATGGCCTGCGCCAGAAGGCTCTTGCCCGATCCGGTCTCACCCAGGATGGTCAGGACCTGGCCCGCCCGCAGCGACAGCGAGACGGGTTGGACCAGCGGCACGCCCCGGGCGGTGACCGCGACATCGCGGGCGATCAGCAATTCGGTCACGGGCGGCGTCCTCCGGCAATCAGGTTCAGGCCCAGCAGCGTGACGAATGTCGCCAGCACCGGCACCAGCAGCGCCATCGGCGCCTCGCGGTAATAGGGCAGCATCTCGACCATCATCTGGCCCAGCTCGGGCTCGGGGGGGCGGATGCCCACGCTGACGAAGCCGAGCGCCGCGATGGTCATCACCGCCGTCGCCGCACCGAAGGCCGCCAGCGTCAGCAGCATCGGCGCCAGCTCGGGCCACAGATGGCGGCGGAAGACGTGCCATGGCCCAAAGCCCAGCAGGCGCGAGGCCTGCACCCCCGGCGCCGCCAGAAGGCGGCTGACCGTGGCCCGGGTCAGGCGGAAATATTCGATCCACAGGACCAAGGTCAGGCCGATCCAGAAGGCCACCGGCGTCACCGGCACAATAGCCAGGACGATCAGCACCAGAAGCAGCCCCGGCAGGGCCAGAAAGCTGTCCGCGACCAGGCTGGCCAGCCGGTCGACCCAGCCCCGCGCCACGCCGCCAGCACCCCCATGGCGACGCCCAGGACCGCCGAACTGACCACCGCCGCCGCCGCGATCGCCAGCGACAGGCGCAAAGCCGCCGCCAGCCGCGCCGTCAGCGACCGGCCCAGATGGTCGTAACCCAGGGGCGACGCGGCATCCGGCCCCGCCAGGATGTGGCGCAGGCTCTGGCGCAGCGGATCGGCGGGAAAGATCCACGGCGCCAGCAGCGCAAGGCCCAGCACCGCGGCCAGCAGCCCGGCTCCGATCCAGCGGCCCCAAGGGCGGGCGGCGGGGGCCAGGGGGATGTCGGCGACGATCATGTCCCGACCCCCCCTGCGCGGGGGTCGATCCAGCGCGCGGCCAGGTCGACCAGCGCGTTCAGCAGCACGAAGCCCAGCCCCAGCAGTAGCGCGGTCCCCTGCACCATCGGCACGTCGCGCCCGAAGATCGCATGGACCAGCGCATGCCCGATGCCCGGCCAGCCGAAGATCGCCTCGATGACCACCACGCCCTCGACCAGCATCGCGAATTGCAGGCCCAGATAGGTCACCATCGCCACGCCGATATTGCGCAGCCCGTGGCGGCGCAGCATCTGCGCCTCGGACAGGCCCTTCCAGCGGCCGAAGGCGTAATGCGGACTGCCCGCCACCCTGGCCATCGCGTCCCGCGCCACCCGCGCCGAGACCGCCGCCAGCCCCAAGGCCAGGGTCAGCGCCGGCAGGATGAAATGCTCGGCCCGGCCATGCCCCGCCGCGGGCAGCCAGCCCAGCTGGATCGACAGCAGCACGATCAATACCAGCCCCATCAGGAATTGCGGCACCGATCGCAGCGCGGTGGACAGGACCAGCAGCACCCGGTCCAGCAGGCCCCCCGCGCGCAGCCCGGCCAGGATGCCGATCGGCGGCCCGATCACCAGGGACAGTGCCAAGGCCGCCCCGGCCAGCTGCAGGCTGGCGCCCAGCTGGTGGCGGATCTCGGTCATCACCGGCGCGCCCGAGATCACCGACGTGCCGAAATCCAGCCGCATCAAGTCCCAGAGCCATGACCCGAAGGCCGCGATGGCCGGGCGGTCCAGCCCCAGCTCCTGCCGGACGGCCTCGGCGGCCTGGGCGTTCACATTGTCATAGCCATAGCGCCCCGCCGCGATGCGAAAGGCCATGTCGCCGGGCAGGGACTGCATCATCAGGAAGGTCAGGACCCCGACCAGCAGTGCGACCATCACGGCCTGCGCCAGCCGGTGCAGGATCGCCCGCCTCATTCCGCCCACCGGATGGACCGCAGCCCGAGCGTGCGCTCGAAGGGATCGACCACCGCGCCGGTGATCGCCCCGGATATGGCGGCGGTCTGCTGATACCATGCGACAGGGATCACCGGCAGTTCGGTCTGCAGGATCTCGATGGCGCGGTCGCGTTCGGGCTGGCCGCCCTCGCCCCGGGCCAGGTCGCGGATCAGGGCGGTGAATTCCGGGCTGTCCCAGTTCATCGCCCCCCAATCGCCGGTCGGCGCGTAATCGGTCAGGAAGGTGCCGATCGGGTCCGGCACCAGCGCGAAGTTGCGCGCGAACAGCGCCATGTCCAGCGACCCGTCCCCGTGCCGCACCGCCACCTCGGAGGAGTTGGTGGAATCGATCACCACCTCGACCCCGATATCGGCGAACATCTGCTGCAGCACCGCCGCCGACAAGGGCAGCTCGGGGCGGTCGGGATAGGTGGTCAGCACCAGGCTGAAGCGGTCCCCGTCGCGGGTCAGGATGCCGTCCGGCCCCGGCTGCCAGCCCAGATCGGCCAGCAGCGCGCGCGCGGCCTCCGGGTCATGGGTCAGGGGCGCGACCGTCTCGGAATGCCAATCGGCCAGCGAGGGCGGCAGGATCTGGTCGGCCCCGGCGGGATAGCGCAGGATGGCCTGGGCCAGCCCCTCGCGGTCGATGGCCATGGACAGGGCCTGGCGCGCGCGGGCATCCGACAGGGCCGGATGATCGCCGTTCAGCTTGATCAGCAGCGAACGCGGGACCGAGACCGACTGCACCTCCAGCCTGTCCAGCCCCGACAGCCGCGCCACCGAGGCCGGGTCCAGGTTGAAGACGTAATCGGCATCGCCGCTTTCGGCCAGCAGGGCGCGCGTCTCGGCCCGGCCCACGGATTGATAGCTGGCGCGGTCGATGAAAGGGGGTCCGTCCCAGTGATCGGCGAATCCCTGCGCCTCCAGCCGCAGCGGCGCGTCCAGGCGCGTGACGCGATAGGGGCCGGTGCCGATCACCTCGGTCACCTCGCCCCCCGGGCCATAGGCGGCGGGCGCCAGGATCAGCGAGCGGTATTCCGACAGGAAGGCCGGCAGCGGCGCGAAGGGTTCGGTCAGGGTGACGACCAGGTCCCCGCCATCCGCCGAGATGGCCGCAATGGGCGCGGTCTCCAACAGGCCGGGCTTGGCGCGGGCCACGTTCAGCGCATGGGCGGCGGCATCGGCGTCGAAGGCGCTGCCGTCGTGAAAGACCACGTCCGGGCGCAGATCGAAGCGCCATTCCAGCCCGTCATCCGAGGCCTGCCAAGACAGCGCCAGCCCCGGGGTCAGCCGCCCGTCCGGGTCGACATTCACCAAGGTCTCGGCCAAGTCCATCTTGATGAAGATGTTGCCCGAGGTGACGGGATCGGCCCCCTTGATCTCGAACGGGGCGACGATGTCCAGGACACCGTCATTCGTCCCCGCGGTCAGGGGCAGCGACAGGGCGGCAAGGGCCGCCGCGGAAAGAAAAGCGGGACGCATGGTCAACTCCGATGATATGCGGCGTTATTATATCACATATCATGGATTGCAAGCGGTCCCGTCCGCTACCGGCGCAGCGGGCCTTCACGGCCCGCTGCGCCTTGGGCGTCAGAAGGGGTAATGCTGATGCGGGTCCTCGATCGTGACCCATCGCAGCCAGGTGAAGGCGTCGATGGCCGCGGTGCCGCCGAACCGGCCATAGCCCGAATCCTTGACCCCGCCGAAGGGCATCTGCGCCTCGTCGCCCACGGTCGGGCCGTTGATGTGGCAGATGCCGCTGTCGATCCGGTCGGCCACGCGCATCGCGCGCGTCAGGTCGCCGCCATAGACCGCCGCCGACAGCCCGTAGGGCGTGTCATTGGCCACCCGCACGGCCTCGTCGTCATCGGCCACGCGGATGATCGGCTTGACGGGGCCGAAGCTTTCCTCGGCATAGACGGTCATGTCGGGGGTGACATGGTCGATCAGCGTCGCCTCGACCACGGCGCCGTCGCGGCCGCCCCCGGCGATCACCCGCCCGCCCTTGGCGGTGGCGTCGGCGATGATGTCGTCCATCCGGTAACCGCCTCCGGGGTGACCAGGGCGCCCAGGACGACCTCGCCCCGCGGATCGCCCGCGGGCAGGCCGCGGACCTTGTCGACCAGCGCCGCGACGAAGCGGTCGGCGATCCCCTGCTGGACGATGATGCGTTCGGTGGACATGCAGATCTGTCCCTGGTTCATGAAGGCGCCGAAGGCCGCGCCGTTCACCGCCGCATCCACATCCGCATCGTCCAGCACGATCAGCGGCGCCTTGCCGCCCAGTTCCAGCAGGGCGGGCTTCAGCCCCTCGGCGGCCAGGCGGGCGATGATGCGCCCGACCTTGGTCGATCCGGTGAAGTTCACATGCCTGAGGCGGTCGTCGCCGACCAGCGCCTCGACCACCGCGGCGGCATCGTCGGGGGCGTTCGTCACCACGTTCAGCACGCCCGGCGGAAAGCCCGCGCGGCGGAAGGCCTCGCCGATGGCCATATGGGTGGCGGGGCACATCTCGGAGGCCTTCAGCACCACGGTGTTGCCGCAGGCGATGGGCATGGCCACCGCCCGCGTGCCCAGGATGACCGGGGCGTTCCACGGCGCGATCCCCAGGCAGACGCCATGCGGGCGCCGCTGCGCCATGGCCAGGGTGCCGGGCTTGTTCGACGGGATGATCTGGCCCGCGATCTGGGTGGTCATGGCCGCGGCCTCGCGCAGCATCCCGGCGGCCAGGCTGCAGTTGAAGCCGATCCAGGGGCCGGTCGCCCGGTTTCGGCCATGGCGGTGCGGATGATCTCGGGGGTCATCTCCTCCAGCGCGTCGGCGGCCTTGGACAACAGCTTGCGGCGCTCGCCCGGGCCGGTGGCGGACCAGGCGGGAAAGGCCGCCGCCGCCGCATCCACCGCCCGGCGCATGTCGTCCGGGCCCGCGGCGGGGGCGGTGGTGGCCACATCCCCCGTCACCGGGTCGCGGCGGTCATAGGTCGCGCCGGATGCGGCGGGGCTGTCCTGCCCGTCGATGATCATGGATAGCGTCATTGAGTCCTCCCTTTCCCGCCCCGGTTCACAGGGGCAGGCCCACGTAATTCTCGGCCAGGTCGCGGCGCGCGGTCTCGGACCGGGCCAGGTGGTCCAGCGTCGCGCGGCGCATCTGGGCGGCAAAGCCGTCCTCGCCGTCGAAGCGGTGCAGCATCGTGGTCATCTGCCAGCTGAACCGCATCGCCTTCCAGATCCGCGCCAGCGCGCAGTCGGAATAGCCGTCGATGCCCGCCCGGTCGCCGCCGCGCAGCGCCGCGATCAGCGCCTGGTGCAGATAGAACACGTCCGAGGCCGCCAGGTTCAACCCCTTGGCCCCGGTCGGCGGCACGATATGGGCGCTGTCGCCGACCAGGAACAGGTTGCCCCATCGCAGCGGCTCGGAGACGAAGCTGCGCAGCGGCGCGATGGATTTCTCGATCGAGGGGGCGGGGGTCAGGCCTGCGGCCAGTTCGGCCGGGATGCGGCGCGCGAAGGCCTGCCAGAACCGCTCGTCGGACCAGTCCTCGGGGCGGTCGGTGGCGGGGACCTGGACATACATCCGCACCAGCGCGGCGTTGCGCATGGAGGCCAGGGCAAAGCCGTCGGGGGAATTGGCATAGACCAGCTCGGGCGCCAAGGGCGCCATCCGCGCCAGGATGCCCAGCCAGCCGAAGGGATAGACCCGTTCGAATTCGCGGCGCCGATCCTCGGGAATGGTGCGGCGCGACACGCCGTGAAACCCGTCGCAACCGGCGACGAATTCGGCCTCCAGCCGCATGGCGCGGCCCTGATGGGTGAAGGTGACGACCGATCGGGGCTGGTCCAGATCGGTGATGCGCACATCCTCGACCCCGTGCAGGATCCGGGTGCCCATCGCATCCTGCGCCTGATAGAGGTCGCGCGTCACCTCGGTCTGGCCATAGACAGTGACCTGCCGCCCGGTCAGCGCATGGATGTCAACATGGATCATCCGGTCCTCGTCCGACAGGCAGAAGCCGTCATGGGGGATGCCCTCGGCCCGCAGGCGGTCATCGACCCCGGCCTCGGCCAGCAGGTCCACCGTGCCGCTTTCCAGGATGCCCGCCCGGATGCGCGACAGGACGTGGTCGCGGGTGGCGCGTTCCAGCACGACCGTGTCGATGCCCGCCCGGTTCAGCAGCTGCGACAGCAGCAGCCCCGACGGGCCGCCGCCGATGATGGCGACCTGGCTGCGGATGGTGGTCATGGCGCGTTCCCCCTTGTCTGGTCCCAGCCTAGCGCCGGCGGGTCCGGCGCGAATGGACGCGCCCGGCATTGAGTGGTACTTTTCGCGCATGATCCCGGTCTTTTCCCTCTATGGCGAAACCAGCGCCTTTCCCGATGTCGTGCATTGCGAACGCGTGCTGGACCGCGCGCGGCTGCATGACTGGGTGATCACCCCGCATCGCCACCCCCAGATGTCCCAGATCCTGCGCATCGAGGGGGCGAGGCGCAGGCCCGCGCCGATGGCGAGGCGATGCGGCTGCGGGCGGGGGATTACCTCTATATCCCCGCGCAGGTGGTGCATGGCTTCGTCTTTTCCCAAGGGGCCGAAGGGGCGGTCCTGTCCTTTCCCAGCCCCGTGACGGCGGGGATGATGCCCGATATGGCGCCATGGCTGGGCGCGGTGCGGCGCGGGCGGGTGGGCGCGCGGGCCGGGACGCTGATGGACGACCTGCAGGCGGTCCATGCGGGCGCTGGCACATTTCGCGCCCAGCAGCTGGTCGGGCTGACCCAGGTCCTGCTGGCCAGCTTGGCCGAGGAGAGCGACGCCGCGGCCCCCCCTGCGGGCCATGCCCTGACCCGGCTGGAATCGCTGATCGCCGCCAATCTGGGCCGCGGCTGGACGGCGCGGGACTATGCGGCGGCGATGAACGTGACGACCAGCCATCTGAACCGGATCATCCGCGCCGCCAAGGGTCACAGCCTGACCGCCCATCTGGAGGCCGCGACCATGGCCGAGGCCTGCCGCCTGATCGCCTTCACCCGGATGCCGGTGGCGCAGATCGGCTATCGCTTGGGCTTTGGCGATCCGTCCTATTTCTCGCGCCGCTTCCGGCGGCGGATGGGGGAATCGCCGTCGGATTACCGATTGCGCCTGCAGGACGGCTAAGGTGAGTCTTTATAACCGACGGATTACGGTTTCTGGGAGGGCGATGGCCGAGAGGAAGATCTTTGGACGTCTGTCCTGTCGCACCGCCACGCGCCTCCAATCCTTGAGCTTCCCGACCATGATCTCGATGCGGCTGCGCCGCTTGTCATACGCGATCGGCGTCTTGCGCTGCTTCCGACCAGGGAGTCAGGCGCGTATCCCCTTGTACTGCGAAGCGCCTCTCGATCATTCAGCGTCAAGACCGCGATCGCCAAGCAGCCCTCCGACGTTCTTCAAGGCTTGGCTGCGAGGCCGGCCATCATCCCCAGCACGGATGCCCTTTTCGCTCCAACGCCTCCCACGGCCGTGAAGTGTCTTGCGGGGCCATAAGCGGGGTGCATCACGCCAGCGCAAGCCATTGCGGATAGTGAAGATAATCCCGCTGAGAACAAGCCTGTCATCAACGCGTGGCTTGCCGTTTGACCTTGGGAAAAAGCCGACCATGCGTGCCATCTGCGCGTCAGTCAGCCACAAAAGGTCGCTCATGTCACCGCTCCGTTTCCGGGCCGTGAATGACGCAGCGCAATGAAAATCATTGCATCCTGACCCTTCTGTATCTCCGTCCCGCCAAACCGGCCCGTCACCGGCAGGGCCGATGGCGGGTGGTGCGCGACGTCTGACCCTTGTGGCATGACCACGGCTCTTGGCATGTCGGCACCGCTTCTCTTCATCGTCTTGGACAGTTGATCGCGGCCTTCGAAGGACCGCGCACCAGAGTGAGGGCATGCTGCCACCGGTTCAAAGGAATGCCCGAACGAGAGCATGGACAATCTATCCCATGGCCGCGTCATCGGTATGGATGTCAGCCGCGACCGGCTGGACCTTCATTGCCTGCCCGACGGGCATCGCTGTAGAATGCCAAACGATCCGGCAGGTCATGCTGCTGTGGCGGATCTTGCCCGGGACAGAGATGCCGTCGCCTGCTTCGAGGCGACTGGTGGTCAGGAGGGGCAGCTCCGACCGTTTCTGAAGACAGAAGGCATTGGGGAACGTCAGGTGCCTCCCGCTCAGGTGAAGGCGTTTGCGCAAGGCCGGGGCACGCGCGCCAGGACCGACCGGATCGATGCGGAGCTCATCGCCCGCTTTTTCGCCTTCCGACCCGAAGCGGGCCGCAGTCTTCCGGCGGACAAGATACGCCTTCTCAGAGCCTTGACGTCAAAAAAGAGCGCAAATGGTCGAAATGCGCAAACGGCCGTCGGCCCAAATCCGTGCCCATCAGAAACTGGGCACCGCCGCGATGTTCGAGCACATCGACACCGAGCTGAAGCACCGGATCGACCGCGTGATCAAGGAACTGGAAGATCGGATTACCCGGGCCATCGCCGGTGACCATCGCCTTTCGGAGACCGCCATCGTCCTTCGCTCCATCCCGGGGATCGGCCCGGTGGCCAGCGCGATGCTGATCGCCGACATGGCCGAGATCAGCACCATCACCGGCGAAGAGGCTGCGGCACTCACGGGATTGGCCCCGGTCGCGCATGACAGCAGAACCCTTCGTGGGAAACGGGCAATCGCCGGAGGTCGCCGAGCCCTGCGGCACGTGATATTCCAGGCGGCACTGGTCGCAGCACATCACAACCCAAGCCTGAAACCCTTCGCAGATCGCCTCGGCAAGGCCGGAAAACCGCACAAGGTCATCATCACCGCAGCTGCCGGAAAGCTCGTCACCATCGCGAACGCCCTGTGCAAAAGCCCTCAGAAATGAACCACCGCGACAGCATGAGAAATACAGTGGCAAAGCGCCCTGTGGGTATCAAAAGACTTTATGACCTCCTACCGTTGCTTTCGCTGAACTCGTTTGTCAGGCTTTGTCGACAGAATGAGAACGTATCCGATGCAGTGATCCCGGCTCGCATCACGCCGTCCGGCCAAAGGCCCCCCAGCCCCTCATCGCCCTCCGTCAGGCCCCATGACCACGCTGCGCAATGCTCCATCAGCGCCTCGGTCGTGCCTCCCCGACCGGGGATGATACGGCTCAGCCAAATGTGCCGGGCCAGCGAGACCCGCCGCAGCAGCGCGATGCGCGGGCGGTCCAGGGGACGCCGCGCGGCATAGCCCGACAGGAAGGCCTCGCCCTGCGCCTCCAGCGCGGTGATGCTGCCGTGGGCGCGCAGGCCCTGCTCGTCCAGATGGGCCAGGAAATTCCCCAGGTCGATCGCCGGATCGCCCTGCGTGAAAAGGTCCAGATCCAGGATCCATGCCCGACCCCCGTCGATCAGGATCTGATCGGGATAGAAGTCCCGGTGGATGCCCACCGGCGCCTCGGGCGGCAGGGCCGCCAAGGCCTGCCGGGCGGCGTCCCGGATACCCGCGATGCGGGGCGCGGCCAGGGGATCGGCCGTCGCGGCCTGCCCCAAGGCGCGGTCGAGGACCCGGTATTCGTCCTCCAGCGTCCAGCGCCGGTCGGCAGAGGCGGGCAGCGCGCCGGGCGCGACCCCGTGCAGCCGCGCCAGCGCCCGCCCCGCCAGCCGCGCCGCATCGGTGGCACCGCCCGGCCGCAGCAGATCGGTCAGCACCCGCCCCGGGACCATCTCCTGCAGCCAGAGCGCGCCCATCTCGCCCAAGGCCGCGGGGACGCCCGTCTCGGCGGTCCCGTCCAGCCCGGCGGCGCGCAGGGCGCGGTGCAGCGCGGGGGTGCGGCGGTCGGGGCCCTTGGCGCGCAGCTTTCCCAGGATCGGCGCCGCGCCCGGCAGGTCATAGCGCAGCAGCGCCCGCCGCCCCGGCTTGTGCCGCAGCAGCGTGACGGCGGGCCGGTCCGCCTGCGGGCGGCGCAGCGCTTGGGCCAAGGGCGCGGCCATGGCATCGCCGTCCTGCGCCCGGGCCAGGCCCGGGGTGACGAGCAGCGCCGCGCGGGCGGCCAAGGCCCGGGCCAGGGCGGGCCAGTCGGGGTGGCGGGCGCGAAACCCCTCGGGCAGCAGGGCCAGCAGGGCTGCGGCGCGGCAGGGCGCAATTCCGTCCGGTAGGGCGGCGACCGTCCCATAGCCCTGCAGCAGCGCCGCGCCGGCGGCCTGCGCGACCTCGGGCGTGATCGCGCCCATGGCCGCATCGGCATCCAGCCGTGCCAGGAAACGGCCCAGATCGCGGGCCGGATGCCCGGCGGCCAGCCTGTCCCAATCGATGATCCGGGGGCCATCCGCGCCGATCACCACCTGATCGGCGCTGAAATCGCCGTGGATGGCGCAGATCGGGGATCCGGGCAGGGCGCGGGCGACGGCATCCGCCGTGGCCGCCACGGCCAGATCGGGCAGCAGCGCCGCCATGGCCGCGGCATCGGCCCGGGGGTCGGGGGCGTCCGGGCGCAGATCCGCAGGCACGGCCATGCCATGCAGGCGCGCGATCAGTGCCCCCGCCTGGTGAAAGCCCTCGGGGCCGTGGCGGGCGGGGTCCAGCACCTCGCCCGGGATCCATGGCAGGACGATGCAGCGAAACCGCCGCGACACCGCCATGGGGGGCGGCCCCGCGTGATGCGCGCCGGCCAGCGCGCCTGCGAAATCGCGCGTCCCATGCGCCTTGATCAGCGCGACCCGCCCCGAGGGCAGATCGGCCCGCATCACCAGCCGCCGCCCGGGCTTGTAGCGCAGGACCGTCAGCCCCGCGCCCTCCAGACCCAGGGCCTGCAGAAAGGCCTGACGCCGCGCGGGCGTGCGCAGCGCCCGCGCGGCCTTCAGGTGGCGGTCGCGGGACAGGGGCACCAAGGCCGTGCAGATCGCGTCGAGGAACCGCACCGCATCCGGCCCCGTCCACCAGGACGGCCGGGCGCGCACCTCGGCATAGCGGGCGGGGGGATAGGTCATCGCGGCCAAGACCGCCCCGTCATCGGCCACCACCCCCAGCACGCAGCTGGTCCCGGGCTTGTAGCGCAGATAGATCGGCCGCAGCGCCCCCTGCCCCGCCAGCGCGCTCAGCCGGTCGGCATCCAGCACCGCCGCCAGGCCCGGCAGCGCGGGGTCGCGCGCGCAGAGCGCCCGGTCAGCAGGCGACAGCACGGCCCGCCCCCCCTTGGGCGCGCAGGCTGGCGAACAGCCCGCCCTGGCGCATCAACTCGTCCGGGCTGCCCGCCTCGGCGATGGTGCCGCCGCCCAACACGATGACGCGGTCGGCACGCGCCGCCAGCGACAGGTCATGCGTCACGATCAGCGTCGTGCGGTCACGCGCCAGATACCAAATCGCCTCGGTCACGGCGGCCTCGCTGGCCCGGTCCAGGCCCACGGTCGGCTCGTCAAAGATCAGGATCGGGCTGGCGCGCAGGGCCGCGCGGGCGATGGCGATGCGCTGGCGCTGGCCCGCCGACAGGGTCGCGCCGCGTTCGGCCACGGTCGTGTCATAGCCCTCGGGCTGGGCCAGGATGAAGTCATGGGCATTGGCCAGCCGCGCGGCATCCTCGATCTGGGCCTGGGTCACGGTGCGGCCCGCGCCCAGGGTGATGTTTTCGGCGATGGTGCCGTGGATCATCAGCGGCTCCTGCGGGACCAGGCTGATCTGGGCGCGCAGTGAGCGCAGCGTGACCCCGCGGATGTCCTGGCCGTCGATCAAGATGCGCCCGCCCGACGGGTCGTGCAGGCGCAGCACCAGGCTGGCCAGCGTGGATTTTCCCACCCCCGACGGCCCGGTGATGGCCAGCGAGGTGCCCGCCGGGACCGTCACATCGACCTCGGAAAAGGTCGGCGCGCCCTCGCCGTCATAGGAGAACGCCAGATCCTCGATCTGGATGCGCCCGGTGAAGGGCGGTGCTGTGACCGCATCCGGCGCATCGGCGACGGCCGGGGCCTCGTCCAGGATCGAGACGACGCGTTCGCCCGCGGCGGCGGCCTTGGCCAGGCGCGCGGTGAATTTCGCGTAATCGCGGACCGGGCGGAAGGTGTGCTTCAGATAGGTCAGAAAGACCAGCAGGTCGCCCGGCGTGATCCGACCGCGCATCACCTGCAGCGCGCCGAACCACAGGACCAGCGCCAGCCCCAGACCCGCCAGCAGGTCCACGGACCGTTCCAGCCCGGCCGACAGGCGCTTCCCCTTGACCCCCTCGCGCATGTCCTTGGCGTTGGATCCGGCAAAGGCGCCGGCGGTGGTCTCCTCCAGGCCCAGGGCCTGGATGCTGCGGATGCCGGACATGGTCTCGGCGCTGGTCGCGGCCAGCTCGCCCTGGCGCTTGCGCTGCTTGCGGCTGACATCGCGGATGCGCCGGGTCAGGCGCTGCGACAGCAGCCACAACAGAGGCAGCGGCGACAGCGCCAGCAGCGCCAGCCGCCAGTCCAGCCACATCATCACCCCGATCATGCCCACGAAAATCAACACATTCGCCGCCAGCGGCAGGGCGGCGGTGACGGCGGTCTCCTTCAGCATGCCGACATCGCCGATCAGGCGCATGGTCAGATCGCCCGCCCGGCGGCGCGCGTGAAAGCCCAGGGACAGCGATTGCAGATGCCGGAACAGATCGCCCCGCACCGCCGTCAGCACCCGGTTGCCGACCAGCGCAAAGCCGATCGTCGACAGGTATTCAAAGACCGCCCGCAGCCCGATGATCGCCACCAGCGACAGGCTGCACAGCGTCAGCAGGGTCATGGGATCCATCGCCGCGGCGGCGCCGTCGGCCGCGACCCCCGGCACCACGCGGTCGATGACGAATTTCAGCGGCCAAGGCTCCAGCAGCTTCATCGCCGTCGCCGCCAGCAGCGCCAGCAGCGACCCGCCCAGCATCGCGCGATGCGGCCGCAGATAGGGCCGCAGCCGCGCCAGGACGCGGCGCAGGCTGGGCAGCGTTTCGGCCAGGCGGTCCTTGCGGCTCATGCGGCGGCCCGCCCGGCCAGCCCGGCCCAGGACAGCAGGCGCGCGGCGACGCCGTGCCAGCTGTGATGGGCCAGCACATGGGCCCGTGCCCTCCGCCCCAGATCGGCGCGGCGCACGGGATCGGCGGCCAGCCCCGCCAAGGCATCCGCCAGCGCCGCCGCGTCGCCCGGCGGCGTCAGCAGGCCGGTGCGGCCCTCGTCGATCATCTGCGGCAGATGGCCCACGCGGCTGGCCACCACGGCCAGCCCGGCGGCCATGTATTCATGCAGCTTCAGCGGCGAGAAATAGAAATCCTGCCGCGCGGCATAGGGCGCGGTGCCGACATGCATCCGCGCCAGCTGGGCGGGAACCTGATCGGGGGGCAGCGCGCCGGTCAATTCGATGGCCTCCGCCACGCCCAGATCGCGGGCCAGATCCTCCAGCCGGGGCCGTTCCGGGCCGTCGCCCACGATCAGCAGCCGCGCATCGGGCACCCGGCCCGCGCGCAGCAGGGCCAAGGCCGCGATGGCCGTGTCCACGTCATGCCACGGCCGCAGCCCGCCCAGAAAGCCGATGGTGAAGGGCCCGTCCGGGGCGGGGCGTTCGGGAAAGCGATCGGGGGTGACGCCGTTCGGCACGACCTCGACCCGCGGGGCGCCCATATGGCTGCAATGCGCCGCCACCGCGGGCGAGACCGCCGCCACGATCTCCGCGGCCCGCATGGCGCGGCGGGCGCTGTCCTCGGCCTCGCGCGGCAGGGACAGGCTGCGATGGCGCGCCTGTTCCTCGATCAGGGGGGCGTTGACCTCCAGGATGCCGGGGCAGGCGCGGCCCTGCGCCCATTCCATCGCCCCATGCGCATGCAGCGCGTGGCGTTCATAGACCAGATCCAAGGGCCCCAGCCCGTCCAGCGCCGCATGGACCAGCCCGTTCTGCGCCAATGCGGCGGCGGCGCGCAGATCGCCGTCGCCCTTGGGCAGCGGCGGCAGCGGATGCAGCGTCACGGCCGCCAGATCGGCGGGGGGCGTGCCCTCGGCCCGCGGGGTGATCAGCGCGACCTCGGCCCCATGGGCCAGAAAGGCGCGCAGCATCTCCTGCACATGGATCGAGGCGCCCTTGGTGCCGAAGACCGGGATGCCCGGATCGGTGCAGACATAGGCGATGCGCATCACGCGGCCCCCCGCAGGCCGTCCATCCGCCCCGCGATGGCGCGGGCAAAAACGCCGCGCAAGGCCTCAGCGCTGCGGGTGACGTCGTAATCGGCCTCGATCAGCGCGCGGGCCCCGTGGGACAGCCGGTCGCGCAGGGCGGCATCGTCCAGCATCCGAGCCAAGGCATCGGCCAAGGCCTCGGGGTGGCCTTCGGGGACGAGCAGGCCCGTCTGGCCGTCGCGCACCAGTTCGGGAATGCCGGTCACATCCGTGGACACGCAGGGCAGGCCAAGGGCCATCGCCTCCAGCAGGACCGTGGGCAGCCCGTCGCGATTGCCGTCGCCGCCGACCACGCAGGGGCAGGCCAGCACGGCGGCTTCGCGCATCTGGGCCATGACGGCGTCCTGCGCCATGGGGCCGACCAGCTCGACCGCCTGCGACAGGCCCGCATCGGCGATCTGGAAGGCCAGGTTCTCCTGTTCCTCGCCCTGGCCGACGATGCGGCAGGTGACGGGGCGCCCGGCCCCGTGCAGCAGGCGGATCGCCTCAATCAGGATGTGAAAGCCCTTCTTTTCGACCAGGCGCCCGACGGCCAGGACATGCCCCGCGCCGGGCCGGGGGGCGGCATGGGCAAAGCGGTCCAGATCCAGCCCGTTATAGATCCGCGTGATCCGCGGCGCATCCGCCGGGAACCGCCGCGCCAGATGGTCCAGATTGTAATCCGACACGGTCACGATATCGGTCGCGTCGCGCATCTTCAGATCCAGATGCTGCGGCTCGTCGTAATCGTAATAGATGTCCTTGGCATGGGCGGTGAAGCTGTAGCCGATCCCCGCCAGCGCCGCCGCGATCCGCGCGACCGAGGTGGCCACCGTCCCGAAATGCGCATGCAGATGCGCGACGCCCCGACGCTTCGCGGCCAAGGCCAGGATGATGGCCTGGGCCACGTCGCGCCCCTCCATCGCGCCCATGTCGCGCAGCGCGTCCCAGGATCCCGGCAGCTCGGCCTGGGCCTCGGCGATCAGGCGCCACAGGGGATCCGCGCCGCGGAACTGTTCGGGGATGCGCGTCACCGGGGCGCGGACGCGGCCGATGATGTCCTGGAAATGCGTCTCGGCCACGCCGCGCAGGGCAAAGATCTCGATCTGCTGGCCGGCGGCCTCATGGGCCAGGATCTCGTTGACCACGAAGGTCTCGGAAAAGCGGGGATAGCGCTTCATCACATATCCCACCTTGGGAAGGGGCGTCTGGTCGGTCACGGTCTTCTCCTTCGGGGTCAGGATGCGCGGGCGGCGATGGCTCGGACGGGTGGGCGGGACAGGATGTCCTGAACCAGGGCGCGGACGCGGCCCGATCCGCCCATGTCGGGCGCGGGACCGGTCGGGCGCGGGGGCGGGCCCGCCATCCAGTCGCCCAGGGCCTGGGGCGTCAGCGCGTCGGGATGGATCATCGCGACCAGCCCCCGCGCGGCCAGGCGTTCGGTGCGGATCACCTGTTCGGCCCGGGGCCGCGCCCGCGGCACGATCAGCGACGGACGTTCCAGCGACAGGATCTCGCAGGTGGTGTTGTAGCCGCCCATGGCCACGATCCGCGCAGCCCCCTGCATCAGCGCAATGGGTTCGCGCACGAAGGGGACCAGCGTGATCTCCGGGCGGCGGGCGGTGATGTCGCGGATATGTTCGCGCAGGGCCAGGGGCATCTGGGTGCCGGTGACCAGGATGCCGCGATGCCCGGCGGGCAGCGGCGCGCGGGCAAAGGCCTCGCAAAGGCTGGCGCCGTCGCGCCCCCCGCCCACCGCGCAATAGACATAGGGCGCGGGATCGCCGCACAGGACCGCATCCGCATCCATCCGCGCCGTGGGCGATGCCAGCCGCACGGAATGATCCAGATAGCCGACATGGCGCTGGCGCCCGCCAAAGGCGCCGTCCAGGCCGCAATCCTCGGCCAGATCGTAAAGCGAGGGGTCGCCATAGATCCAGATCGCGTCATAAAACCGGCGCACGGTCTCGAAATTGCGCTGGCGCAGCCATTGGCGGCGCACCACGGCGGGGCGGTCGATCACGTCGCGCAGACCCAGGACCAGCCGGGTGTGCCCGTTTCGCGACAGGGCGGCCAGGGTCGCGTCCAGTTCGAACAGGGCGCCGCGCGGCACGTTGTCCACGATCATCAGATCGGGGTCGAAGGCCTGGACCGTCGCCTTGATCGCCTGCGCCCGCAGCGCGGTCAGGGGCGCCAGGTCGCGCCCCAGGTCGCGGGGGCGATAGCTGCCATCCGACCCCTTGGCATAGGCGGGCAGGGTCAGGCAGTCGACGCCCTGCGGCAGCTCGAACGCGCCCGCCTCGCGCATGCCGCCGATCAGCAGGATCTCGGGCGTGGGCAGGCCCTCCTTCAGGGCGCCGGCCAGCAGCAGGTTGCGCCGCAGATGCCCAAAGCCGAGCGTGTCATGCGAATAGAGCACGATGCGCGGCGCGCGCCGCGCCGGGGGGAATTCGTGGATCTGGGACATGGGGCGTTCTCGCCTTCTGGCTGCGGGATGGGGTGGCCGGTCGCGGTTCGCGGGGACAATCCGCACCATCCCCCCGCCGTTCCCGAGGCTCAAATTAGAAGTTCATTAGAATGGCGCCGCGGCGCTTTCCCCCGATGGGACAGGCTGTATCCTGCCGATCGACGGACCCCGTCCGACCGGCCCCAAGGGAAGGCACATGCCCGCCATGCTGATCCGCACCAAGCTCTTTGCCAGCCACGGCGCGACGGTCGCCGCCATGACGCTGATCGCCATCGGCATCATCGCCATCCTGCGCGTGGGCGAGGCGAACCAGCGCGAGCTGCGCAGCAGCTATGAACGGATCCGGGCGATCAACCTGGTCGCGGCCTGGTCCAACGATTACGCCGAACAGATCGCCGAACTGTTCATCCTGGGCACCGACCCGACCGAGATCGAGGAGGCGCGGCGCAACCTGACCGCGGCGCTGGATCACAAGGAGGGGCTGATCCGTGCCGACCCCCTTCCCCCCGGCCCCGGGCCGGAGGCCGACCGCGCCGCCGAACTGGCCCGGATCGAGGCGATCCGCCATGTCATCGGCCAGTCCGAGGGCACCCGCCTGCAGGTCGCGGCACTGTTGGACCAGGGCCTGCGCGACGAGGCGGCGGCGCTGTATCGCGACCAGCTGGAACACCGGCTGGACGCGGTCCTGGGCGCGCTGATCGGGGCCGCGACCGCGCGCGAGCGCGACGACGTGGTGGCCACCATCGCCAGCTCCGAACGGCTGGCCGACCGGCTGCGCCTGCTGGCCTTCGCGATGGTCGCGGCGGCATCGGCCTTGGCGCTGATCAGCGCATCGATGCTGCATTTGGCGATCTCGCGCCCGATCCGGGCCTTGGATGCGGGGGCCGAGGCGGTCGGGCGCGGCGATCTGGGCCATGTCGTCGACATCCGCCGCCGGGACGAGCTGGGGCGGCTGGCGCAGCGCTTCAACACCATGACCGCGCAGATCCGCGAGCAGCGTGACCACCTGATGCGCACGAATGACCGGCTGGAACAGCAGGTCGCGCGGCGGACCCGCGAATTGCGCGCGCGCGGCGCGCTGGAACAGGCCGTGGCCCGGCTGGAGACGCTGGACAGCAACCGCGCCCGGTTCTTCGCCGATATCAGCCACGAGCTGCGCACCCCCCTGACCGTGCTGCGCGGCCATGCCGAGGTCGCCCTGCGCGCCCCCGGCCAGTCGCCCGAGGGGCTGCGCGCGGCCCTTGCGCGGGTGGTGGCCAAGGCCGACCAGATGGGCCGCCTGGTCGAGGAACTGCTGTTCCTGGCCCGGTCCGAGGCCGGGACCATCACCGTCGACCGCCGCCCCGTCGACCTGCAGGAGGTCATGGCCGACGTGCTCTTGGACAGCCAAGGCCTGTCGCGGCGGGCGGGCGTCACCATCTCGCCGCGCCAGGCGGCGGGGCCGGTGATCGTCACCGGCGATGCGGGGCGGCTGCGTCAGGCGATCATGATCCCGCTGGACAACGCGATCCGCCTGGCCCCCGCCGACAGCGCGGTCCGGCTGGAGCTGACCGCGGAGGAGGGCCGGGCCGTGGTCACCATCGCCGATCAGGGCCCCGGCTTCACCCCGGAGGAGGCCGAGCGCGCCTTCGTCCGCTTCTTTCGCGGCGATCAGGGGCGCGGACGCAGCGGGCGCGGCCTGGGCCTGGGCCTGTCCATCGCGCGCTGGATCGTGGACCGCCATGACGGCACCATCGCCATCGACAGCCAGCCGGGCCAGGGCGCGGTGGTCCGCATCGACCTGCCCCTGGCCCAGACCCTTCCCGATACGACGCCGGAGACCGCGACATGACCGCCCCCCGCATCCTGATCGTCGAGGACGATGCCGAGATCGCCGAATTCCTGTCGCTCGGCCTGACCGCCGAAGGCTACGAGGTCAGCGTCGAGCCGAACGGCGCGGGGCTGATGGACCGGGTCCGCACCGACGGAATCCGGCTGGTGGTGCTGGACCGGATGCTGCCCGATGGCGAGGGGGTGGACCTCTGCCGCCGCTTGCGCGCCGCGGGCAGCGGGGTGCTGGTCCTGATGCTGACGGCGCGCGACGCGCTGGACGAAAAGCTGGAGGGGCTGCGCGCGGGGGCGGATGACTACGTCACCAAGCCCTTCGCCTTCGAGGAGCTGCTGGCCCGGATCGAGGCGCTGCTGCGCCGCGACGCGGCCCCCGCCCCCGCGCCGCGCGTCATCCGCTATGCCGACCTGACCGTGGACCTGGCCGCCAAGACCGCCCGGCGCGGCGACACCGATCTGGGCCTGACCGCGACCGAGTTCAACCTGCTGCGCTATCTGGTTGAAAACGCCGATCGCGTCGTCAGCCGGATGGAGATCCTGAACGCGGTCTGGGGCTATGACTTCGATCCCAACACGAACATCGTCGAGGTCTATGTCGCCTATCTGCGCAAGAAGATGGAGGGCCGGGACGGATCGCGCCTGCTGCAGAACGTGCGCGGCTTCGGCTATCAGCTGTCCATGACCGCCCTGCAGCCGAGCCGCGCGTGACCCCTCAGCCCCCCGGCGGCATCAGCCCCGCCTCGAAACGCGCCATCTCGGCCGGGTCGGGGGGCTGGCCCGTATAGATCGTCACATAGGTCGGGATGCGCGACAGGCGCGTCGGCAGATCCTCCTGCGCCTGCATCGAGATATAGCCGATCTGGACCAGATAGACGGTGCGGGCGCGGATGTCGGCCTCGGCCGGCGGGTGGCCCCATGCGGCCAGCATCGCGGTCAGCGCCGCCAGCCGCCGCGCATCGGCATCCGCGACCCGCGCCGCCACCGCGCCGTCCTGCAGCGCCCAGCTGCGCACCGCGAATTCCAGCCGCGCGTCGAAGGCCCCGGGCGCCAGAAAGGCCGCCAGCACGTTCAGCATCGCCTCGGTCCCGGTCACGGCATAGCGGGTCGTGGCCTGGATCAGGGGCCGGGTGGTGCGGTCCTCCCACCCCGCCAGCAGGGCCGCCAGCAGCGCCTCGCGATCGTCGAAGAACCAGTAGAAGCTGGTCCGCGACAGCCGCAGCCGCCGCGCCAAGGGCAGGATGCGCACGGCATCGACCCCGCCCTCGATCAGGGCCTGGCGCCCCGCCTCCAGCCAGCCTTCGCGCGATCCGCGCCCGCCTGCATCCACCGCCCCGACCCCGCATCCTGTTCACCTGTGACCTTAAGCTTGACAGTGGTGTACATTCAACCCAGTCTGGCCGCCATATCCCCCATGCCCCGGGTCCGCGCCATGTCGAACGATCCCCTTCTGCAGCCCTTCCGGTTGAAGCATCTGACCCTGCGCAACCGCATCATGATCACCAGCCACGAACCCGCCTATCCCGAGGACGGGATGCCCAAGGACCGCTACCGCGCCTATCACGTCGAACGGGCGCAGGCGGGGGTGGCGCTGACCATGACGGCGGGATCGGCCTCGGTCTCGCGCGACAGCCCGCCGGTCTTCAACAACATCTTGGCATGGAAGGACGAGGTCGTGGGCTGGATGCGCCGGCTGACCGATGAATGCCACGATCACGGCTGCGCGGTGATGATCCAGCTGACCCATCTGGGCCGCCGCACCCGGTGGGACAAGGCCGACTGGCTGCCGGTCGTGTCGCCCGGCCATGCGCGCGAGGCCGCGCACCGGTCCTTTCCCAAGCTGCTGGAGGATTGGGACATCGCCCGCATCATCGCCGATTACGTCGATGCGGCCGAACGCATGCAGGCCGCAGGCCTCGACGGGATCGAGCTGCAGGCTTACGGTCATCTGATGGACCAGTTCTGGTCGCCGCTGACCAACGATCTGGACGGCGATTACGGCGGATCGCTGGAAAACCGGCTGCGCTTCACCTTCGAGGTTCTGGGCGGCATCCGCGCCCGCTGCGGGCCGGATTTCATCACCGGCATCCGCTATACCGGCGACGAGGGCCTGCCCGGCGGCATCACCGCCGAGGAAGGCCTGGCCATATCGCGCCGCCTGAAGGACAGCGGGCTGGTCGATTTCCTGAACGTGGTGCGCGGCCATATCGACACCGATGCCGGGCTGACCGATGTGATCCCCATCCAAGGCATGCCCGCCGCCCCGCATCTGGATTTCGCCGGCACGGTCAGGCAGGCGACCGACATGCCGACCTTTCACGCCGCCCGCATCCCCGACGTGGCGACCGCGCGCCATGCCGTCGCATCGGGCCTGCTGGACATGGTGGGGATGACGCGGGCCCACATGGCCGACCCGCATCTGGTGCGCAAGATCGTCGAGGGGCGCGAACACGACATCCGCCCCTGCGTCGGCGCGAACTATTGCCTGGACCGGATCTATCAGGGCGGCATGGCCTTCTGCCTGCACAATGCCGCCACGGGCCGCGAGGAGACCCTGCCCCACCACGTCCCCCCCGCCCCCGCGCCGCGGCGCATCACCGTCATCGGCGCCGGTCCCGGCGGGCTGGAGGCCGCCCGCGTCGCCGCCGAACGCGGCCATGCCGTGACCGTGCTGGAGGCGGCAGACAGCCCCGGCGGCCAGATCCGCCTGACCGCCCGGCAGCCTCGGCGGCGCGAGATGATGGCGATCATCGACTGGCGCATGGCCCAATGCCAGGCGCGCGGCGTGACCTTCCGCTTCAACACCCTGGCCGATGCGGATGACGTGCTGGCCACCCGGCCCGATGCGGTGATCGTGGCGACAGGCGGCCTGCCCCATGTCCCGGACCTGCGGGCGGGCGGCGATCTGGTCTGTTCGGCCTGGGACATCCTGTCGGGCGACGTGGCGCCGGGGCGCGATGTGCTGATCTTCGACGATGCGGGCGATCATGCGGCCCTGCAGGCGGCCGACCGCATCGCCACCACCGGCGCCCGGGTCGAGATCGCGACCCCCGACCGCGCCTTCGCCCCGGAGGTGATGGCGATGAACCTGGTCCCCTATATGCGCAGCCTGCAGGCAGGCGACGTGACCTTCACCGTCACTTGGCGGCTGCTGGCGGTGGCGCGCGACGGCAACCGCCTGCGCGCCACGCTCGGCAGCGATTACGGCGATGTGACGCGCGACCGGCTGGTGGATCAGGTGGTGGTCAATCACGGCACGCGGCCGCTGGACGACCTTTACTTCGCGCTGCGGCCCCTGTCGGCGAATGGCGGTGCGGTGGATTACGACGCGCTAGTCGCGGGCACCCCCCAGCCCCCAACCGCGGATGGCCGGTTCCAGCTGTTCCGCATCGGCGACGCGGTGGCCGCGCGCAACACCCACGCCGCGATCCATGACGCGCTGCGCCTGGTGAAGGATCTGTGAGGCGCCTCCGGGTTCACGCGGCCCGCCTTGCGCCCTATGCTGGGCCGACAGGAACCCCGGAGGCCCCATGCCCATCGAGATCGCCACCCCGCTGGAGCTGCACGCCGCCCAGCTGGTGAATGCCGCCCGGGCCGAGAACGGCCTGGACCCCGTCCATGTCGAGGTGCATCTGAACAGCGCCGCCCAAGGCCATTCCGACTGGATGGCGGGCGGCGGCGGGCTGTCCCATCGCGGCGCGGATGACAGCCGTCCCGCCGACCGGGCCGAGGATGCCGATTTCCCGATGGCCGGCGCCAGCTGGCAGCTGACCGAGAATGTGGGCTATGTCAGCTATCGCGGCACGCCCGGGCGGGGCGATGTGGACAACCTGCACGCCGCGCTGATGGACAGCGAATCCCATCGCGACAACATCCTGGATCCGGACGTGGATTACGTGGGGATCGGCCTGTCCACCGGCCAGCTGGGCCAGCATGACGTGCTGTTCATCACCCAGAACTTCGCCGCCACCACCCGCCCCGTCCTGGTCCAGGAGGAGGCGGACGGCCAGCCCGTCCTGACCACCTATGAGAACGGCGTCCCCGTCGACGGCACCACCCGCCCCGTCGATGCCGAGGACCTGCCCGAGGACCAGACCCCGCCCGAGGACGAGGCGCAGCCGTCCACCGCCGGGGCCTGCTTCGTGGCAACCGCCGCCTATGGCGATGCGGCCCATCCCGACGTGATCCTGCTGCGCCGCCTGCGCGACGAGGTGCTGGTCCGATCGGCGGCGGGGCGGGCCTTCATCCGCGCCTATTGGCGGATCGGCCCGGTCCTGGCGCGGCTGGTCCGGGCGCGCGGCGCCACGGGGCGCATGACCCGCCTGGCCCTGCGCCCGGTGATCGCCGGGGCCGCGTGGGCCGTCGCGGGCCGCCCGCCGCGCGGCGTCGCATCGCCCATGGCGCATCGCGACCGGCGCACGACAGGCGCTATGTCCGGGCGCAAATAACGCTTGCCTTTCCGCCCCCCATGCGCGTTATTTCCCGGTGACCATAACCGGAGCCCGCGATGCGCCTGATCCCCGCCGCCCTCGCCGCGGCTCTTGCCCTTGGCGCCGCGCCCGCCCTAGCCGATCAGGTCACCGTCTTCGCCGCCGCCAGCCTGACCGACGCGCTGGACCGGATCGCGGCGGATTGGACCGATGCGGGGGGCGCGGCGGTCGTGACCTCCTATGCCGGGTCGTCTGCCCTGGCCCGCCAGATCCGCGAGGGGGCGCCTGCGGATATCTTCATCTCGGCCAGCCCGGACTGGATGGACGCGCTGGAGGCATCAGGCGACCTGCGCCCGGGCACTCGGCGCGACATCCTGGGCAACCGCCTGGTGCTGATCGCGCATGGGGACGCAGATCCGGTGACCATCGACGCGGATCTGGACCTGCCCGCGCTGCTGGGCGGGGGGCGGCTGTCCATGGCGCTGGTCGATGCGGTCCCGGCGGGGATCTATGGCCGGGCGGCGCTGATGCATCTGGGCCTGTGGGACGCGGTCGCGCCCTTGGTCGCGCAATCGGACAATGTCCGCGCCGCGCTGGCCTTCGTCGCCCGGAACGAGGCCCCCTTGGGCATCGTCTATGCCACCGATGCCGCGGCCCAGGAAGCGGTGAGCGTCATCGGCACCTTTCCCGCCGACAGCCACCCGCCCATCACCTATCCCGCCGCCCTGACCGCGCAATCGGATGCCGCGCAGGCGCAGGCCTTTCTGGACCACCTCTCCTCGGATGCGGCGCGGCAGGTCTGGGCGCGGTTCGGCTTCACGCTGCCCGAATGATGGATGCGGTGACAGGCTGGCTGGGGCCCGGGGAATGGCAGGCGGTGCGGCTGTCGCTGCGCGTGGGGCTGATCGCGACGCTGGTCAGCCTGCCCTTGGGGATCCTGACCGCCTATGCCTTGGCGCGATGGAGCTTTCCGGGCAAGCAGATCCTCAACGGGCTGGTCCATCTGCCGCTGATCCTGCCGCCGGTGGTGACGGGCTATCTGCTGCTGATCACCTTCGGGCGGCGCGGCAGCGTCGGCCAATGGCTGGAGACGGTGGGCATCGTCTTTTCCTTTCGCTGGACGGGGGCGGCGCTGGCGGCGGCGATCATGGCCTTTCCGCTGATGGTCCGCGCCATCCGCCTGGCGGTCGAGGCGGTCGATCCGCGGCTGGAGGCGGCTGCCGCGACCTTGGGGGCCAGCCCGCCCTGGGTCTTTCTGACCGTGACCCTGCCCCTGATGCTGCCGGGGGTGATCGCGGGGGCGATCCTGGCCTTCGCCAAGGCGATCGGCGAATTCGGCGCGACGATCACCTTCGTGTCGAACATCCCGGGCCAGACCCAGACCGTGCCATCGGCCATCCACGCCCTGCTGCAGGTCCCGGGGGGCGAAGGCGCGGCCGGCCGGCTGGTCGTCATCGCCATCGCCATCGCCATGGCGGCGCTGCTTCTGTCGGAATACCTGGCGCGGCGGGTCGGGCGGCGGGTGTCGGGCGCATGACCCTGTCGGTCCGCCTGGCCCATCGCTTCCAGGGCTTCGCCCTGGACGTGGCGTTCGAGGCGCCGCCCGGTCTGACCGTGCTGTTCGGCCCGTCCGGATCGGGCAAGACCACGGTGGTGAACGCGGTGGCGGGCCTCTTGCGACCGCGCGCGGGTCGCGTCGCGGTGGGCGACTGGCTGCTGGATGACAGCGCGGCGCGGCGGCACCTGCCCCCGCATCGCCGCCGCTTGGGATATGTCTTTCAGGAGGGGCGGCTCTTCCCGCATCTGTCGGTGCGCCAGAACCTGCTCTATGGCCGCTGGTTCGCGCCGCGCAGGGCGGCGGGTCCCGACATGGCCCGCGTGGTCGAGATGCTGGGCATCGGCCCCCTGCTGGCACGCCGCCCCGGCGCGCTGTCGGGCGGCGAACGCAGCCGCGTGGCCATCGGCCGCGCCCTGCTGGCCGCCCCGCGCCTGATCCTGGCCGATGAACCCCTGGCCGCCCTGGACGAAGCCCGCAAGACCGAGATCCTGCCCTATTTCGAACGGCTGCGCGACGAGGGCGGCGTGCCGATCCTCTATGTCAGCCATGCCCTGCCCGAGGTCGCGCGCCTGGCCACCACGGTCGTGACGCTGCAGGCCGGGCGCGTGACGGCGGTAGGCCCGCCGGGCCGGGTGCTGGGCGATGCGCCCTCGCTGCTGTCGGCGCGGATCGAGGCGCATGAGGGTGACGGGCTGACCCGCCTGTCCACGCCGGGGGGCGCGGTCTTTGCGCCCCGCCTGGCCGCGCCCCCCGGCACGCCGGTCCGGCTGCGGGTGGCTGCGGGCGACGTGATCCTGTCCCGCGACCGCCCGCGGGACATCTCGGCCTTGGGCATCCTGCAGGCGCGGATCGCCGCCATCGATCCGGACGACGGCCCCGATGCGCAGGTCGTGCTGGCCATCGGCCCCGACCGCGTGACCGCGCGCATCCCCCGCCGGGCGCTGGCCGGGATGGGCCTGGAACCCGGCCAGCCGGTCCATGCGATCCTGAGGACCGTCACCCCCGCCTGAAGGCGCGAAAAAAGGACGATGATCCGCCCCGCGCCCGCCGCGCCGGAATGTCCGCCCGGCCGGGGGCGCGCGCCCGTCGATGCTGTCGCGGCGCTACCGGGGCGGGGCGAATATCCGTCGCCCGGCCCCCGCCCGCCCCATGGGCCCGCCGCTTGCCCGGTCCCCCGCCACGCCCTAGGTCACGCTGCGGCGACATGCAGCGGGAAGGGCCATCCATGACCATCAGCGTGACGGGAATGACCAAGCGGTTCGGCCGGACCGAGGTGCTGCGCGGCATCGACCTGTCCATCGACAAGGGCGAGCTGGTCGCGCTGCTGGGTCCGTCCGGGTCGGGCAAGACCACGCTGCTGAAGATCATCGCGGGCCTGGAATGGCCCGATGCGGGCGCGCTGCAGGTCGATGGCGCCGACTGGCTGCGCCTGGCTGCGCAGGACCGGCGCATCGGCTTCGTGTTCCAGCATTACGCGCTGTTCCCGCATATGCGGGTGCGCGACAACCTGGCCTTCGGGCTGACCGTGCGGCCGCGCGCGCAGCGCCCGTCAAAGGCCGCGATCGCCGCCACCGTGGACGAATTGCTGCATTTCCTGCAGATCGCGCATCTGGCCGACCGCTATCCGACCCAGCTGTCGGGCGGTCAGCGCCAGCGCGTGGCGCTTGGCCGCGCCTTGGCGATCGAACCCAAGGTCCTGCTGCTGGATGAACCCTTCGGCGCGCTGGACGCGGCCATCCGGCGCGACCTGCGCCGCTGGCTGCGCGGCGTGCATGACAAGACCGGCTCGACCACCATCTTCGTCACCCATGACCAAGAGGAGGCCTTCGAGCTGGCCGACCGCGTCGTGGTCATGGGCGAGGGCCGGATCGAACAGACCGGCGATGCCGACGCCATCCACGACCACCCCGCCACACCCTTCGTCGCGCGCTTCATGGGCGCCACGGTCGAATTGCCGGTGACGCTGGCCGCCGGGCGGGCCGAGGCGCCGGGCCTGGACCTGACCGCCCTGCCCCGCCGCGCCCTGCCCGACGGCCCCGCCCGCCTGCTGGTCCGCCCCGAGGACATCACCCCTCGGCCCGATGCAGCATCCCCGTGGCGCGTCACCGGGCGCGGGTCGACCGGGGCGCGGCTGCGCGTCGCCTTGGCGGACCCCCAAGGCACCGCGCTGGAGGCCGACCTGCCCCGCCGCGGCACCGATGCCGCATCCCTGACCCCCGGCGCCCCCATGCGCCTGCGGATCGAGGCGGGCACGATCTTTTCCGCTGCGGGCCCACGCCCGGCCACGGCCCCCGTCCCCCATTCCCCGAAACTGGAGATCTCGCGATGACCCCCCGCATCCTGGCCGCCGCCTTGGCCCTGACCACCGCCACCCCCGCCCTGGCCCAGGACCAGCTGCTGAATGTCAGCTATGACATCGCGCGCGAGCTGTTCGAGGCGCTGAACCCCGCCTTCGCCGCCCATTGGCAGGAAACCACCGGGCGCACCGTCACCATCGACATGAGCCATGGCGGATCCTCGCGCCAGGCCCGCGCCATCCTGGAGGGGCTGCCCGCCGATGTCGTGACCTTCAACCAGGAAACCGACATCGACGTGCTGGCCGATGGCGGGCTGCTGTCGGCCGACTGGCGCGAGCTGCTGCCGAACGGGGCCTCGCCCTTCTATTCGCTGCCCGCCTTCCTGGTGCGCGAGGGCAATCCGCTGGACATCCAGGACTGGGACGATCTGGCCCGTGACGACGTGGCCCCGGTCTTTCCGAACCCCAAGACCAGCGGCAATGCGCGCTATACCTATCTGGCGGCCTATGCCTTCGAGCTGGGCCGCAATGGCGGCGACCAGGCGGGCGCGCAGGACTTCGTGCGTTCGATCTTCGGTTCGGTCCCGGTCTTCGACACGGGCGGGCGCGCGGCCACCCAGACCTTTGCGGAACGCGGCATCGGCGACGTGCTGGTGACCTTCGAGGCCGAGACCGGCGGCATCGCGGCCGAATACGCGGCCCAAGGCTTCGAGCGCGTCACCCCGTCCCAGAGCCTGTTCGCCGCCTTCCCCGCCGCGGTCGTGACCCAGAACGCCGAACGCAACGGATCGACCGAGGTGGCCACCGCCTATCTGGAATGGCTCTATTCCCCCGAGGCGCAGCAGATCCTGGCACAGCATTACTACCGCGTCACCGACGAATCCGTGTCGGCCGAATATTCCGACAACCTGCCGCCGGTGGATCTGGTGACGGTGGATGACGTCTTCGGCGGGTGGGACGCGGTGCGCGCCGAGCATCTGGCCGATGGCGCGATCCTGGACCAGGTCTTCGTGAACCAGTGATGACCGCGGCCGCCACCACCCAGGCCGGGCCGATCCGGGCCAAGCGCGTCCTGCCGGGCTTCACGCTCAGCTTGGGGACCACGCTGCTCTATCTGACGCTGATCGTGCTGATCCCGGTGCTGGCCCTGATCCTGAAGGGGGCCGAGATCGGCCCGCAGCGGTTCTGGGCCATCGTCACATCGCCCCGCGCGGTGGCGGCCTTCCAGATCACCCTGATCGCGGCGGGGATCGCCACGGTCTTCAACGCGATCTACGGACTTCTGATGGCCTGGGTGCTGGTCCGCTACGAGTTCCGGGGCAAGCGCATCCTGGACGCGCTGATGGACATGCCCTTCGCCCTGCCCACGGCGGTGGCGGGGCTGTCGCTGACGGCGCTGTTTTCCGCCAATGGGTGGTTCGGGTCGGTGCTGCACCCGGCAGGGATCCCGGTTGTCTATACCATTTGGGGGATCGCGCTGGCCATGGCTTTCACCTCGGTCCCCTTCGTGGTCCGCACCGTCCAGCCCGTGCTGGAGGACATGGACCCCGCGCTGGAACAGGCGGCCGTGACCTTGGGCGCACGGCCTTGGACCATCTTTTCGCGGGTGGTCTTTCCGGCGATCCTACCCGCCTGGCTGGCCGGATGCACCACCGCCTTCGCCCGCTCGCTCGGGGAATTCGGGGCGATCGTCTTCATCGCCGGCAACCTGCCCTTCCAGACCGAGATCGCGGCGCTGCTGGCCTTCATCCGCCTGGAAGAGTTCGACTATAACGGCGCCGCCGCCATCGCACTGGTGCTGCTGGGTTTTGCGCTGGTGCTGCTGGTGCTGTCGAACCTGCTGCAGAACTGGGCCGCCCGTCACCGCGAGGCCGCGCCATGACCCCCGTGACACCCCCCGGCGCGGGCGCGCGCCGCCTGCTGATCGGGCTGGCCGTCGCGCTGACGCTGGTCTTCATCGCGGCGCCGCTGGTCTATATCTTCGTGCGGGCCTTTGCGGGCGGCTGGCAGGTCTATGCCGCCAACATCATGCATCCTGCGACGTTGCACGCGATCTGGCTGACCACGATCACCGCGCTGATCGTCGTGCCGCTGAACGTGGGCTTCGGTATCGCCGCGGCCTGGGCCGTGGCCAAGCACCGCTTTCCCGGCCGCGGCATCCTGGTCACCATCATCGAGATCCCCTTCTCCATATCCCCGATCATCGCGGGGATCTGCTATCTGCTGCTCTATGGGCGGCAGGGGCTCCTGGGGCCGTGGCTGCAGGCCAACGACCTGCAGGTGATGTTCGCCCTGCCGGGGATCGTGCTGGTCACGATGTTCGTCACCGCCCCCTTCGTCGCGCGCGAGGTGCTGCCGCTGATGCAGGCCCAAGGCAGCGAACAGGAACAGGCCGCCGTCACCTTGGGCGCCAATGGCTGGCAGATATTCCGCCGCGTGACCCTGCCCAACATCCGGTGGGCGCTGCTCTATGGGGCGGTGCTCTGCACGGCGCGGGCGGTGGGGGAATTCGGCGGCGTGTCGGTCGTGTCGGGCAATATCCGCGGCCAGACCAACACCCTGCCCTTGCATGTCGAGCTGCTGTTCAACGACCTGAACGCGGTCGGCGCCTTCGCCGCCGCATCCACCCTGACGCTGATCGCGGTGGTCGCGCTGCTGCTGAAGGCCGCGCTGGAGGGGCGCCGCGCGGCCTGACGGCTGGCCCTTTCCGCCCGACATGCTAAGATCGCACAAATCAAACGGGGGGCGAGGGTCATGAATTCACTGGTGCTGATCGCGGTCGGCCTGCTGGGCATCCTGTCGGGCTGGTTTTTCTATTCGCGCTTCATCGCGGCGCGCATCTATCAGCTGGACGCCCAGTTCCGCACCCCCGCCCATGAGTTCCGCGACGGCGTCGATTTCGTGCCGACCAACCGCTATGTTCTCTGGGGGCACCATTTCACCTCGGTCGCGGGGGCGGCGCCTATCGTGGGGCCGGCCATCGCGGTGATCTGGGGCTGGGGGCCGGCCTTCCTGTGGGTGGTGCTGGGGACGATCTTCTTCGCCGGCGTGCATGACATGGGGGCGCTCTGGGCCTCGGTGCGCAATCGCGGGCAATCCATCGGCGGCCTGAGCGAGAAGCTGCTGGGCAGCCGGGCGCGCTGGATGTTCATGCTGATCATGTTCCTGGTGCTGCTGATGGTGAATGCGGCCTTCGCCACCGTCATCACCAACCTGCTGATCCAGTTCCCGACCGCGGTGATCCCGGTCTGGGGGGCGATCGTGGTGGCGATTGGCATCGGCCAGCTGCTCTATCGCGCGCAGGTGGGGCTGCTCTGGCCCACGATCATCGGGGTCGGACTGCTCTATGGGCTGATCCTGCTGGGCAATGCCGTGCCCGTGGCCCTGCCGGCCGAGATCTTCGGGCTGAGCGACCGGGTGGTCTGGGTGCTGCTGCTGTTCCTCTATGCGGGGATCGCGTCGACCCTGCCGGTCTGGATGCTGCTGCAGCCGCGCGACTACATCAACGGCATCCAGCTGTTCGTGGCGCTCGGGATCATCTATGCGGCGGCGCTGCTGTCGGCGCCGACGGTCGTGGTGCCCTTCATCAACGACCAGGTCCCGGCGGGCACGCCGCCCATCGCGCCGTTGCTGTTCGTGACCATCGCCTGCGGGGCGATCTCCGGGTTTCACGGGCTGGTCTCGTCGGGGACCAGCTCCAAGCAGCTGGACCGCGAGACCGACGCCCGGCTGGTCGGCTATGGCGGCGCCGTGGGCGAGGGGATGCTGGCCTTGGCCGCCATCGTCTGCGCGACCGCGGGCTTTGCCACCTTGGCCGACTGGCAGGCGGTCTATACCAATTTCGGCGCGGGCAGCGTGGGCGCCTTCGTGACCGGCGGGGCCAACATCGTCTCGCAGGGCCTGGGCATCCCCGCCGGGCTGGCCGCGACCATCCTGACGGTGACGGCGGCGCTGTTCGCGGGAACGACCATGGATACCGGCGTGCGCCTGCAGCGCTATGTCATCCAGGAGACGGGGGCCATCACCGGCATCGCCGCCTTGAAGAACGGCACGCTGGCCACGCTGCTGGCGATCGGCTTCTGCCTGGCGATCGCCTTCGGCGCGGCCTCGGACGGGACGGGGGGCATGGTGATCTGGCCGCTCTTCGGGACGTCGAACCAGCTGCTGGCCTCGCTGACGCTGTTGATGGTGACGGTGATCCTGGCGCGGCTCGGGCGGCCGGTGGTCTTCACGCTGGTGCCCTTGGTGCTGGTCCTGACCATGGCGATCTATGCGCTGCTGCTGCAGATCGGGACCTTCCTCGGGGATCAGAACTGGACCTTGGCGATCATGGCGCTGTTCATCCTGGGCGCGGCGATCATGGTCGGCATCTCGGCCGTCACCGCGCTGCGCCAGACGGGCTTTTCGCTGCTGGCCCACCGGCACCCCGCCGAATGAGCTGGCGCGCCATCACCGAGGGGCTGGCGGAATATTACCGCGCCCCCTATCGCCAGGCCATGGCGCGCGAGGCGCGGGACCGCGACGACCTGTTCCGCCTGCTGGTCCTGTCCGAGGCGTTGGGGATTCCCAATCCCGCCGCCCCCTACACGCTGGAGCTGATGCCCCTGGTCTGGGACGATTTCCACGACTGGCACCGGCGCATGGGGATGCCGCATTCGCCGCTGGACCATATCCGATGCTGCTGAGCCTGCTGGAACGGCGGGGGCTGATCTTCTTCGGCGGCAAGGGCGGGGTCGGCAAGACCACCCTGTCGGCCATGGCCGCCCTGGCCCTGGCGCGACAGGGGCGGCGGGTGTGCCTGGTCTCGACCGATCCGGCGCATAATCTCGGGCATCTGTTCGAACGTCCGGTCGGGCCGCATCCGGTCGCCATCGCCCCGAACCTGACCGCGATCGAGCTGGACCCGGAGGCCACCGTCACCGCCCATCTGGACCAGGTCGCGGGGTTTCTGTCCGAGGTCATGCCCCGCGGCGGCCGGGCCGAGATCGACCGCCACCTGTCGCGCGCCCGCCACGCCCCCGGCATGGCCGAGGCCGCGCTGCTGGACCGCATCGCCGATCTGGCCCAAGGCATAGGGCGCGACCATGACCATCTGGTCCTGGACACCGCGCCCACCGGCCATACCCTGACCCTGCTGTCCCTGCCCGAGATGATGACCGCCTGGACCGATGGCATGATCGCGAACCGCGTGCAGGCGGAACGATTTTCCGCCAGCGCCCGCGCCATGGTCACCGGCAGCACCGGCGAGGACCCCCGCGCCGCCGCCATCCGCCAGACCCTGGGGCGCCGCCGGGAACGGCTGGCGGGTCTTCGCGACCATATCACGGACCCGGACCGGGCGGGCTTCGTCGCGGTGACCACGCCCGAACGCATGCCCGTCCAGGAAACGCTGGCTTTGGGCCGGGCGCTGGATCAGGCGGGCATCCCCTTGGCGGGCATCGTCGTGAACCGCGTTCCCGCCGAACACGCGCCCGACGCCATCGCCGCGCGCTTGGCACCGCTGACCCGGGCCTGGCCGCGCCTGCCCCTGACCCGCGTGCCCCAGACCCCCCAGGAACCTTCGGGCATCGACGCGCTGCAGGCGCTGTCCGCCGTGCTGGCGGGCGGACCAGCATAAGTTATCGGAACGCCCCCGCGGCGCCCGCGTTTCCCCTATCATGGAGACACGCGCATGACCCGCCGCACAATCGCCATCGTCGGCAGCGGACCGACCGGCATCTATACCCTCAGACATCTGCTGGACACGGCCACCCCCCTGGAGGTGACGCTGTTTGAGCGCGGCCCCCGCGCGGGCATCGGCCAGCCCTATTCCCCCGACAGCGTCAGCGCCCCCATGCTGGCCAATATCGCCAGCATCGAGATCCCGCCCGTGCTGGACCCCTATCTGGACTGGCTGCGCGACCAGCCCGATGCGGTTCTGGCCGAATTCGGGCTGGAACGCGACGCCCTGCATGACCGGCTGTTCACGCCGCGCCTGCTGCTGGGCCGCTATTACCGCGACCAGCTGCTGGCGATGACCCGGCGCGCCCGCGCCGCGGGCCATCGCATCACCATCCGCGAAGGAACCGAGGTCACCGACATCCGGGCCGACGATCGCGGCCTTTGGCTGAGCGATTCCGCGGGCGGCCCGGCGCGGCCCTTCGACCGGGTGATCCTGGCCACCGGCCATCAGTTCCCCGACGCGGACGAGGCCACCCGCAGCTATTTCCCCAGCCCCTGGTCCGGGCTGATCCAGGCCCGCATCCCCGCCGCGCGGGTGGGGATCATGGGCACATCGCTCAGCGCGATCGACGCGGCCATGGCGGTGGTGACCCAGCATGGCCGGTTCCGGCGCGACGGCGACGATCTGGCCTTCGACCTGGACCCCGGCTCGGCCGATCTGCGCATCGTGCTGATGTCGCGCAGCGGCATCCTGCCCGAGGCGGATTTCTACTGCCCCATCCCCTACGAGCCGCTGAGCATCGCCACCGCCCCCGCCCTGGCCGCCTGCCTGCAGGGCCCGGCGCCCCTGGATGCGGCCTTCGACCTGGTCCGGGCCGAGATCATGCAGGCCGACCCCGCCTTTGCCCTCCGCATCGGCCTGGGGGGGCTGGATGCGGACAGCTTCGCGGATGCCTATTTCGCCGCGCGCCAGGCCGCCGACCCCTTCCGTTGGGCGCGCCGCAACCTGGCCGAGGTCGAACGCAACAAGGCCGACCGGGTGACCGTCGCCTGGCGCTATGCCCTGCTGCGCCTGCACGAGGCCGTCGAGGAGATCGTCCCCGACCTGCCCGATGCCGATCGCGACCGCTTCGATGCGGGGCTAAAGAAGGTCTTCGTCGACAATTACGCCGCCGTGCCCTCCGAATCGATCCGCCGCCTGCTGGCGCTGCGCGATGCGGGGATCCTGTCGCTGCAGACCTTGGGCACCGATTACGACCTGACCCGCGAGGGCGCGCAGACCGTCATCGACCACCATGACCGGACCGAGCGTTTCGCCGTCTTCATCGACGCGCGCGGGCAGAAGGCCCTGAGCTCGGCCAACTTGCCCTTCCCCGCCCTGCGCGCGGCCTTGGCGGCGGCGGGACAGGACATCCCGGAGGTGGCCGAGGATTACGGGTTGATGGATGCGGGCGCCTTCACCGGGCGGCTCTGCCTCGCCGCGCTGCCTTACCTGATGCATGACCGGCCTTTCGTGCAGGGCATCACCGCCTGCGACGACATCGCCCGCGCCATCGCCGCCGGAATGGCCACCAGACGGCGGCGGCGCCTGACCTTGGTGGGGTGAGGGCTGGACTTCCTTCCGTGAAACATCCATATGGATGGTAAGCGGAAGGAATCAGCCATGGCATCCCCATCACCGGCCCGCACAGCCGATACGGAAAAGATCACCATCAACCTGGGCTTCGTGGATCTGGGGCGGATCGACCTGTTGGTGCGCGAGGGGTTCTATGCCTCGCGCAGCGACCTGATCCGCACCGCGATCCGCGCCCAGCTGGACCGCCATGACGCGCTGATCGCCCCCACCATCGTGCGCGACGATTTCGTCATGGGCCTGCGCGACCTGACCCGGGCCGAGCTGGAGGGCCTGCAGGCCGCGCGCCAGATGCTGGACCTGCGCGTGATCGGGCTGGCCCGCTTTGCCCGCGACATTCCCCCCGACCTGGTGACAGCGACCATCCGCTCGATCGAGGTGCTGGGCACCATTCAGGCCGATCCCGCCGTCAAGGCCGCGCTGGATGCCTGCCGTTCCCCGAAAGGACCGAAACCATGACCAAGCCGATGTCGATGAACATGTCCGAGATCACCCGCCTGATGCGCGCGGGTCAACTGACCGAGGCGACGCGGATGATCCAGACGGGCCTGGGCGGATCGTCCCTGCCCCAGATGCCGCAAATGCCCCAGATGGGCCAGATGCCGCAGATGCCCCATCAGGGCCGCGCCACCCCCGCCATCCCCGAAGGCGCGCGCTGGACCATGGGCCAGCACGCGGCGGCGGGCCAGGCGCGGCAATACCGCCTCTATGTCCCGGCCTCGGCGGCAGACGGGGCCGAGGGCCTGCTGCTGCTGCTGCATGGCTGCACCCAGGATCCCGACGACTTCGCCCGCGGCACCGCCATCCTGGCCGCGGCCGAGGCGCGGCGCATGATCGTCGTGCTGCCCGCCCAGACCGCCCAATCCAACATGAACAAATGCTGGAACTGGTTCGAGCCGCGTCACGCCGCCACCGATGGGGGCGAGGCCGCCTTTCTGACCGACCTGACCCGCACCCTGGCCCATGACCATGCGATCGCGCCCGACCGGCGCTTTGCGGCGGGCCTGTCGGCGGGGGGTGCGATGGCGGTGATCCTGGGCGCGGTCTTCGCCGATGATTTCGGCGCGGTCGCCTGCCATTCGGGCCTGCCCAACGGCGCGGCCTCGGATATGGGATCGGCCTTCGCGGCCATGTCGCAGGGCGGGCGCGACGGCGGCGCGGGCGTGGGCTGCCGGCTGCTGATCCTGCACGGATCGGCGGACGGGACGGTCTCGCCGCGCAATGCCGATGCGGTCCTGTCCCAGGCCCTGCGCCGCCAGCCGGGCCTGACCCGCCGCGCCGCCGATGCCCGGCTGGCCGGGCACGAGGTCCGCATCGGTCGCCATCGCGATGCCACAGGCACCCTCAGGATCGAGGATTGGCGCATCGCGGGCCTGGGCCATGCCTGGTCCGGTGGCGCGCCGGAGGGCAGTCATACCGCCCCCGGCCCCTCGGCCACCGATGCGATGATGCGGTTCTTTCTGGACGGGGCCGACTGATCCCGCATGGCTGGCCTTTCGCGACCGGCTGCGCCATGCTGCGGGCCGATCAAGGGGGGAGACCAGCGATGCGCGACATGGCAACCAAGGACCTGCTGGAGGCATTCCGCGCCGTCACCGGCCCCGCCGGGGTCGTCGATGCGCCGGATGCCATGGCGGGCTATCTGACCGACTGGACCGGGCGCTGGACGGGGCAGGCCATCGCCGTGCTGCGCCCCGACGGCACCGACCAGGTGGCGGCCTTGCTGGGCCTGTGCCATCGCCACGGCGTCGCGGTGACGACCCAAGGGGGCAATACCGGCATCGCCGGGGGCGCGACGCCCATCCCCGACCGCGACCATGTCGTGCTGTCGCTGGACCGGATGCAGCGCATCCTGGCCATCGACCCTGCCGCCCGGACCGCCACCGTGCAGGCGGGCACCGTCCTGCAGACCCTGCAGGAGGCGGTGGCCGATCACGGCCTGACCTATCCGCTGATGTTCGGCGCAAGGGGCAGCTGCACCATCGGCGGCACGCTGGCCACCAATGCGGGCGGGTCGAACGTGCTGCGCTATGGCACCGCGCGGGCGCTGTGCCTGGGGGTCGAGGCGGTGCTGGCCGACGGCACCGCCATCAGCGACCTGCAGGGGCTGCGCAAGGACAATACCGGCTATGACCTGCGCGACCTGCTGATCGGGTCCGAGGGCACGCTGGCCGTCATCACCGCCGCCGTGCTGCGCCTGCATCCCGCCCCGGTGGCGGTGACCACGGGCTTTCTGTCGCTCTCGGGCCCGGAGGCCGCGCTTGGGGTGCTGAACGCGCTGCAGGATGCGACCGGCGGGCTGGTCGAGGCCTTCGAATACATGCCCGCCCCCCTGATCGACCGGATCTGCGCCCATACCGGCGCGCGCCCGCCCCTGGCCGCGCCCGCCCCCACCGGCATCCTGCTGGAGGCCGCATCGACCCGCCCCTCGGACCGCGATGCGGGGGGGCTGGAGGATCTGGTCCAGGACTGCCTGGCCGGGTTGATGGAACGGGGGTTGGTGCTGGACGCGGTGATCGCCGCATCGGGCCAGCAGCGCCGCGACCTCTGGGCCATGCGCGAGGCAACGGCGGAATCCATCATGGCGGTGGATGGCTACATCTTCGATCTGTCGCTGCCGCTGTCGCAGATCGCGCCCTTTTTGCAGGTCACCGATGCCGAGGTGGCCCGGGCCGGGATGACGGCCCTGACCGTCGGGCATCTGGGCGACGGGAACCTGCATTATTCTATCGCGCCGGGCGGCGGGGCGGCGTTGGGGGCGCTGCGGGCGCGCATCCTGGACCGGGTGGCGGCGATGGGCGGGTCCTTCAGCGCCGAACACGGCATCGGGCAGGACAAGCTGGACCTGATGGCGGCCTATCGCGACCCCGCGCGGCTGGCCGCCATGCGCGCCCTGCGCCGGGCAATGGACCCGGCGGGCATCCTGAACCCCGGCAAGACGATCCCCGACGCGCCCTGACGCTTTACTAATATGTTAGTATGCTATATTCGGATCCCGGGCCGCGTCGGCCCGCGGATCGCGAAGGGGGTGCAGGGATGCGGCAGACATGGCGGTGGTTCGGACCGGTGGATCCGGTCTCGGTCGATGACATGCGGCAAGCGGGGGTCCAAGGCGTCGTCAGCGCCCTGCACCACATCCCCACCGGCGCCGTCTGGACCCCGGAGGGGATCGCCGCCCGCCAGGACCAGATCGCCCGCATGCGCGACGGCGCCCCGTCGGGCCTGGCATGGGAGGTGGTCGAGAGCCTGCCCGTCAGCGAGGCGATCAAGACCCAAGGCCCCGGCTGGCGCGACCATGTCGCCGCCTGGACGCAATCGCTGCGGAACCTGCATGCGGCGGGGCTGCGGGTGGTGTGCTACAACTTCATGCCGGTGCTGGACTGGACGCGCACGGACCTGGCTTGGCCCCGGCCCACGGGGGCGCGCTGCATGCGCTTCGACCTGGCCGATTTCGCGGCCTTCGACATCCATATCCTGGCCCGGCCCGACGCCGCGCGGGATTTCCCCGAGGCCGTCCGGGACGAGGCCGCCCGCCGCTTCGCCGCCATGGACCCCGATCGCGCCGAGGCCTTGGCCGCCAATATCGTCTGCGGCCTGCCCGGCGCGGCCGACCGGCTGTCCATGGCCGATCTGCGCGACCTGTTGGCCAGCTATGCCCCCGTGACCGAGGCGCGGCTGCGGGCAAATTTCGACGCCTTTCTGGAACAGGTGGCGCCCGTCGCGCAGGATCTGGAGATGCGCCTCTGCTGTCACCCGGACGATCCGCCCTTTCCGCTGCTGGGCCTGCCCCGCATCATGTCGACCGAGGCGGATTACGCCGAACGCATGGCGGCGGTGGACCTGCCCGCCAACGGGATCACGCTGTGTTCCGGATCGCTCGGGGCGCGCCATGACAACGACCTGCCGGGCATGATGCGCCGCTTGGGCGACCGGGTGCATTTCCTGCATCTGCGCAATGTGCGTCGCGACGCGGATACCGTGCCCGCATCCTTCTTCGAGGACGAGCATCTGGGCGGCCAGACCGACATGCCCGCCCTGATCGCCGCCATCCTGGACGAGGAGGCCCGCCGCGCCGCCGCCGGGCGCGCGGACGTCCAGATCCCCATGCGCCCCGATCACGGCCAGGACATCCTGGACGATATCGGCCGGGGCGGCCAGCCGGGCTATCCCGCCATCGGGCGGCTGAAGGGCCTGGCCGAACTGCGCGGGGTCGAGGCCGGGCTGGCCCATGCGCGGGGGCGGTCGTGACCCGCATCCTCTGCATCGGCGAGGCGATGGTCGAGCTGTCGGCCCAAGGCGATCTGTGGCGCGCGGGCATCGCGGGCGACACGCTGAACACCGCCTGGTATCTGCGCCGCCTGCTGGGGCCGTCGCATCATGTCGGTTACCTGACCCGGGTGGGGCGGGGCGATTTCTCGCGCCGGGCGGTGGACTTTATGGCGGCCGAGGGGATCGACACTTCCCATGTCACGACCGACCCCACGCGCGAGATCGGCCTTTACGCTATCACCCTGACCGAGGGTGAACGCAGCTTCACCTATTGGCGCGACACATCGGCGGCCCGCGGGCTGGCCGACGGTCCCGACCGGCTGCAGTCCGCGCTGGTGGGCTGCGACATCGCCTATCTGTCGGGGATCACCTTGGCGATCCTGCCCGATGCGGGGCGGGCGGCGCTGCTGGATGCGCTGCGGGGCCGCGATGTGGTCTTCGACCCGAACCTGCGCCCGCGGCTCTGGCCGGATGCGGGGCGGATGCGGGCGGCGATCACCGAGGCGGCGGGGTTGGCGGCGCTGGTCCTGCCCAGCTTCGACGACGAGGCCGCGCATTTCGGCGATGCCGATCCCAAAGCCACCATCGCACGCTATCGCGCGGCAGGCGCGGGCCAGGTCGTGGTCAAGAACGGCGGCGGGCCGGTGGCCTATGGCGGCCCCGAAGGCTCGGGCGTGGTGGACGACCTGCCCCGCGACCGGCCGGTGGACAGCACGGCGGCGGGCGACAGCTTCAACGCCGCCTATCTGGCCGCGCGGCTGGAGGGCGGGACCTGCGCGGATGCGATCCGCGCGGGCCATGCGCTCAGCCGCCGGGTGATCGCCCATCCGGGCGCCTTGGTGCGGGCGGCGGTCTGATCCCTCAGGTCGCGAATTCGCCCACACGCAGACAGCGCGCGGCATGGGCGGGACCGACGGGCTGCATCGGGACGCTGCCCTGACGGCAGGCCTCGGTCACCACGGGACAGCGCGGCGCAAAGGGGCAGCCGGGCGGCAGATGCGCCAGATCGGGCGGCGCGCCGGGGATCGCCTCCAGCCGGGTGCCCTTGACCATCGCGTCATGCGCCCGGCTTTTCAGCAGGCCCACGGTGTAGGGATGACGCGGCGCGCGGATCAGGTCGCGAGCGCTGGCCTCCTCGACGATCCGGCCCGCATACATGACGGCGATGCGATCCGCGACCTCGACGGCGGCGCCGATGTCATGGGTCACGAACAGGATCGACAGGCCCAGATCGCGCTGCAATTCGCGCAGCAGCAGCAGGACCTGCATCTGGACGGTCGCATCCAGCGCGGTCGTCGGCTCGTCGGCCAGCAGCAGCCGGGGCCGGCAGGCCAGGGCCAGCGCGATCATCGCCCGCTGGCGCATGCCGCCCGACATCTCGTGCGGGTAATTGTCCAGCCGCGCCCGGGCCGAGGGGATGCGCACCCGCTCGAACAGCTCCAGCGCGCGGGCGCGGGCGGCCTCGCGGGTGACGGATTCGTGGCGGCGGATCGTCTCGGCGATCTGGTCGCCCACCGAATAGACCGGGTCGAGGGCCAGCAGCGGTTCCTGAAAGATCATCGCCGCCTCGGCGCCCCGAAAGGCCGAGAGCGTGCGGCCGTTCATCGCCATCACGTCGCGCCCGCCGACCAGGATGCGGCCCTCGATCCGGCTGCGTTTCTCGGGGTTCAGGCGCATGACGGCGCGCATGGTCACGGATTTGCCCGATCCGCTTTCGCCGATCAGCGCCACCGCCTCGCCCGGCGCGATGTCCAGCGAGACGCCGCCCACCGCGCGCACGGGCCGCGTGCCGCCGGTGAAGGTGACGCCCAGGTCCCGGATCGACAGATAGGGTTCGGTCATTCGGCGGCCTCCGTCACGGCATGGCCCGATTGCGGATCGCGGGCGTGGCAGGCGACATTGTGATGGGGGCCTGAGCCGGTCAGCGCAGGCTCGCGCGTGGCGCAGACCGGCGCGGCGATGGGACAGCGGGTGTGAAAGCGACATCCGGGCGGCGGGTCGATCGGGTTCGGCGGATCGCCCGCCAGCGCGGGTTCCGTGTTGCGGTTGTCCGGATCCATCGAGGGCATGGATGACAGCAGCGCCCCCGAATAGGGATGCATCGGCCGGTCATAGAGCGCGTCGGCACCGCCGATCTCGGCCACCTTGCCCAGATACATGACCATCACCCGGTCCGACACGAAGCGCACCACGTTCAGGTCATGGCTGATGAAGACATAGGTCAGCCCGAATTCCGCCTTGAGATCGGCCAGCAGGTTCAGGACCTGCGCCTCGACCGACTTGTCCAGTGCGGATACCGCCTCGTCCAGGATGATGACCTTGGGGCGCAGGGCCAGGGCGCGGGCGATGTTGACGCGCTGGCGCTGGCCGCCCGACAGCTCGTGCGGGTAACGGCCTGCGAAACGGGCGGGCGACAGGCCCACGCGGGTCAGCAGGTCATGCGTCCGGGCCAGCGCCTGCGCCGCGGGCAGGCCGTGGACGCGGGCGCCGAACGCCACGTTATCCTCGATCGTCAGGCGCGGGTTCAGCGAAGAATAGCTGTCCTGGAACACCATCTGCACCTGACGGCGATAGGCCTTCAGCGGCAGATCAGGGCCGCCGACCAGCTTGCCTTCGAAGAACAGCTCTCCGGCATCAGGCTGTATCAAATGCATCAAGAGACGCGCGGTCGTGGATTTCCCGCAGCCGGATTCGCCCACGACGCCCAAGGTCTCGCCCGGCATGACCTCCAGATCCACGCCATCGACGGCATGGACATCCTTGACGCGCCTGCCCAACAGGCCGCCGGTCACGGGGAAATACTTGCGCAGGCCGCGCACGGACAGGATCGGCTGGACGGTCATTGCCGCACCTCCATTGCCGAGCGGAGCCCGTCGGCCAGCATGTTGAACGAGATCGAGACCATGAAGATCATCAGCCCCGGCAGCGCCGCGACCCAAGGCTGGACATAGATCGCCGTACGCAGCGTGTTCAGCATCAGCCCCCATTCCGGGTTCGGCGGCCGCACCCCCAGCCCCAGAAAGGACAGCCCCGAGGCCAGGATCATGCTGACCGCGATCAGCGATGTCGCATAGACGAAGATCGGCCCCAGCACATTGCCCAGCACATGCACCCGCAGGATGGTCAGCGCGCCTGCCCCCGATGCGCGCGCCGCCTCGATGAAATCCGACGACCGCAGCCGCGTCGTGACCGATTCCGCCACCCGTGCGATGGGCGGGATGAAGACGACGGTCAGCGAGAACAGCGCATTCCCCAGCCCCGCGCCAAGCGCCCCCGACAGGGCCACGGCCAGCAGGACCGAGGGAAAGGCGTAGAACACGTCGATCGTCCGCATGATCAGCGTGTTGGTCCAGCCGCCCGCATAGCCCGCGACGATGCCGATGGCCGATCCGATGACGAAGGCCATGACCACCGGCGTCACCCCCATCAACAGCGACAGCCGACCGCCCCAGATCAGCCGCGACAGCATGTCCCGGCCCAGCTCATCCGTGCCGAGGGGGTGGCCCTCGGTCCCGATGGGCTTCAGGCGGTTGATCATCCGCCCCTCCAGCGGGTCCATCGGCGCGATCAGCGGGGCCAGGATCGCCGCCAGCACGATCAGGCCCAGCACCATGGCCGCGCCCATCGCGGTGCGGTCACGACGCAGCCGCGCGCCGACATTGCGCCAATAGCCCGCGCTGCGGACGGGGGCGGTGGGGGCCAGGCCCAGGGTCGCGTCAGCCATGGCTTTACCTCTTGATGCGGGGGTCGAGCGCGCTTTGCATCACGTCGACGATCAGGTTCAGGATGACGAAGAACATCGCCAGCACGAGGATCGTGCCCTGCAACAGCGGCAGGTCGCGCTGGAAGATGGCCGAATTCAGCAGCATCCCGGTGCCGGGCCAGCTGAAGACCGTCTCGATCAGGATCGACCCGCCCAGCAGGTATCCCAGCTGGACGCCCATCACCGCCAGCGCGGTCGGGGCGGCGTTCTTGACAACATGGCGGAACACGCCCCATTCCGACAGGCCCCGCGCGCGCAGCCCGATGACGAATTCCTGGGCCAGGATCTCCGACACAAGCGCCCGGACGGTGCGGGCGATGATGCCCATGGGGATCACGCTCATGGTGATGGCGGGCAGGATCATGTAGCTCAGATGCTCCAGGTCCAGCCGCCATTGCCCGGATCCGCCCGGCCCCGCCCCCGCCGCGGGCAGCCAGCCCAGCTGGGCGGAAAAGACGATGACCAGCACCATCCCCAGCCAGTAATGCGGCACCGAGACGCCGAAGACCGCCGCCGCCGAAGCCGCCTTGTCCAAGGGCGAATTCGCGAAATACCCCGCGACGAAGCCGAAGAGGCTGCCCAGCAGAAACCCGATCACCGTCGCGACCGAGGCCAGCATCAGCGTGTTGCCCACCGCGCGCATCACCTCGGTGGTGACGGGGCGGCCGGTCGCGATCGAGGTGCCCAGATCGCCTTGCACCGCGCGGCCCAGCCACAGCAGGAACTGTTCGACATAGCTGCGATCGAAGCCATAGAGGACCATCAGCCGTTCCTGCAGCGCGACCGAGGCATCGGCCGGCAGGATCGAGATCAGGGGATCGCCCGGCGAGATATGGACCAAGGCGAAACAGACCACCGACACGCCCAGCAGCACGGGCAGGGTCAGGATGATCCGGCGGATCGTATAGGCGAGCATCGGCTGTCCCCCGCGGGTTCGGCGCCCCCCGGCCCACGGCCAGGGGGGCGCGGGATCACTGCATGTCCATCGGCGCGATGTCGATGAACCAGCTGCGCGGCTGCACCACGCCCGTCACCCGGTCCGACATGGCGCGCGGGCCGGTGTCATGGGCGACCCAGACAAAGGGCGCCTCCTCGACGATGCGGGCGTGCAGGCGGGCCAAGGCCGCGTCGCGCTCCTCGGGTTCAAAGCTGGTGCGGGCATCCTCGATCAGGGCGTCGATCTCGTCATTGCCGAAATGGCCCCAGTTGTTCGAGACCGGCGGAAAGGCCTTGGTCGAGGTGAAGCGCACCATCGCGAAGAACGGGTCCATCGTGGCGAAGGTCACGTTGATCGCGTTGGCCCCGGCGGCGCTGTCATCCTTTGCGCCGCGGCGCCAGTTGGTGAAGACGGTGTTCCATTCGATCACGTCCAGCTCGACGTCGAAATAACACTCGCGCAGCGCCTGCTGCAGATATTCGTTCATCGGGATGGGCTGCATCTGCCCCGAGCCCGAGGCCGAGGTCTGGACCTTGACCCGCACCGGGTTTTCCGCCGAATAGCCGGCCTCGGTCATCAGGCGCTGCGCCTCGTCCAGGTCATAGCGGATGTCAAAGGACGGGTTGCCCCACCAGGGATGTTCGGGATCGACCGTGCCCTTGGGGATGCCCATGTAGCCGCCCAGCAGGATCTGCAACTCTTCGCGGTCAAAGCACAGGTTCGCGGCATGGCGCACCCGCCGGTCCAGCCAGGGCGAGCCCTCGGCAAAGGACAGCTGCCACGGCCAGACATGAGGCTGGGGGTTGGAATGGATGGTGAAGCCGCGCGACTCGATCTGGGGGATGGCGTCGGGGGCGGGCGCCTCGATCCAGTCGACCTGACCCGACAGCAGGGCGGCGGTGCGGGCATTCGCCTCGGGCAGGGGGACCAGCACGACGCCGTCCAGCCTGGGCGTGCGGGCGGGGTTCCAGTAATCCGCGTTCGGCGCCAGCTCCAGCCGCTCGCGCGGGGAAAAGGCGGTGACGCGGAACGGCCCGGACCCCGAGGGATCGGCGGCGAAGGCCGCCCAGGCCGCCTCGGCATCGCCGGTCTCGTCGAACTTGGCCTGCCAATGGCTGGGCGAGGCCATGAACAGGTTCGTCAGGTTGAAGGGCAGAAAGCTGTCGGGCTCGGATGTGGTCAGCTCGACCGTGAATTCGTCGATGGCGCGCGCGCCTGTCAGGGTCGGCATGCGCGATGCGGTGACGCCCACCTGGCTGGCGTCGAAATGGGGGGCGTCCTCGTTCAGGACCTTCTCCACGTTCCAGACGACGGCCTCGGCGTTGAAGGGGCTGCCGTCATGGAAGGTCACGTCGTCGCGCAGGGTGAAGGTCCAGCGGGTGCTGTCCTCGGGGTCGACCGCCCATTCCGTCGCCAGCGAGGGGATGATGACCGACGGCTCGTCTGCCTTGGACAGGTCCCAGGCCGTCAGGCTGTCATAGATGGTCATGCCGGTGAAGCGGTTGCCCTCGAACCCCTGGTCGGGCTGGCCCAGGGTGCGGGGGATGTCGGCGGCGGTCATGCCGATGCGCAGGATCCGGTCCTGCGCCAAGGCCGTGACCGGGACGGTCAGGACCGAACCGGCAAGACAGGCGGCGATCAGGCGCGACAATCGGGATGCCATGGGCTTTTTCCTTTCGACAAGGCCGGGCGGGCCAGCAAGGCTGATTGAGAACAAGATTGTTAACAATGCCGACGCTGTCGAAACCGCCGGGGCCGGTCAAAGGGAAACGGCCCCTGATGCGGGCTGTGGCCGGGGGAAACCGATACCGCCCGATCCCGCGCCACCCTGCCCCGCGATCCGCCGCAATTCAGGGCAGCGGGGAAAGGCCTACATCACCGCGCCGATCTGCCAGGGCTGGAATTCACTGTCGCCCAGGCCCAAGGCCTCGCTGCGGGTCGTGCGGCCCGATGCGGTGGCCAGGATCAGATCGACGATCTGGCGGCCCTTGGTCTGCAGGTCGATGCCGGTCAGCACATCGCCGCAATTCAGGTCCATGTCGTCGCGCATCGCTGCGAACAGCGCGTCATTCGTGGCCAGCTTGATCGTCGGCGCGGGTTTCGATCCGAAGGCCGATCCGCGCCCCGTGGTGAAGACGATCAGCTGCGCGCCCCCCGCGATCTGGCCCGTGACCGAGACCGGGTCATATCCGGGCGTGTCCATGAAATTCAGCCCCGGCGCGGTGATCGGCTGGCCGTAATCCAGCACCGCGTTCAGGGGCGTGCCCCCGGCCTTGGCGACCGCGCCGAGCGATTTCTCCAGGATCGTGGTCAGCCCGCCCGCCTTGTTGCCGGGGCTGGGATTGTTGTCCAGCGAGGCGCCGTGCATGGCGGCATACCCCTCCCACCAGCGCAGGCGTTCGGCCAGGCGGCTGGCCACCTCGGGGCTGGCGGCGCGGTCCAGCAGCAGGCGTTCGGCGCCGTGGATCTCGGGCGTCTCGGACAGGACGACCGATGCGCCCTGCGCGGCCAGGATGTCGCTGGCCACGCCCAATGCCGGGTTGGCGGTGATCCCCGAAAACCCGTCCGAGCCGCCGCATTGCAGCCCGATGCGCAGCGCGCGGGCGGGCGCGGGCGCGCGGCGGATGGCATTCACTTCGGGCAGCATGGCGCGCAGGCGGGTCTTGATCGCCTCGATCGTGGCGCGGGTGCCGCCATTGTCCTGGATGGTCAGGCCGTGAAACCGCGCGGCCTGCCCCAGGTCCTGTTTCATGCGGGCGATCTGCATGACCTCGCAGCCCAAGCCCACAAACAGCGCCGCGCCGACATTCGGATGGCCGGCATGGCCCGTCAGCACCCGCTGCAGCGCCTGCCAGCCCGGCCCGTGATCGGCCATGCCGCAGCCCGTGCCATGGGCAAAGGCGGCGATGCCGTCCACGTTGGGATAATCGGCCAAGCTGCCTTCGGCCTCGATCTCCTGGGCGGCGCGGCGGATGACGGTGGCCGAACAGTTCACCGTGGCGACCAGCGCGATGTAATTGCGCGTGCCCACCTGACCGCCCGGCCGGTGATAGCCCTGAAAGCCGAGCGCCGGGCCGCGATGGCGGTCCAGCACGGCGCGCGCGGCCTCCAGCCCCGATCCGGGACGGTGGCTGCGGTCGTGATCGCCGAAGGCGCAGTTATGGCCGTGGACGTGATCGCCGGGCGCGATGTCGCAGGTCGCATAGCCGATGATCTGGCCGTATTTCACCACCGCCTGACCCCGCGCCATCGCGCGGCGGGCGATCTTGTGCCCGGCGGGGGCCGGGCCCCGCGCGGTCAGGATCGCCACCGTATCGGCGGGGTTCAGAACCAAGGGATCAGCCATGCGCAGCCACCGACGCGCGCGCGCCGTCGCGGATCAGCCCCTCCAGCGCCGCCGTCAGATCGGCCGCGAAGCCCGGATCGTCGCGCAGGGCGGCGGGAAAGACCTGGGCCAGCGACAGGAACCCTGCGACCGTCCGCGCCGGGTCGTCCTGCCACAGCGCGGCCAGCCGGGGGGCCAGCGGGTCCTTGACCTCGATCGCCGCGCCGTCCTCGTCCCGCCCCGAGGCATAGCGCATCCAGGCCGCCACCGCCAAGGTCAGCCCCGGCACCGCCCGCCCCGCCGCGCGGCCCTCGGCGATGGTGCCGAGGATGCGCTGCGGCAGCTTCTGGCTGCCATCCATCGCGATCTGCCACGTGCGGTGGCGGATCGCGGGATTGGCATAGCGGGCGGCCAGCGCCTCCGCATAGGCGGCCAGATCCTCGCCCGGCGGGGGGGTCAGCGCGGGGATGATCTCGGCCCGCCAGAGCCTGCGGACAAAACCCGCGAAGACCGGGTCGGCCACCGTGTCGGCGATCGTCTCATGTCCCGCCAGATAGCCCAGATAGGCGAGGCTGGAATGGGTGCCGTTCAGCATCCGCAGCTTCATATGCTCGAAGGGGGTGACGTCCTTCACTAGTTGCACGCCCACCGCGCCCAGATCGGGGCGGCCGGCGCAGAAATCGTCCTCGACCACCCATTGGCGGAAGGGTTCGTGCATCACGGGCGCCTCGTCGCGGGTGCCGGTCAGCGCCGCCAGCCGGTCCAGATCGGCGGGGGTCGTCGCGGGCACGATCCGGTCCACCATGGTCGCGGGGAACGCCCCCTCGGCCGCGATCCAGTCGGCGAGTGCGGGGTCGATCAGGCGGGCCAGATCCAGCACCACGCCGCGCACCACGCGGCCGTTCTCCGGCAGGTTGTCGCAGCAGAGCACCGTGAAGGGCGGCAGGCCCCGGTCGCGGCGCGCGGCCAGCGCCCGGACCAGAAAGCCCGGCGCGGAACGGGGCAGCGGGTGGTCCAGATCATGCCGGATGTCGGGATGATCGGCGTTCAGCCTGCCCGTCGCGGGTTCGTGGCAATAGCCCTTTTCGGTCACGGTCAGGCTGACGATCTTGACCGAGGGCGCGGCCATCGCGTCCAGCACGGCCTGCGGATCCTCGGGCGCGACCAGCACATCGCGCAGCACGGTCACGACCTGCGGGGTCTCGCCCTCGGGGCCCAGCTCCAGCGCGGTATAGGCCCAGCCCTGCGGCGCCAGCCGGTCGCGCGTGCCGGGCGATTGCAGCGAGACGCCGATGATCCCCCAATCGCCGCCCGACCGGGCCATGGCCTCGGCCACGAAGATCGCCCCATGCGCGCGGAAGAAGGCGCCGAGGCCCAGATGGACGATGCCCGCGGGGGCCTCGGACGGGATGCGGGTCAGTCTAGCGGGCAAGCCAGCCTCCATCGACAGTGAGGATCGCGCCGTTGATATAGTCGGACGCAGGGGCCGCCAGGAAAACGGCGGTCTGGGCGATATCCTCGGGGCGGCCCCACCGGCCGGCGGGGATGCGGTCGAGGATCGCCTTGGAACGGTCGGGATCGGCGCGCAGCGCCTCGGTATTGGCGGTCTCGATATAGCCCGGCGCGATGGCGTTGACGTTCAGCCCGCGCGCGGCCCATTCATTGGCCATCAGCTTGGTCAGCCCTGCGACGCCATGTTTGGACGCGGTGTAGGACGGCACCCGGATGCCGCCTTGAAAGCTTAGCAGGGACGCGATATTAATAATCTTGCCCATGCCCCTCGGCAGGGCGGCGCGGGCGAAGGCCTGGCAGGTGAAGAACAGCGCCTTGGCGTTCACATCCATCACCGCGTCCCAATCGGCCTCGGTGAAATCCACCGCGTCGTCGCGGCGAATGATGCCGGCATTGTTCACAAGGATGTCGATGCGCTGATCGGCAAACACATCGCGCGCGGCCATCGGGTCCGCGAAGTCCAGCCGTAGCGAACGGCCCGACCCCATCAGCGCCAGCGTTTCGTCGCAGTCACGCCGGCCCGCGGCGATGACATCGGCCCCCGCCTGCGCCAGCGCCACCGCGATGGCCTGCCCGATGCCGGTATTCGCGCCGGTCACCAGCGCGGTGCGGCCCTCAAGCGAAAAGGGGCTCACCGCAGGTCCTCCGGCTGGATGAAGTCCATGTCGGTATAGTCCACGTTGTCCCCGGCCATGGCCCAGATGAAGGTATAGCCGCCGATCCCCGCGCCCGAATGGATCGACCAAGGGGGCGACAGCACCGCCTGTTCATTGGCGACGAAGAGGTGCCGCGTCTCTTGCGGCTCGCCCATCAGGTGCAGGACCCGCGCCTCGGGGGACATGCCGTGATAGAGATAGGCCTCCATCCGCCGGTCATGGACATGGCTGGGAATGGTGTTCCAGACCGAGCCATCCTCCAGCGTGGTGTAACCCAGCACCAGCTGGCAGCTTTCCATCACCAGCGGGTGGATGAACTGTTTGATCGTGCGCTTGTTCGATGTTTCCACCGCGCCCATGTGGACATGCTTGGCCTCGGCCACCGTGACCAGCCGATGCGGCAGCGCCCGATGCGCGGGCGCCGAGGTCAGATAGAACCGCCCCTGCCCCGAAAACGTCACCGGCCCCGCACCCATGCCCAGATAAAGCACGTCCCCCTCGGCCATGTCCCAGCCCTGCCCCGCCGCCTCGACGCGGCCCGGGCCGCCGATGTTCACGACCCCCATCTCGCGGCGGTCGAGGAAGCCGGGCGTGCGCGTCTCGGGCACCACATCCAGCGTCAGCGGCGCGCCGTCCGGCACCGCGCCGCCGACCACGAAGCGGTCGTAATGGGTGTAGGTCAGGCGGATCTCGCCCGTGGCGAAAAGCCCCTCGACCAGGAAATGGCGGCGCAGCGTCGCGGTGTCCATGGCTTTCGCATGGTCGGGATGGACCGCGTGGCGGGTCTCGACTTGGGTCATCGGGGGGCCTTTCAGAGGAAATCGTCGCGGCGCGGCGTGAAGCTGTCGATCAACACGCCCGCCTCCAGACACAGGCAGCCATGTTCGGCGCCCGAGGGGATGATGAAGGCGTCGCCCGGCCCCACCTCGGACGGCTGGCCGTCGATGGTGAAGCGGTAGCGGCCCGACTGCACATAGGTGGACTGCACATGCGGGTGGCTGTGCAGCGCGCCCCTGTCGCCCGCCGCAAAGGCGAAGCGGACGACCATCAGCTCGGGCGCATGGGCCAGGACGGTGCGGACGGGATCGGGCATGGGGGACCTCAGCGGAAGAGCGACGGCAGCCAGAGCGACAGCGCCGGAACATAGGTGACAAGCATCAGCGTCGCGAAGGCCGCGCCGTAAAAGGGCCAGATGGTGCGCATCGCCTGCCAGATGCTGATCCGCCCCACCGCGCAGCCCACGAACAGCACCGCGCCCACCGGCGGGGTGCAAAGGCCGATCCCGAGGTTCAGGATCAGGATCACCCCGAAATGCACCGGGTCCACGCCGAAGGCCATGGCGACGGGCAGGAAGATCGGCGTGGTGATGACGATCAGCGGCGACATGTCCATGAACGTCCCCAGGATCAACAGGATGATGTTCATCAGGAGCAGGATCACGATGGGGTTCGAGGACACGCTCTGCAGCAGCTCGACCAGCTGGGCAGGCACGCGCAGATAGGCCAGGAGCCAGCCGAAGCAGGCCGCGCAGCCGATGACCAGCAGCACCATCGCGGTGGTGCGGACGGCGCCCTTGGTCGCCTCGACGAATTCGCTCCATGGCAGGCTGCGATAGACCAGCGCGGTGATGGCCAGCGCATAGACCACGGCGATGTTGCTGCTCTCAGACGCGGTGAAGATGCCCGAGCGCACGCCGCCGAAGATGATCGCGATCAGGATCAACCCCGGCAGGGCCGAGACGAACAGCACGCCCAGCATCCGCAGGCCGGGAAACGGCTCGGTCGGATAGCCCTTCTTACGCGCCACCCACCATGCGGCCATCATCAGCATGAGGGCCAGCAGCATCCCCGGCACGATGCCGGCGGTGAACAGATCCGCGATGGACAGGCGGCCCCCCGCGGCGATGGAATAGATGATCATGTTATGGCTGGGCGGGATCATCAGCGCGATGATCGAGCTGACGACGGTGATGTTGACCGCATAATCCACGTCATAGCCCTTGGCCTTCATCTGCGGGACCATCAGGCCGCCCACCGCGCTGGCATCCGCCGCAGCCGAGCCGGACACGCCGCCGAACATCAGGCTGGCGGTGATGTTCACCTGCCCCAGCCCGCCGCGCATATGGCCCACCAGCGCGCCCGCCAGCGCCACCAGCCTGCGCGCGATGTCGCCGCGCACCATCAGATCGCCCGCATAGATGAAGAACGGGATCGCCATCAGCGCAAAGACCGAGATGCCGGAATTCAGCCGCTGGAACACCACCACCGGTGGCAGGCCCAGATAGAGGACGGTCGCGAAACTCGCCGCGCCCAGGCAAAAGGCGACGGGCGTGCCGATCAGCAGAAGCCCCGCGAAGCTGCCGAAGAGGATCCAGTATTCCATCTCACTCTTTCCTTTCCAGCATCGCCTCGGCCCGGCCGGGCGCGCCGGTCCCGTCCCGCGCGCCATCCGCCGCATCGTCCATGTCGCCGAAGCGCCGCGTCCTCAGCCCCGCCGCGCGGCGCAGGATGCGCTCGACGGAAAACAGGACCAGCAGCACACCGCCCCCGATCAGCGGCGCGAAATCCCACAGGCGCGAGATGCCCAGCCCCGGCACCACGCCCGATGCCGCCCGCGCCGCCAGTTGCCAGCCGAACCAGACCATGCCCGCGCCGAAGGCCACGACGACCAGGTCCGACAGGGTGTGGAACCACGGCCGCCAGCTGGCCGGCACGACCATCAGGCCCACGTCGAAGGACAGGTGATAGCCCTCCTTCACGCCGACGGCCGCGCCGATGAAGATGAACCAGCCCATCAGCATCACGGATGCCGGTTCCGCCCAGAACAGGCTGAAGCCCAGCAGATAGCGCGAGACCACCTGCGCGAAGACGAAGGCGCACATCAGCACAAGGCCGATCCCCGCCAGCCACAGCCCCAGCTGCGCCAGGGCGCCCGTCGCGCGGGCCAGTCCGATCATCGCATTGCGCATCGCGCCCCCCGAACAGAAAGGGCCGCCCCCGGATGGGGACGGCCCGCAGGCGTCACTCGGTCGCGCGGATGCGCTCGACCAGGTCCTGGGATTCGGCACTGGTCGCGTATTTCTCGTAGACCGGGGCCATGGCGTCGATGAAGGGCTGCTTGTCGATGCCCTCGACGATCTCGGCCCCCGCGGCCTCGACGCGGCTGCGCGATTCCGCCTCGGCATCCGCCCAGAGCTGGCGCTGCGTGGTCGAGGAATTGCGCGCGGCCTCGCGCAGCACCTCCTGATCCTCGGGCGACAGGCGGTCCCAGCTGGTCTTGGACATGGCGACCAGTTCCGGCACCATCAGATGTTCGTCCAGCGTGAAGTAGCGCGCGACCTCGGCATGGCCCGAGCTGTCATAGCTGGGATAGTTGTTTTCCGCCCCGTCGATCACGCCGGTCTGGATGGCCGAATAGACCTCGCCGTAAGGCATCGGCGTCGCGGTCGCGCCAAGCGCGGTCATCATGTCCACGAACACGTCGTTCTGGATGACGCGGATCTTCATGCCCTGAAGGTCCTCGATGGAATTGATCGGACGCTGCGAGTTGTAGAAGCTGCGCGCGCCGCCGTCGTAATAGGCCAGCACGACCAGATCGCGCTCCTCGAAGGCCGCGCCGATCTCCTCGCCGATGGGGCCGTCCATGACGGCATGCATGTGATCCACGTCGCGGAACAGATAGGGCAGCGAGAAGGTCTGCGTCACCGGCACGATGTCGTTGAAGGTGCCGAAACTGGCCCGGACCATGTCGATCACGCCGAACTGGGTCTGTTCGATCGTGTCACGCTCCTCGCCCAGCTGGGCCGAAGGAAAGACTTCGATGCAGACGCGGCCCTCGGTGCGCTCGCGCACTTCTTCGGCCATGGCCTTGACGCCCTCGACGGTCGGATAGCCGTCGGGATGCGTGTCGGACGAGCGCAGGGTCACTTCGCAGGCGGCGCCGATGCTGGCACTGGCCAGCAGGGCTGCGGTGGTGGTCAACAGGAACTTCATCTTATCCTCCCGATGTGAAGCTCAGAGTTTGTAGGCCCGTTTCGCCAGGCCATAGGTCAGGTCGCGCGCGACCTCGGGCGCCTCGTCTTCCGCAAGACGGCCCGTGGCGACCAAGGTCGCCAGCCAGGAACAATCCACCCGCCGGGCGACGTCATGCCGCGCCGGGATCGAGCAGAAGGCGCGGGTGTCGTCGTTGAACCCCACGGTGTTGTAGAAGCCTGCCGTCTCCGTCGTCATCTCGCGGAAGCGGCGCATCCCCTCGGGGCTGTCGTGGAACCACCAAGCCGGGCCAAGGCGCAGGCAGGGCCAGACGCCGGCCAAAGGCGCCAGTTCGCGCGCATAGGCGGTCTCGTCCAGCGTGAACAGGATCACGGTCAGGCGGGGGTCCATGCCGACCGCGTTCAAGAGCGGGCGCAGGGCGGTGACGTAATCGGTGCGGCCGGGGATGTCGAAGCCCTTGTCGCGGCCGAAGGTGGCCAGGATTTCGTCCGAATGGTTGCGGCGCGATCCGGGATGGATCTGCATGACCAGCCCGTCATCCAGGCTCATCCGCGCCATCTCGGTCAGCATGTGGCCGCGAAAGGCGTCGGCCTCGTCAGCGGTGCAGTCCCCGCGCAGGGCCTTGAGGAACAGCGCCTCGGCCCGATCCTGCGGCAGGTCCTCGGTCCGGGCCGTGGCATGGCCGTGATCGCTGGAGGTCGCGCCGTGTTTGATGAAGAAGGCCCGCCGCGCGCGATGCGCCTCCAGATATCCGGCCCATGTGGCCGTGTCGCAGCCGGTCTGCTCGCCCATCAGGGCGACGTTCTCGGCAAAGCCCGGCATCTCGGGGTCGATGACGCCATCGGGGCGATAGGCGGTGATGACCCTGCCCTGCCAGCCGCTGTCCCGGATCATCCGGTGCCAGCGCAGATCGTCGGTCGCGGCTTCGGTCGTGGCGATGGCCTCGATGTTGAACCGCTCGAACAGGGCACGGGGGCGGAATTCGGGGCGCGCGAGGCAATCCGCGATGTGGTCGTAGCAGTGATCCGCCGTCTCGGCCGTCAGGCGGCGGTCCAGGCCGAAGACATCCTGAAAGGCATGATCCAGCCACAGCCGCGAGGGCGTGCCGCGCAGCAGGTGGTAATTCTCGGCGAACAGCCGCCAGATCCTGCGCCCATCCGTCTGGACCGGGCCGCCATCGACGCGCGGCACGCCCAGATCGGCCAGCGCCACCCCCTGCGAACACAGCATCCGGAACACGTAATGATCGGGCGTCACGAAGAGCTGCGCGGGGTCGGGGAACGCCTGATCCTCGGCGAACCAGCGCGGATCGGTATGGCCATGCGGCGACAGGATCGGCATGTCGCGGATCTGGGCGTAAAGCGCGCGGGCGATATCGCGGCTTTGCGCTTCGAGAGGAAACAGGCGATCATCGTCCAGCAAGGTCATGGCCGGGGCTCGGGCTCCGCTTGATCTGAGTCTGGTAATCTAATATGCTAGTTGAACGAGCCAGTCAATCGGAGAGACGGGATGCCGGTCACGGAAATCGACGCGCTGCCCCATCTGGGCGAGGCCCGGACACGCACGATCACGGATCAGGTGTTCGACGCGCTCTATCACCGGGTGATCGACCTGACCCTGCCCCCCGGCACGCGCCTGTCCGAGGCCGAGGTGGCGGGCCGCATGGGCGTGTCGCGCCAGCCGGTGCGGGACGCCTTCTACCGGCTGTCGCAGCTGGGATTCATCCTGATCCGCCCGCAGCGGGCGACGACGGTGACGCCGATCTCGGAGCGGGCGGTGACGCAGGCCTATTTCATCCGCTGCGCGCTGGAGGAGGCGGTGATGCGCGACGCGGCCCGCGCGCTCGACCCGGCGGATCACGACCATCTGGACGGGCTGATCCAGCGCCAGCGCGATGCGCTGCAGGCGGGGGACCACGCGCGCTTTCACGACCTGGACGACCGTTTCCACCGCGACATCTGCACCGCGGCGGGGCTGGATTTCGTCTGGACCCTGGTGCGCGAGAACAAGGGCCATATGGACCGGGCGCGGTTCCTGTCGCTGTCCTTCGGCGCGCCGCGGGTCATCGACGAACATCTGTCCATCCTGAAGGCGCTGCGGGACCGTGACGGGGATGCCGCCTCGGCCGCCGTGCGCGGGCATCTGAGCCAGATCCGCGCGATCCTGGACCGCCTGAAGCAGGACCGCCCGGAGATGTTCGACGCCATCGAGGCGTGAGGTCCCCTACGCGGTGATGAACGCGCGCACGAATTCGGTTGCGGGTTTTGCGCGGATATCCTGGGGTTTTCCGATCTGCTCGATGCGGCCCATGGACATGACGACGACCAGATCGGCCAGCTCCATCGCCTCGTCCTGGTCATGGGTGACGAAGACGGTGGTCAGGCCCGTCTCGTCATGGATGTCGCGCAGGCCCTGGCGCAGCTCCTTGCGGACCTTGGCGTCCAGCGCGCCGAAGGGCTCGTCCAGCAGCAGCATGCGCGGCTCGATGGCGAGCGCCCGGGCCAGGGCCACGCGCTGGCGCTGACCGCCGGAGAGCTGGGTGGGATAGCGTGACCCGATCTGGGGCAGCTGGATCAGGTCCAGCAGTTTCAGGACGCGGCGCTCGATCTCGGCCTTGGGCGGGCGCGAGGCGCGGGGCCGGGCGCGCAGGCCATAGGCAATGTTGTCGAAGACCGTCATGTGCCGGAAGAGGGCATAGGACTGGAACACGAAGCCCGCGCGACGCTCCTGGACCGAGAGGCCGGTGGCGTCCTGCCCGTTGAAGAGGACCCGCCCCGAGGTCGGGAATTCCAGGCCCCCCAGGATGCGCAGGAGCGTGGTCTTGCCCGATCCGGACGGCCCGAGGAGCGCGACCAGCGCGCCCGAGGGGATGGAGAGGGAGACAGGATGCAGCGCGGTGGTGGCGCCGAATTCCTTGGCGATCTCGTCGATGGTGATGTGCATGGGCGTGTCCCTCAATGGCGGCGGGTGGCGGCGAGCTGATCGGCGTGACGCAGCTCCAACACGGTTTTCAGAAGCAGGGTGAAGAGGGCGAACCCGGTCAGCAGCGCCGCCATGGAGAAGGCCGCGACCGAGAGATATTCGTTGTAGAACATCTCGATGGTGATCGGCATGGTGGCGGTCTGGCCGCGGATCTTGCCCGAGACGACGGCCACGGCGCCGAACTCGCCCATCGCGCGGGCGGTGCAGAGCAGCGTGCCGTAGAGGAGCGCCCACCGGATGTTGGGCAGGGTCACCGTGCGGAAGACCCGCCAGCCGGAGGCGCCGAGGGTCAGCGCGGCCTCCTCCTCGGATCGGCCCTGCTCGATCATCACGGGGATCAGCTCGCGCGCGACGAAGGGGAAGGTCACGAAGACCGTGGCCAGCACGATGCCCGGGACCGCGAAGACGATCGGATAGCCATTGGCGACCAGCCAGCCGCCCATGGCCGAGTTCGCCCCGAACAAGAGCACGATGCACAGGCCCGCCACGACCGGGCTGACGCTGAACGGCAGGTCGATCAGGGTGATCAGGAAGGCCTTGCCGCGAAAGTCGAACTTGGTGATGAACCAGGCGGCGGCGATGCCGAAGACCGCGTTCATCGGCACCGCGATGGCGGTGATCAGCAGCGTCAGGCGGATCGCGGCCTGGGCGTCGCGGCTGCCCAGGCTGGCGACGGCTGCGGCCCAGCCCCGCGCCAGCGCCTCGACGAAGACGATGACCAGGGGCGCGCCGACCAGCAGCATCAGCCCGCCGACGGCGATGGCGATCAGCGCGATCCGGGCGGCGGCGGGTTCCTCCGTCGCGGCGCGGGGGCGCGCGGGGGTGTTCAGGGCGGCGTCAGACATGACCGATCCTCCGGCGAGACCAGATCTGGATGAGGTTGATCGCCAGCAGCATGGCAAAGCTGATCACCAGCATGGCGATGCCGATCGCGGCGGCGGCGTCGTAATTGTATTCCTCCAGCTGGATGACGATCAGCAGGGGGGCGATCTCGGTGCGCAGCGGGATGTTGCCCGCGATGAAGATGACCGATCCGTATTCCCCCACCGCGCGGGCCAGCGACAGCGCGAAGCCCGTCAGGGCGGCGGGCATCAGCATGGGCAGGATCACGTGGCGGATCGTGTGCAGGCGGCCCGCGCCGAGCGTGGCGGATGCCTCCTCGACCTCGGTCTCGATCTCCTCGATCACCGGCTGGACGGTGCGGGTGACGAAGGGCAGGCCCACGAACACGAGCGCCAGCCAGATGCCCCATTGCGTATAAGCAATCTGCCAGCCGATCTGGTTCGTGAGGCTGCCCAGCATGCCGTTGGGTGCATAAAGCGCGGTCAGGGCGATCCCCGCCACGGCCGTGGGCAGGGCGAAGGGCAGATCCACCGCCGCGTCGATGATGCGCTTGCCCGGAAAGCGGTAGCGGACCAGCACCCAGGCCAGGATCACGCCGAAGACCAGGTTGAAGGCGGCGGCCAGGAAGGACAGGCGGAAGGACAGCCACAGCGCCGCCCAGACCCGGGGGCGGTTCACCACCTCCCAGACATTGGCCGCGCCGAAGCTGGCGCCCTTGGCCAGCAGCGCGCCGATGGGCAGGATCACCACCAGCAACAGCATGAACAGCGTGATCCCGGCCGAAAGGCCGAGACCGGGGATCGCGGTGCGCTGCACCAGGTGGGCGCGGCTGGCCATCAGCGAACGGTGTAGATCTGATCGAAGATGCCGCCATCGCCAAAGTGTTCGGGCTGCAGCGTGGCCCAACCGCCCAGATCGTCGATGGTGACCAGCTCCAGTTCGGGGAAGCGGGCGACATCCTCGGGGTCGGCGGCGCTGTCGTCCCAGGCCCGGTAGAAATGCTTGAAGGCCAGCGCCTGCCCCTCGGGGGTATAGAGGTAATCCAGATAGGCCTCGGCCAAGGCCCGCTGTTCGTCATTGGCAAGGTTGCCGTCGACCAGGGCCACCGGCGGCTCGGCCAGGATCGAGAGGCTGGGGACGACGATGTCGAAGCTGTCCTCGCCCAGCTCCTCCAACGCCAGATAGGCCTCGTTCTCCCAAGCCAAGAGCACGTCGCCGATGCCGCGCTGCGCGAAGGTCGTGGTCGAGCCGCGCGCGCCCGTGTCCAGCACCGGCACATTGGCGAACAGCTGACCCACGAAGTCCTGCGGGTCGCGGCCGTTCATCTCGGCCCAGGCCCAGGCCGCGAGGTAGTTCCAGCGCGCGCCGCCGCTGGTCTTGGGATTGGGCGTGATGACCTCGACGCCATCGGCGGTCAGGTCGCCCCAATCGGCGATGCCCTTGGGGTTCCCGTCGCGCACCAGGAACACGATGGTCGAGGTATAGGGGCTAGAATTATGCGGCAGGCGGGTTTGCCAGTCCTCGGGCAGCTTGCCGGTGTCCTGCGCGATGCGGTCGATGTCACCCGCCAGCGCCAGCGTCACCACCTGCGCGTTCAACCCATCGATCACCGAACGCGCCTGCGCGCCGGACCCGCCATGGCTGGTCTCGATCTGCGGGGCGGGGTTGCCTTGGGCCTGCCAATGGGCGGCAAAGGCTTCGTTGAACTCGCGATAGAGCTCGCGCGTGGGGTCGTAGCTGACATTCAGCAGGCTTTCCGCATGGGCGGCGGGGGCCAGCAGGATCAGGGCGAGGGCGGTGGTGCGGAGGATCATCATGCGGTCCCTTGGAACTATGGTGGGCCGGGTCGGGTCACTGCCCTGCCGCAGTTTCCGCGCGGCGCCCCGGTGATCGTTGCGTCAGAGAATGAGGGCGTCAGATGCCCATGGGCGTCAGGCGGGCGAGCGGCCAGCCGGTCAGCGTGCCGCGCCCGGTCTGGACGGTCACGCGCCCGTCGGGGGCGGTGGCGACGCGCGGGCCTTGGGCCGAGGATCGGCCGCCGGTGGCGATGGTCACGATGGGCGGGGTGTGGGTCATGGCGGGCCTCCTTCAGCGGCGGTGGGCGGGGATACGGCGGATCGGGCCGGGGCGGCGATCGGACAGGGTCATCGCGCAGGAGGTGCGGGGGAGGCTGGTCGAGGTCATCGGGTCTTCCCTTTCGATGCGGGCCATGGGTGGCGGTTCAATACCTCTATTAACGACCGAATCAGTCGTGTTTGACAACGGAAAAAAGACGCTCATTTTGGTCGTGATTGGGGAAGAAACTTCTCCGCGACCCCGGGCGGATCAGCGCGCGGCGCTGTCCTGCATCACGCTGTCGGCCAGATCGGGGGTGCCCAGCATGTCGGCCAGGCTCAGCGATTCGATCAGGATCAGATAGGACCAGAAGACCTCGGAAAAGACCCGGCGCAGGCGGCAGCTGGCCTCGTCGGTGCAATCCTCGCAGCGCTGATAGGCGCGGCGCGACAGGCAGGGCAAGGGCGCGATCGGCCCGTCGATCAGGCGCAGCAGCTCGGATATGGACACGTCCTCGGGGCGCTTGATCAGGGTGTAGCCCCCTGCCCTGCCGCGGATCGAGGCGACGATCCCGGCATTGCGGATCTCCAGCAGGATCTGTTCCAGGAACCGCTTGGGGGTGCCGGACCGGCGGGCGATCTCCTCGATGGTCAGGGCCTCAGGGCGGTCGCGGCGGGATTCGTCGCCCAGCACCAGCAGGGATTTCAGCGCGTATTTCATCTTTTGCGTGATCATGGCGCGGCCCCCGGATGCGATATCGTTCACCGGGTATAACGCAGCGGCCCGCGCTTGGGAAAGAAAAGACGACAGCGCGGCGCGGGTTTCCGCCTAAATAACGACAATGGCGCTAGACTTTACGCTCATTCGTGGCATCCTGCCGCGAACGGAGGGAGGCATCATGACCCATGACGCGACGCTGGACCTGATCGACCGCAAGATCGTGGCGGCTTTGATGGCCGATGCCACCACCCCCATCGCCCGGATCGCGGATGCGGTGGGCCTGTCCCAGACCCCCTGCTGGAAACGCATCCAGCGGCTGGAGGCCTCGGGCGTCATCCTGCGCCGCGTGGCCTTGGCCGATCCGGCGCGGCTCGGGCTGGGGCTGACCGTCTTCGTGGGGATCGAGGCGCCCGATCATTCCGCCGAATGGCGCGAGGGTTTCGCCCGGGCCCTGACCCGCCTGCCCCAGGTGATGGAGGCATGGAGGATGGCGGGGGATGCGGATTACCTGCTGCGTATCGCGGTGGCGGATATGGCGGGCTATGACGCCTTCTATCGCCAGCTGACGGGGGCGGTGCCGATCAAGGCCGTCACCGCCCGATTCGCGCTGGAGAGCCTGCGCCACAGCACCGCCTATCCGGTCAATACCCGCGACCGGTGAGGCGGGGTCAGATGCGCCCTTCCTCGACCGCGTGACAGGCGGCGGCCTGATCGCCGCGCCGCGTCAGGCCGGGGATCTCGATCCGGCAGCGGTCATTGGCAAAGGGGCAGCGCGGGTGGAACGGACAGCCCGGCGGCGGGTCGATGGGGGACGGGATCTCGCCCTCGACCGGCTTGCGGCGACGGCCGGTCATCTCGATATCCGGGACCGCGTCCAGCAGCATCCGGGTATAGGGATGCTGGGGTGTCGCAAACAGCGCCTCGGCGGGCGCGACCTCGGCCAGGCGACCCAGATAGAGGACCCCGATCTCGTCCGCCATATGCCGCACGACCTGAAGGTTGTGCGAGATGAACACATAGGTCAGCCCGAATTCGTCCTGCAGATCCTTCATCAGGTTCAGGATCTGGGCCTGCACCGACACGTCCAGCGCGCTGGTCGGCTCGTCGCAGACGATGAATTCGGGTTTCGCCGCCAAGGCCCGCGCGATGGCGATCCGCTGGCGCTGACCGCCCGAGAATTGATGCGGGAACTTGACCCCATCCTCGGGCGAAAGCCCCACCAGCGTCAGCAATTCGCCCACCCGCAGACGACGCGCGCAGTCGTTCATGGATTTCTCGAAGACGCGCAGGGGTTCGGCGATGATGTCCGTCACCCGCCATCGCGGGTTCAGGCTGGCCAGCGGGTCCTGAAAGATCATCTGGAACCGGCGGCGCAGGCGGCGCGCCTCGGCGCCCCGCAGACCGCGGGCCAGCGAGGTGCCGTCAAAGACGATCTCGCCCTCGGTCGGCTCCAGCAGGCCCACGATCAGGCGGGCGATGGTCGATTTGCCCGATCCGCTTTCCCCCACCAGCGCGAAGGTCTTGCCCCGCTCGACGGTGAAGCTGACATCCTTGACCGCGTTGACATAGACCTTGTCCTTGCCCTCGATCTTGCGGTTGAGCCAAGGGGCCGACACGTCGAAGCGCCGCGACAGGTGGCGGACGTCCAGAAGGGTGTCGCTCATGCTTCGGTGACCTCCGGGTAAAGCCAGCAGGCGACGCGGCGACCGGGTTCGACCTCGGATGCGGCGGGGCGGCGGATGCGGCAGGTGTCAAAGACCTTGGGGCAGCGCGGGTTGAAGGCGCAGCCCTGCGGAATGGCGTTCAGGCGCGGCATGGATCCGGGAATATGGACCAGCCGGTCCAGATTCTCGCCCAGCTTGGGGATCGCGCCCATCAGGCCTTGGGAATAGGGATGCTTGGCATCCTTGATGACGGATGCGACCGGCCCGATCTCGGCCAGGCGGCCGGCATACATCACCGCCACGCGGTCGGCGGTTTCCGCAATGACCCCCATGTCATGGGTGACCAGCATGATGGCCGCCCCGCGTTCGGCGCAGATCTCCTTCATCACGTCGATGATCTGGGCCTGCACCGACACATCCAGCGCGGTCGTCGGCTCATCGGCGATCACCACCTCGGGATCGGCGCAGAGCGCCAGCGCGATCACCACGCGCTGCCGCATCCCGCCCGAGAATTGGTGCGGGTAATCGTCGATCCGCCGCGCGGCATCGGGGATGCCCACATCGTCCAAGAGCTTGACGGCCCGCTTGCGCGCATCCGATTGGGACAGCGGCAGATGGGTGCGGATCGTCTCGATCAGCTGGTCCGAGATGCGATAGAGCGGATTGAGCGAGGTCAGCGGATCCTGAAAGATCATGCCGATCCGGCGGCCCCGGATCTTGCGCATCCGGTCGGGGGACAGGTTGTCGATGCGCTGATCGCCCAGCCAGATCTGGCCCTTGGCGATGCGGCCGGGCGGGTCGATCAGGCCGATGATGGCCGCGCCGGTCATGGATTTGCCGGCGCCGCTTTCGCCCACCATGCCCAGCACCTCGCCGGGCATGATGTCGAAGGTGATGTCCTGGACTGCGGTCAGGATGCCGCGCCGGGTCGGGAATTCGACCGTCAGGTCGCGGACGGAAAGAACGGGTTTTGTCATGTCCTCACCGCAGCTTGGGGTTCAGCGCATCGCGCAGCCAGTCGCCCAGCAGGTTGACCGACAGCGCCAGCAGGATCAGCGTCAGCGCCGGGAACAGCAGGATCCACCACTCGCCCGAGAACAGGAACTGCTGCCCGATGCGGATCAGCGTGCCGAGCGAGGGCTGGGTCGGCGGCACGCCCACGCCCAGGAAGGACAGTGTCGCCTCCTCGATGATGGCCAAGGCCAGGCCGATCGTGCCAATGACCAGCACGGGCCCGAGGACGTTCGGCAGGACATGACGCAGCAGGATCAGGAAGGGATGCACCCCCATGATCCGCGCGGCGGACACATAGTCCTTCTGCCGCTCGACCATCGTGGCGCCGCGCACGGTGCGCGCGAACTGCGCCCAGTTCGACAGGCCGATCGCGATGATCAGGACCCAGATCGCCATGCTCTCCTGCTGGTTGGCGGGGATCAGGCCGCGCGCGATGCCGAAGATCAAGAGCGCGATCAGGATGCCGGGAAAGGACAGCTGGATATCGGCGATGCGCATGATGATCCCGTCGATCATCCCGCCGTTATAGCCCGCGACAAGCCCGAGCGAGACGCCGAGCGTGATCGCGAAGGCCGTGGCCATGGCGCCCACGAACAGGCTGATCCGGCTGCCATACATGATGGATGACAGCACGTCGCGCCCTTGGTTGTCGGTGCCCATGGCATAGCTGTTGCCGGTGAACTGGTTTTCCGTCATCGGCGGGGTGAAGCCGTCCATCAGGTTCAGGCTGGACGGATCGAACGGGTTGTGCGGCGCGATCCACGGCGCCAGGATCGCCATCAGGATCAGCGACAGCGCGACGACCGTCGCCACGATGGTCACGGGCGACCGGCGCCAGGAATAGAAGATGTCGCTGTCCAGCGCGGCCTTGAGCCTGCCTTGGGGCTTGGGCGGCGCGATGGGGGCGGCCTTGCCTCGGGTGGGGTTTTCCATTGCGTTACTTCCCGCTTCCGGCATCGACGCGCAGGCGCGGGTCGACGACGTAGTAAAGAATATCGACGATCAGGTTGATCAGCACGAAGACCAGCGCGATGAACATCAGATAGGCCGCCATCACGGGCACATCGACCACCTGCACCGACACGATGAACAGCGATCCGACGCCGGGCCACTGGAACACCGTTTCCGTCACGATGGCGAAGGCGATGACCGATCCCAGCTGCAGGCCGGTGATGGTCAGCACCGGGACCAGCGTGTTCTTCAGCGCATGGCCGAAATGGATCGCGCGCTGCGACAACCCGCGCGCGCGGGCAAAGCGGATGTATTCGGTGCGCAGCACCTCCAGCATCTCGGCCCGGACGAGGCGCATGATCAGCGTCAGCTGGAACAGCGACAGCGTGATCGCCGGCAGCACCAGCGAGCGCAACCCGCTTTCGGTCAGAAGGCCCGTGCGCCACCAGCCCAGATCGACCGTCTGGCCGCGCCCGAAGGACGGGAACCACCCAAGCTCGACCGCGAAGATATAGATCAGCCCGATCCCGATCAGGAAGGTCGGCAGCGACACCCCGATCAGCGACACGGCCATGATCAGCCCGGTCAGGAAGCTTTTCGGCTTCAGCGCCGTGAACACCCCGAGCGTCAGGCCGAAGACCAGCGCGATGGTGGCGGATGCGAAGGCCAGTTCCAGCGTCGCGGGCAGGCGCGACAGGATCAGTTCGGTCACCGGCTGCTGCAGCCGGTAGGATATCCCGAATTCGCCCTGCAGCGCATTGCCGACAAAGCGCAGGAATTGCCAGATGACCGGGTCGTTCAGCCCCAGCCTGTCGCGCATGATCTCCTGATCCTCCAGCCGGGTCTCGACGCCGACCATGCTGGCGATCGGGTCGCCCACATAGCGGAAGACGATGAAGGCGATCAGCGCCACGAACAGCATGACCAGCACCGATTGGGCCAGCCTGCGGATGATGAAGGCCAGCATGGGCCAGATCCTCTCGAATAGGGAACCGCCGCGCACGGGGATCGCCCGGGCGCGGCGGTGGTCAGGTCGTCAGGCTCACTCGCCCAGGGTCAGGTCGGTCAGCAGCGGCTGGTTTTCCGGATGGACCGGCAGGGTCAGCCCGTCGCGCATCGCATAGGCCAGCACCTGGTTGTGGATCGGCAGCAGGACGCGGTCCTCCTTCACCACCTGCCAGATCTCGGCCACGGTGGCGTCGCGGACCTCCATGTCGGTCTCGGTCCCGAGCGACTGGATCTTGGCGTCCAGCTCCGGGTTGGAATAGAGCCCGCCGTTATAGGCGCCGAAGCTGCCTTCCTTGGTATGGACCAGATCGTTGAAGACATAGGCCGAATCAAAGGTCGGAACGCCCCAGCCCAGCAGGTAGAAATCGGTCGTGTTCGAGGTCACCAGCGGCGAATGCTGCGCCACCGGACGCGAGGCCAGCGTGACGTTGATGCCGATCCGGCCCAGCATGCCGACGACGGCCTGGCTGATCGCCTCGTCATTGACATAGCGGTTGTTGGGCGTGTCCAGCGTGACGGTGAAGCCGTTCTCGTATCCCGCCTCGGCCATCAATTCGCGCGCGCGCTCCAGATCGACGGCGGGATAGGCGTCCAGCTCCTCGGTCCAGCCGGCGACGAAGGGCGGGTTGGCGACGCCCGTGGGGATCGCCTGGCCGCGCATCACCACCTGGGCGATGGCGTCGCGGTCCACGGCCAGCTCCATCGCCTCGCGCACGCGCGGGTCGTTGAAGGGGTTGGCGTCGGTGACGTTGGACGAGGCCAAGGGCTCATCGCCGAAGCGATAGCCGAAATAGATCACCCGGTTCTCGGGGCCGGTCTCGATCTTGATGCCTTGGGTGTTCTGCAAGCGGTCGATGTCCTGCACCGGCACGTCCTGGACCAGATCCACCTCGCCCGACAGCAGCGCCGCGATGCGGGTCGCGTTGTCGGCGATGGGCAGATAGACGATCTCGGTCACCGCCGGGGTGTCCTCGGCCCAGTGATCCTCGTTCAGGGTCAGGACGGACCGGACATCCACCTCGCGCGATTGCAGGATGTAGGGGCCGGTGCCGTTGGTATTGCGGACGGCATAGTTGTCCTCGCCCGCGGCATAGTCCTGCACCTCGACCACGTCATTGGCCTCGGACCAGTCCTTGTCCATGATGAAGGTGTTGGTCAGGTTGTTCGGGTAGAGCGGCGCGGGGCCGACCATCTGCACCTCGACGGTCAGGTCGTCCACGGCACGCACTTCGGCCACCTCGACATGCAGCTGGCGCATGTTCGACGCCTCGGACCGGGCGCGGTCCAGCGAGAAGACCACATCCTCGGCGGTGAAGGCCGCGCCGTCATGGAAGGTCACGCCCTCGCGCAGCTTGAAGACCCACACCGTCGGATCATCTTCCTTCAGCTCCCATTCGACCGCCAGGCGCGGCTGCAGGTTGCCCTCGACATCGCGATCCACCAGCGTCTCGTAAATGTGGTGGGCGAAGTTATGCGTGACGCCCTGGTTCTGCGAATGCGGATCCAGCGTCAGCGCGTCGGACGCGCGCGCCCAACGGATCGTCTCGGCCGAAGCGGCGCCTGCGATGATGGTCGAGGCCAGCAGCGCCCCGGCAAGGCGTGTCGTCACCTTTTTCATGGTTCATCCCCTCCTGTGGACGTGGCCGCATTCAAGACGGCCGATCGCCGCAGCAAATCCTGTTCGGGCGTGGGGATCAATTCCCTTTTTTGACCGGATGTTCAAATAGTCGCCTCACGTCGCGTCCCGCGCGGGTTTCAGCGCCCGGATCCGGTCCCTGTCCAGCACCATCGGCGCACCCGCCCGGTCGAAGGGCCGGCGCAGGTCGAATGCGGTGGGCGTGGCCCCGTGATCCTGCAGATGGGCATGGCGGCGCACGGCCTCGGCCCAGATCGGGGGGTCGGCGCCGTCATGCCACCACAGCGCATAGGGCGGCCAGGCGGGCTTGTGAAACCAGTCCCGCCCCCGCCGCATCGCCGCCGCATGCAGCCCAGAATAGGTGAAGGCCCAGACCGATTCCGCATCCGTCCACAGCGACAGCGTGGCGGGCGACCAGCCGTCGCCGCGTTCGTGATAGGCGCGCGGATAGACCTCCGGGCCCCAAGGCTGCGGCCCGGGATCCGAGGCATAGCCCGACCGCGCGATCAGCCCCGGCGCGCGGTCCACCGTGGCAAAGACCGGGTCATTCAGGTCGCGGAACCCGTCATTGGCCGGATCCTCGGCCGGGCGCGCGAAGATCCCGAAGGTATAGAGCGCCAGCACCGCCATCAGCCCCGCATCCGCCGGGCGGCAAGGACCAGCCCCGCGCCCAGGCCCGCCAGCCCGCCCGCGACCACGCCCAGCCCCAGGATCACGAAGGCCGCGCCGCGCGCCCCGCCCTGTCCCATCCACAAGGCGGCACGCCCCAGGCCCAGCCCCGCCAGCGCCCCCGCCGCGACCGCGGCCGCGACGATGGCCAGCCCGGCCAGCAGCGCGGGCATGCGGCGATCAGCGCGTGTCATCGACCACGATCTGGCAATCGGCGGGGCCGCCCGCGGCGATGGCGGCGGCATTGCATTCCTCCAGCGCGGATGCCTGGCTGCCTTGGCCCAGCCAAGCGGCCCAGGCCGCCGACCCGCCCGAGAGGGCCAGATGGACCGGCCCCTCCGCATCGTCGGGCAGGTCCGCCAGCATATGGGCCGCCGCGCTGGAGACTTCGATCGGATCCTCGGGCGGGGTCTCGGGCAGGATGCGCGCGATGATCCGGCAGGGGGACGCATCCGCCGGGCGGTCGGCCTCGCAATCGGCCAGGACCGCGCGTTCGGCGGCGGGGCCGGAATGATGGGCCAGCCGCATGCTGATCGCCAGCCGCGTGCCCCCCGCCGGCAGATGGGCGGCCACCGCGCCGTAGAAATGATCCTGGCCGATCGCGCCTGCGATCAGCGCGGCCAGCTCCTGCACGGCATCGGGGGCCAGGCCCTCGTTCTCGACCGCCAGGCTGTAGCGGTCGGCATCGGGCAGGCGCGCGCGGGCCTCGTCCAGCGTCAGGGGCTGGGCGGTGGCCGCCGCCGCCCAAAGGCACAGACCCGCCGTCATCACCCTGCCCCATCCTGCCATCCGTCCGTCCTCCGCATTTCCTGCGCCCATGAAAGGCGCCCACGGCCCCGCGGTCAATCGCGGCGTCGGGCGGGCGGCCGAACCCCGCCGATCAGGCGGTCTGCGCAGCCAGGAACCCCTGCAGGCGTTCGGTCGCGGGGCGGCGCAGCACCTCGCGCGGGTCGCCCTGTTCGGCGATGACGCCCTGATCCAAAAAGATCACCCGGTTGGACACGTCGCGGGCAAAGTTCATCTCATGCGTGACGACGATCATGGTGCGCCCCTCCTCGGCCAGGCTGCGCATGACGCGCAGCACCTCGCCCACCAGCTCCGGGTCCAGCGCGCTGGTCGGTTCGTCGAACAGCATCAGCTCCGGCTCCATCGCCAGGGCGCGGGCGATGGCCACGCGCTGCTGTTCGCCCCCCGACAGAAAGCCCGGATAGGCGGTGGACCGGTGGCCCACCCCCACGCGGTCCAGATAGTGATCGGCGCGGTCGGCCGCCTCGGCGCGCGACAGGCCGTGGACCCGGATCGGACCCAGCATGACATTGTCCCGCGCGGTCATGTGGGACCACAGGTTGAACTGCTGAAAGACCATCGTGACGCGGGCGCGGAAGGCGCGCAGCCGCGCCTCGTCCGCCACGACCAGATCGCCCGCGCGGTCGCGCCTGCAGGCCAGGTCGTCGCCCGCGAAGGCGATGCGCCCCTGGGTCGGGTGTTCCAGAAAGTTCAGGCAGCGCAGGAAGGTGCTTTTCCCCGACCCCGACGCCCCGATCATCGAGATGACGTCGCCGCGCCCCGCGGTCAGGTCCAGGCCGCGCAGCACCTCGCGGCTGCCGAAGGATTTGCGGATGCCGGTGGCTTCGAGCAATGCGGTCATGATCCCTCCATAGGGCGTCAGGGGCTGAGCAGCAGGCCGTCGCGGAACGGGACCTGGCCTGCGATCTTGCCGAGGCGCTTGCCGGCCTCGGCGATGCGGGTGGCGGGGCGGGCATAGAAGACGCCCGCGGTGGTGGCGCGGACGGGGGTGACCGCGCCGGTCACCAGATCGGTGATCCGGGCGACGACCTGGCCCGGCTCGACCTGCGCGCCCAAGGAAAGGTCATAGGACAAGAGCCCCGCCAAGGGCGCGACCAGCGCCTCGGACCCCGACAGGGGCGTGGGCGCGCAGACCGGTTCGGGCAGGTCCGCATGGCCCGCCACCGCGCCCAGATGGGTCAGGTAATCCATCAGCGCATCCGCATCGCGCGCGCCCAAGCGGCGGCAGACATCGGCGCGGCCGCGCAGCTCGACCGTGGCGCTGGCGCAGCCCTGCGGCACGGGGCGGTCCGGAAAGCGCGCGGCCAGCGCCGACCACGGGCCCGACAGCGCCTCGTCGAAGGGCTGCCCGCCCGAGACCTGCGCCAGCAGCGCGGCCCGGCATCCCAGCAGGGCAGAGAGCGGCGCCAGCCGGTCCCAGGCCGCGGGCTGGGTATAGAGATGCATCTCGGCCTCGCCGTCGCAATGCAGGTCCAGAACCACATCGGCGGGCAGGGCCAGCCCCATCAGGTGGTGGCGCAGCACCTCGGCCGGGCCAATGGGGCGGCGCGCGTCCAGCGCATCGGCCAGCGCGCCCCGGATCAGCGCCGCATTGGCGCCCGCATCATCGGTCAGCCGCGCGCCCACCGCATCGGCCACCGCATCGCTCAGGTCGGGATAGTCGCGGTTGAAGTTGCGCCCGTCATAGAGGTCGAACCGCCCGGAATGATCGCCATGCAGCACCTGGCCCAGCCCCAGGGGATTGGCGAAGGGCACCACGGTCACATGGCCGGTCAGGCGGCCCTGCGCCTCGGCCAGGGCCAGGCGGTCGGCCAGCAGGCGCGCGGCCATCATGCCCGGCCCCTCATCCGCATGCAGCCCGCCCTGGACATGGACATGCGGCCGGGCGGCGGGATCGCCGAAGGACAGGGTCAGCACGTCGTGACGGCTGCCCGCGCCCCGGCCGGGAAAGGAGAAGATGCGTTCACGCATGGGCGGTGGTCTTTCGTGGTTCGGCCGGCGCGGCGGTGATGCTGGACCGCGGGTCCAGATGGCGCAGGAAGTGACGCTCCAGCAGGCGGAAGATCGTGGTCAGCAGGACCGTCAGCCCCAGATAGAAGACCGCCGCCAGCCCGAAGCTTTCGGGGATGACCAGATAGTTGGTATAGACGTCGCGGCCCACCCGCAGGATCTCGACGATGGTGACGGTGCTGGCCAAGGCGGTGGCATGCATCAGCTGCACGACCTCGTTGCCGTATTGCGGCAGGGCGCGCCGCCACGCGCCCGGCCAGAAGACGTCGCGGAAGACCTGGGCGCGCGACAGGCCCATGGCGCGGGCGGCCTCGATCTCGCCCGAGGGGGTGGTGCGGATCGCGCCGGCAAAGATCTCGGCGGTATAGGCGGTGGTGTTCAGCGTGAAGGCCAGCCACGCGCAGAACCACGGGTCGCGCAGCAGCGGCCAGAGCGCGCTGTTGCGGATCAGCCCGAATTGCGGCAGCCCGTAATAGATGATGAACAGCTGGACCAGCAGCGGCGTGCCGCGGATGACATAGGTATAGCCGAAGGCGGGCCAGGCCAGCCAGCGGCTGCGCGCGGTCCGCGCCACCGCCAGGGGCACCGCCAGGATCAGCCCCGCCACCCCCGCCGCGACCAGCAGGATCAGCGTCATCTGCAGCCCGTCCCAGAAGACCGGCAGCATCTGCACGACGAGGGACCAGTTGATCATCGCGCCACCTCGGCCCGTTCGCCGCGCGACACGCGCCGGTTCAGCGCCCCGAGCGCCAGGATCGACACCGTGGTCACCGCCAGATAGATCGCCCCGATCAGCGCATAGAAGGTGAAGGGCTCGCGCGTGGCGGCCGATGCCAGGGATGCGCGATGGACCATGTCGTCCAGCCCGATGATCGAGACCAGCGCCGTCGCCTTCAACAGCACCAGCCAGTTGTTGGTGAAGCCCGGAATGGCGTGGCGGATCATCTGCGGGACGACGATGTCGCGCAGGACCTGGCCGCGGGTCATGCCGATCGCATGGCCCGCCTCGGCCTGTCCGCGGGGGATGGCCAGGATGGCGCCGCGGAAGGTCTCGGTCAGATAGGCGCCGAAGACGAAGCCCAAGGTGACCGTCCCCGCCACGAAGGCGTTCACGTCCAGATAGCCCCAGCCCTGGGACGCGGCCAGCCGGTTCAGCATGATCTGCCCGCCATAGAAGACGATCAGCATCAGCAGCAGGTCCGGCAGCGCCCGGATGACGGTGGTATAGGCCCCCGCCACCGCCCGCAGCACGGGCGAGGCCGACAGCTTGGCCACCGCCCCCAGCAGCCCGAAGACGCAGGCCACGGCCAGCGATACCAGCGCCACCGACAGGGTGATGCGCAGCCCCTCCAGGATCATCGGCAGATAGCCGTGAAACATCGTCCAGCCCCCCTTGGCGCCCGGTCAGTTCCGCGCGTGCGGCGGGGTGATGTCGAAGTCGAAATAGGCCTCGGCCATGGTGGCATAGCTGCCATCCGCCATGATCTGGGCCAAGGCCTCGTTCACGCGCAGGCGCAGCGCCTCGTCGCCCTTGCGCATGGCGATGCCCACGCCGCCATCGACGCTGTCGGTCAGGGTGATCGTCTCGCCCACCTGGTCGAAGCCCTCGCCCTGGGGGGTGTTCAGGAAGGCCTCGGCCGACACGACCGAGGATCCGAAGGCGATGTCGCCCCGCCCGGCCGCCAGTTCCAGATAGACGGCGGGTTCGCGATCCACCGCCAGGATGCGGCTGTCGGGATAGGTCGCGGCCAGATATTGCGCGCGGGGGCTGTTTCTCAGCACGATGATCGTCTTGCCAGCCAGTTCCTCGGGGCTGTAGCCTTCGAAATCACCCGTCGCCGCGACGAAGCGCGAGGGGACGTCGTAATAGGGATCGGAAAAATCGACCACTTCCTTGCGGGCATCGGTGATGGTCATCGAGGCCACGATCATGTCGAACTTGTTGGCCGACAGGGCGGGGATCATCCCGTCCCATTCCTGCTGGACCAAAGTGCATTCGGCCTCCATCCGCGCGCAGACGGCGGCGGCGATGTCGATGTCGAAACCCGACAGCGACCCGTCCGGGGCCACCTTGCTGAAGGGCGGGTAATTCCCCTCGACCCCGATGCGGATGCGGTCCTGGGCAAAGGCCGGGCCGGCGCAGACGAGCGCCAGCGCGAGGGCTGCGAATTTCATGGTCACGGGCGGTCTCCTGTTGAACGGTCACGCGTCTTGTGGCGTAATTACTTTCATGAGTGTTAGATATGAAAATTGATCCGTCAACAGGAATCCGGCCCTGGTCGGCCGGCGCGGCGCGCGATTTCGCCGACAGCCCGCTTGGGCGGCAGGTGGCGGCGCGGCTGACCGAAGGATCGCGGTCGCAGCGGGGCCTGTCGGATTTCGTGCTGCGCGATCCGATCTTCGTGGCCACGCACGGGATCGAGGACGTGTCGCGCGCCTCGGGCATCTCGGCCAGCACGATCAGCCGCTATGTCCGCGATCTGGGGATCGAGAATTACGCGGCCTTCCGCGCGGCCGTGGCCGAACGGGTCCATGCGCTGATCGCGCCGATCACCAAGCTGGAGACGCGGCTGGCCCAAGGCGACGGGGCGCCCCCGGCGGGTCTGTCGCTGGCATCCGCCCTGACGCAGATGCAGGCGCTGCAGGACGCGCCCACGCGCGATGCGCTCACCGGCGCCGTCACCCTGCTGCGCGAGGCGCGGCAGGTCTGGGTGATGGGCTTCGGGCTGTCGGCGCATCTGGCGGCGATCCTGGCCTTGGGCCTGCAGCCCTATCGCGACGGGATCGTGAACGTGGTGCAATATGGCGGGACCGAGGTCGCGGCGGGCCGGCTGATGTCGGCGGGGCCGGGCGACGTGGTCGTGGCCATCGCCTTTCCGCGCTATTCCCGCGACGTGGCGGATCTGGCCAAGGTGGCGGGCGGGATGGGGGCGCGGCTGATCGCCATCACCGATTCCCCCGCCGCCCCCTTGGCGCAGCGATGCGACCACCTGCTGCTGGCCCCGGCCCAGCATCCGGTCCTGTCATCGTCCTGCCTCCCGGGCCTGGCGATGATCGAGGCGCTGCTGTCGGAATTCCTGCTGTCGGATCCCGACCATCTGGACCGGGCGGCGCGGCTGGCCAACAGCATGGCCGCCTATCTGTCCGGCCAGGACTGACAGGCGGTCAGGGATAGGTCTCGGCCAGCCAGGCCGAGACATCGACGATCTGCTGATCGTCCAGATCGCGCGCCACGGGCATCATCAGCGCGGCATTCGGCCCCTCGACCTCGCCCGCGCGATAGGCGATCAGCAGGGCCGCCAGATCCTCGGCCGCCTGGCCTTGCAGGCCGGGAAAGACCGCGGTGCCCCGCGCGCTGCGCCCGTGGCACTGCGCGCAGACCGCGCGGTAAAGGTCCTGCCCCGCATCCAGGTCCGGGCTCAGGTCGTCCATCGGTTCGGCGGGGCCTTGTTCGGCAAAGGCCCCCAGGGGCAGCATCAGGGCCACCGCCAGCGCGGGGCCAAGGGAAAGGCGCATGATCGACATCCTTGCGGTGAATGGATGCGCGGGCCGCGCCTGCGGCCCGCGCGGGCGCGTCATTCGGGGGTGATGCGATAGATGTCGCCCTCGTCGATCGCGGCATAGAGATCGCCATCCGGCCCCAACACCACCGCGCGGAACCGTCCCGGCTCCATCGGCAGGTCCATGGTGGTGACGTCATTGGTGGACAGCCCGTCCTCGGCCAGGTCGATCACGTCGATGCGCTGGCCCGGCTCGGTCCCGCCGAAGCCGATGCCCAGAAGGCCCACGACCATGCGCCCGTCCCAATCGCCCCATTTCTCGCCCTCCAGGAAGGCGGCCGAGGAGGTGCCCTGCGACAGGCCGTTATTCTCCCATGCCGGGACCATCGCGTCGGGATAGGCCTCCAGATCGGTCATGGGCATGTATTCGGCCCGTTCGGCCGGGTCCATGGCGTCCATCTGGTTGGGCTCATAGCCGCAATAGCCGTCGGGACAGTCGCTGCGCCCGGCCACGTTGGGGCGCGGGTCCCAGCCCCCGTTGCCGCCGGGGACCAGGGCGGTGATCTCGTCCGAATGCCAGGGGCCGTGTTCGGACACGACCGGCTGGCCCGTGCCCGGGCGGAAGGCGATGCCCTGCACGTTGCGGTGCCCATAGGTATAGATGCGCGGATCGAAGCCCTCGGGGGCGCCGTTGCCCTCCACCGCCTGCCCGTCGCGATCCACGCGCAGCACCTTGCCGCCCAGCAGGGTCGGGCTCTGCGGCACGTCGGGATTATGCGTGTCGCCGGTCGTCACGAACAGATGCCCGTCGGGCGAGAACCGGATCCGCCCGCCATTATGCGCGCCCGGCCCGCCGAAGGGCTGGTCCGTCGCCTCGGGCTTGTAGGGAATGTCATCGATGATGTCGGTCCGGTCGGCGACCGTGTCCAGATCGTCGCCCACCGTCAGCCGGATCACCCGGTTCGACCCCGGCGCGGTCATGCTGGATGCGGAATAGACATAGACATGCCGGTTCGCGTCGAAATCGGGATCGACCGCGACGCCGTTCATCCCGGCCTGGCCCTCGCAGAACAGATCCTCGCCCTGCAGGGCGAAGCCCTCGGCCTCGCCCATGCCGAACAGGGGGCGGACATCGCCATCGGCGGTCATCACCGACAGGCCGCGGCATTTCTCGGTGAAGAACATCGTCCCGTCGGGCAGGAAGGCCATGTCCCACGGCTCCTCCAGATCGGTCAGGACGGTGCTGTGGGTCAGGCCGGGCGCGGCCAGGGCGGCAAAGGGCATGGTGGCCGCCACGGCGGCGGCGATGGCCACGCGCAGGCGCGCGGCGTGTTGGACGGATGGCATTCCGATCTCCTCCCCTGTCGGATCAGGCGGGTGCCGCGCATCGCCTCCCCGAGGCGCGGCACCCGCATCCCCCATGGTTGATCCGTGCGGGGGCCGCTGTCAACGACGTCGATCACGCGGCCAGCGCGATGCCTGCGGCAAGAAGGCGCGCATCGCCCCCCGAAGGCGCGGCCAGCATGGCCAGCGACCATCGCGGCTCCGTCCCGTCCTGCGGCAGGACCAGCGCGCAGCCATCCACCAGATTGACCAGCGACGTGTTGCGCAGCATGGCCGCGTTCAGCCGGTCGAAATCGGCCGCGACCGCGGCGATGCTGGGCGGCATCATCCGCAGGGCCGGGGCCAGCAGGGCGTCGAACCCCTCCATCAGCCGCCCGAACAGCGCGACCATGCGGGCGCGTTCGCCGTAGGCATCCGCGATCTGCTGCGCCGACAGCGTCTCGGCAAAGCGGATGCGGGACAGGACGCGCGGATCGCCCACGGCCTCCAGCCGGTCCAGATCGGCGGCATAGAGGCGATGCGCCTCGACCGCGACGATGATGCGGTTCAGCCCGATCGCCTGCCCGATGGGGGCCATGTCCACCGCCTCCAGCCGGTGGTCGCCGCCAAGGCGCGCGGTCTCGGCGTCGAACCAGGCCTGCATGTCGGGCGACAGATCGTCGGTGAACGCCCCCTGCGGCACCGCCAGGGTCAGCGGCCCGGCGGGCGGTGGCGTCACGGGGCCGTCTGCCATGACCGACAGCACCCGCCGCAGCGTCTCGGCATCGCGCGCCATCGGCCCGGGCGTGTCATAGCTGGGGGCCAGCGGGTGGATGCCCGCATCCGGGACCAATCCCTGGCTGGGCTTCATCCCCCACAGCCCGTTGGCCGTGGCGGGGATGCGCAGCGATCCGCCCGTATCCGTGCCGATGGCCGCATCGACCAACCCCAGCCCGACGCTGACCGCGCCGCCGGAACTGGACCCGCCGGGGATCACCCCCGGCGCCAGCACGCTGGAGGGGGTGCCGTGATGCGGGTTCAGCCCGACCCCGGAATAGGCGAATTCCGACATCGAGGTCCGTCCGAACATCACCGCCCCCGCCGCGCGCAGCCGCGCGACCACGGTGCAATCCCGATCCGCAGGCGCACGCCCGGCCAGCAGGCGCGACCCCGCGCCGGTGACCTGCCCCGCCTCGTCGAAAAGGTCCTTGACCGAGATCAGCATCCCGAACAGCGGCAGATCTTCGCCCGCATCGGCGCGGGCCTGCTGGCGCCGCGTCTCGGCCAGGATGCGCGGCGCGTCCAGCTGGGTGAAGATCGCGGCCCGGTCCGGCAGGGCCTCGGCGCGGGCCAGCGCGTCGGCGACGCGGGACAGAAGCGGCGTCATGCGACCTCGGGCAGGGTGGCGGTGGCATAGTCATGGCTGATGCTGCGCCCGCTGGTCGGGTCGCGCATCTGCATGCGGAACCGCGCGGCGGGGCGCACGCCGCCCTTGGCGCCGAAGGTGCCGCACATCATCGCCGCACCCTCCTGCGCCAAGGCCTCGAATTCCGCCCCCGCCATCAGATCGGCCAAGGGCCGGATCGCGGCCAGCGTGCCCGCCTGATAGGGCTGCCAGCCCGCGCCCTCGTCGATCCAGCTTTCCAGCTCGATCCGCTCCAGATGGTCGGCGACGCTGTCCCAGTCCCAGATCTCGGCCGCGCAGGGCTTGGCGCAGACCTGTTTCGACAGCGCGACGGAATGCGCCTCCAGCTTACGGTCGGTATGGTCGGAACCCAGGCCCAGCCAACGCCGCCCACCCGATTGGATGATCATGGGCTCAACCTCGCCCGAGCTGTCGGGGCCCACCGCCTCGATCCGCCCGGCCTGGGTCAGCAGCGCCGCCGCCACCCGGTAGTAAAGCGGCGTGGCCGATGGCGGCGCGACGCCGATCGCGGCCAGCTCCTCGATATGGTGCCGGATGGCGGTGGCATCTCGGCCGGTCCAGCCGGCGACGACCATGTGGCGGATCGCGATCTCCACGATCGCGCCGTTGCAGGTGAAGTTCATGTCGGAAAATCCTTTCAGAAGGCCGAGGGCAGCCACAGCGCCAGGCCGGGCAGCGCGATCAGCGCGGCGACCATCAGGGCCATGACCATGACATAGGGAATGACGCCCATGATGACGTCGTTGATGGAGCCGGGCTTGCGCGCGCCCTGGACCACGAACAGGTTCAGCCCCACGGGCGGGGTGATCAGCGCCATTTCCACCAGCACGATCAGCAGGATGCCGAACCAGACCTTGTCATAGCCGAGGCCCGCCATGATCGGCACGACGATGGGGATGGTGGCAACCATCAGGGCCAGCGTCTCGATGAAGAAGCCCAGCACGATGTAAAGCGCGATGACCAGCATCAGCGTCCCGAAAGGCGTCAGCCCCGACCCGCCGATCAGCGCCGACAGCTGCCGCCCCAGCCCCGCCGAGGTCATGGCGAAGTTCAGGAAATAGGCCCCCACGATCACCAGCATGATCATGGCCGAGATGCGGATCGTGCCCTCCAGCGCCTGGACGATGGCGCCGCGCGTCAGCCCGTCGCCCGCCGCGGCGATCACCGCCGCCATGGCGACGCCGATGGCCGCGGATTCCGTGGGCGTGGCCCAGCCCGCATAGATCGACCCGATCACCACCCCGAACAGCACCATGATCGGCAGCAGCTGCCCCAGGCTGCGGACCCTTTCGGACCAGGCAAAGCTGCGCGACGGACCGCCAAGCGCGGGGCGCGCGATGCAGATCAGCGCGGTCACCACGATGAAGGCCAAGGCCAGCAGCAGCCCCGGCATCAGCCCCGCCAGAAAGAGCTGCGGGATCGAGGTCTCGGTCAGGAACCCATAGACGATCAGGTTGATGGAGGGCGGGATCATGATCCCGAGCGTGCCCCCCGCCGCGATCGCGCCGGAAAACAGCCGCGGGTCATAATTCAGCCGCTCGGCCTGGGGCATGGCGACGGTGGCCACGGTGGCGGCGGTCGCCACCGACGATCCCGACGTGGCCGAGAACATGGTCGATGTCGCGATATTGGCATGGACCAGCCCGCCGGGCAGCCAGGACAGCCATTTGTCCAGCGCGGCATAGGTCCGCTCGGCCACGCCGCCGCGCACCAGTATCTCGCCCAGCAGCACAAACAGCGGAATGGCGATCAGCGTGCTGGAGGCCGAGGACGACCAGATCATCTGGCCCATGCCGCGCAGCAGCGGAAAGGCCGAATAGAACTGCGCGACCCCGATGCCCAAGAGGAACAGCACGATCCCCACCGGGATGGACAGGGCCATCAGGCCCAGCAGGGCGATTGCGACGGTCCAGATCATGGCTCGACCTCCGATCCGATGCCGATGGTGTCGTCCAGCGCCGCGCGGCGCCCGGCCAACAGGAAGGACAGCGTCACCACCGTCGCGCTGAAGGCGAACCACAGCCAGCCCGCGAACCAGATCCCCTGCGGGATCCACAGCGGCGTCTCCAACGGGGTATTGGCGCGGGACCCGCGCTCGATGGTCTTCTGCAGGACGGGCCAGCACTGAAAGGCCACCAGCAGCACGACGCCGTTGGTGACGATCATCGCCAGGACGTCCATCGCGGCGCGGCCCGTGTCGCGCAGCTTCAGCCGCACCACGTCGATGCGCACATGCGCACGTTCCAGCAGCGCGAAGGCCAGCCCCCAGCTGGCGACGGCGGCCATGACATAGCCCGACAGCTCGTCCGACCCGCCGAGCGAGCCTGCGCCCAGGCCCCGCAGCGTCACGTCGGTCAGGATGAACCCCACCGTCAGGATCAGGGCGATGCCCAGCAACAGGGCCACGGCCCTGTTGGCGCGCCGCAGCGCGCCAAGGATGCGATCGGCCATCGTCTCAGCGGTCGATGGTCAGGCCGACCGTCTGGCCGACGGTCTCGTTCCAGCGCGCGGCCCATTCGTCGCCTGCCCGCGCCGCCCAGTCCGGCAGCACCTCGGCCAGCAGGATCTCGCGCGCCTGCGCCAGATCCTCGTCGCTGGCCTCGACGACCGTCATCGCGGCCCGGCTGCCCGCGCAGGAGGCATCGCCCGTCAGGCAGGCGATGTCACCCTCCAGCCCGCCTTGGGCCGCCTGCCATGCGGGACCCTCCAGCCCCTCGGCCACGGCGTCGACCAGCATCACCTGCTGATCCGCGCTCAGCCCGTCGAAGCGATCGGCGTTCATCGCGATCACCACCGGGTCCCATCCGCCAAGCGGCAGGGTCAGCAGGTGGTCAGACACCTCCCACCAGCCGGCGGAATAACCCGAACCCGCGCCCGTCACCGCACAATCGATCACGCCGCGTTCCAAGGATCCCGGCACCTCGGAAAAGGCGATGTTGATCCCCTCGGCTCCGAGCGCCTCCAGCAGCTTGGTGGTCATCCGGCCCGATCCGCGCACCTTCTTGCCCTGCAGATCGGCCAGCGAGGCGACCGCTCCGCGGCAGAAGACGACCTGCGGCGGATAGGGCGCGATGCCCAGGACCTGGGCGCCGAAGCGGTCGCGCATGATATCCTCGACCATGGGGCGGGCGGCCTCGACCATGGCCTGGGCCTCGGCAGCGTCGGTGGCGATCAGGGGCACGTCCAGCCCCTCCAGCTCGGGCGCGTCGCCGACGGTGTAATCGGCCACCGTCGCGCCCACGTCGAAGACGCCGTCGCCCAGCATCCGATAGACATCCGCCCCCGCGATGCCCATCTGGTCAAAGCTGGTCAGCTGGGCGGTCATCTGCCCGTCCGTCAGCTCGGGCAGGCGTTCGGTCCAGAAACCCTGTTCGAACTGCTGGTAAAGCGGCAGGTTCGACCAGCTGCCCACGACGGCGAATTCCTCGGCATGCGCAAGCACGGGGGCCGTGGCGGTCATCAGGATGGCGATGGTCTTTTTCATGGGTTCTCTCCTGTTGGTTTATTCTTGTTCAGAGCGCCTGACCGGGTCCGGTCAGGATGCGTTCGGCCCGCGCCGCGGGGATGTCGGTGACCAGCATGTGGCCGGGCGCATGGGTCAGGGCCAGGGCGGGACGCGCGGCCTCGATCGCGGCTTGGGGCGTCACCCCGCAGGCCCAGAAGACCGGCAGATCGCCCGGCTCGATCACCGGCGGATCGCCGTAATCGGGCGCGTCCAGATCCGCGATGCCGATCAGCGACGGATCGCCCAGATGGACCGGCGCGCCATGGGCCAAGGGAAAGCCCGCGCAGATGCGCACGGCCTCGATCGCGTCGGCGGCGGGCATGGCGCGCAGGCTGACCACCAAGGGGCCGCCGAAGGGCCCGGCCGGGCGGGTCATGATGCTGGTGCGATACATCGGCACGTTGCGCCGCGCCGCCGAATGGCGCACCGGGATGCCCGCCGCGATCAGCGCATCCTCGAAGCTGAAGGAACAGCCGATCAGAAAGCTGACCATGTCGTCCCGCCACAGATCCGCGATGTCCGAGGGTTCCGCCACCAGCACGCCGTCGCGCCAGACGCGATAGCGGGGGATGTCGCGGCGGATGTCGATGTCGCGGCCCAGGGTCGGCAGGGTCGGATCGCCCGGCGCCCCCACCGCCAGCAGCGGGCAGGGCCGCGGGTTCTGCTGGCAATAGCGCAGGAAATCCGCGGCCTCGGCGGCGGGCAGGATCACCAGGTTGCCCTGCAGCGCATCGCCCCCCAGTCCCGCGGTCGGGCCCTGATGCGCGCCGCTGCGGATCAGGCGGCGCAGGGCCTGCGGATCGGCGTGCTGTGGTGAAATCACGGTCATGCGTCCCCCGTCAGATGGCATGACGAAACTGTGACGCCTCGGGACTGATTGAATCAAGAACGCAATCGACCGCAGTATTGATCTGCCCCTGCGATCAGTCGGCGGCCTCCACCGCGGCGCGGGTCACCGCGCGGCCGATCTTCTCGTTGCGGTCGGGGTCGTGGCAGATGGCGAATTCCAGATCGGGCAGCCGCGCCTCGGGGCGGACGGCGATCTCCTCCAGCCCGGCATGGGGCCAGGACCGCACGATGTCATGGGGGATGGTGCCGATGCCGAATCCCTGGCTGACCAGATGCAGCGCGGTGGCCAGCGAGGCCGAGCCATGCACCGCCACCGGCATCCGCCGCCCCGATGACAGCAGCTGCACGACCTGCCGATGCGGGATGGTGCGTTTGGGAAAGGACACGATCGGCAGGCCCGCCAGCACGTCGATCCCGGCGGGCTGGGGCACGGCGAAATGGGCGGGCGACCCGAACCAGCCCAGGCTCACCGGCGGCAGGGGCGTCATCGCGATCCCGCGCGGGGCCTGGTCGCGCAGCATGATCGCCACGTCCAGCCCGTCCTGCGCCAGCAGCATCCCCATCTGTTCGGACGTCTCGACCGAGATCTCGAAGCGCAGTTCCGGGTGGCGGGCGCGCAGCGCGGTCAGCATGCGCGGCAGGACGGTATGGGTCATCGTCTCGGCCACGCCGAGGCGGACGACCCCCGCCATGACGTTCTGGGTCAGCTCCTCCAGGATGCGGTCGCGTTGCGCGACCAGCAGCTCGGCCTCGTCGCACAGGCGCCGCCCTTCGGCGGTCAGGCGCACGCCGCGCCCGTCGCGTTCGAAGATGGCGATCTTCATGCGATCCTCCAGATGCCGCACCCGGCGCGAGATCGCCGATTGCGCAAGCCCCAGCCCGTCGGATGCGGCGCGAAAGCCGCCATGGCGCACGATGGCGCGGATGATCTCGATGTCGCGAAAGCCGAACATGGGGGCGATCTGGCCGGGACCGCGCCCCGGCGTCAAGCGCCCGCGGCGTCAGAACTCCGGCTCCAGCGCGGTTTTCAGCATGGTGCGGGCGCGGTTCACGCGGCTCTTGATCGTGCCGATGTCGCAATCGAGGATCTGGGCCGCGCGGATATAGGTCTCGCCCAGGACCGAGACCAGCACGATCGCCTCGCGGTAATGCAGGGGGATGGCGCCGATCTGGCGCCACAGCTCCATATGGCGCAAGTGCCATTCCTGGTCGGGCTGGGTCACCGGCCCGCCCGAGACGCAATCCGCATCCCCCGTGCGTTCGCGCGCGGCCTTGCGGATGTTGGTATAGAAGCGGTTGCGCATGATGGTGAACAGCCAAGCCCGCATATGCGTGCCCGCGCGATACTTGTCGGCATGTTCGATGGCGCGCAGCAGGGTCTCCTGGACCAGGTCGTCGGCATCCAGCGCCCCCTTGCACAGGGACCGCGCATAGGCGCGCATCGCCGGGATGTGGGAAAGAACGTCATCTGACATGTCCGGCGATTTCATCCGATATGTGTGCGCCATATCGAACCAATGCGTTCGCACGCGGCCCGGTTCCGGGCAGGGCGGGAAACGGCGGAACTTTGCCGCGACCATTGCGCGCCATTAAACGAATGTGAACTGCGGCGGCGGCGCGCCCATGCTAGCACTGGGGTCAGGCCGGGGCCATCCCGGCCATTTCAAGGACGGGCCAGCCATATTCATGGCCCCACCCCATTCACGAGGTTCCGATGACCCAGACCCAACCGCCCCCCGACCCCCTGGAGGAGGAGGTGCGCGGCCTGCTGGAACGGATGGAGGCCGCCCCCGTCCCCGCCCATCTGCAGGATCTGGCCCGACGGCTGGAGGCCGCGCTGGCCGCAGGCCGCGCGCGGCGGGACGACTGATCCCGGCTCACTCGGCCACGGCGGCGTCGGTCAGCCCGTCCAGGGCGGCGCCGATGCGGTCCAGCACCGCATCCTCGCCGGCCAGGTCATGGCGCTCGGCCAGCACGGCGGGCGACAGGTATCCGACGGTCGTCTCCTCGCCCTCCTGCCAGATCAGGACGCGCAGCGGCAGGTCGATCGCCGCGCGCGGGTCGCGCAGCATCAGCGGCGTGCCCAGCTGGGGATTGCCCAGGATCATCACCGTGGCGGGCGGCATCTCCAGCCCGGCCTCGCGGGCGGCGGCGGCATGGTCGATGCGGGCGACCAAGGTGGCGGGGCTGGCCTCGATGGCGGCCTCCAGCCGGTCGGCGGTGGTGGCGGCGTCATGGGGGCTGGGCTTGGTGATCCAGTCATCGGCCCAGGCCGTCCCGGCGCCGGCGGCAAGACAGATCACGGTGGCTGCGGCGCGGATCATGGCATCGTCCCTTCGGTTGCATGTCGCGACCCCAAGCCCCGGAACCGGCCGGGGTTCCATCGCCCCCGCCCGCGCCCTATGCAGGACCGGCGATGACGAGGACCTGCGATGAGCGCGACGATCCTGCTGCTGGGGGCGGGCCATGCCAATCTGCTGGCGGCGGGGCCGCTGCGCGCGGCCCTGCCCGGGGCGCGGATCACCTTGGTCGATGCGGCGCCGGTCGCGACCTATTCGGGGATGTTTCCCGGCATGATCGCAGGCCGCTATGCCGCCGACGCGCCCCAGATCCCGCTGGCCGATTTCGCCGCGCGCCACGGGATCGGGTTCCGCCAGGCGCGCATCACGGGGATCGACGCCCCCGCCCGCCGCGCGATGCTGGCGGACGGCACCGCCCTGCCCCATGACCTGGCCGCACTGGATATCGGCAGCCATACCGCCATGCCCGAGATCCCGGGCTTTGCCGATCACGCCGTGCCGGTCAAGCCGATGGCGGCATTCGCCGCCCGGCTGCGCAACGGCGCGCCCGGCCCTGCCGCCGTGATCGGCGCGGGCGTGGCGGGGTCCGAGATCGCCCTGGCCCTGCGCCGCAGCCGCCCCGTCACCCTGATCGAGGCCGGCCCGCGCATCGCCCCGGGTCTGGGCGCGCGGGCTGCCGCCGCGCTGCGCCGCGCGCTGGATCGGGCGGGGGTGACGGTTCTGACCGATGCGCGCCCGGCCCGGATCACCGCCGATGCCGTGATCCTGGATGACGGGCGGCGGATCGCCAGCGCGCTGACGGTGGGCTGCGCGGGGGCGCGGGCGCAGGACTGGCTGGCGCGCGACCTGCCGGTGGATCGGGCGGGCTTCGTGCGCGTCGGTCCCACCCTGCAGGTCGAGGGCCATCCGCATCTGCTGGCTGCGGGCGACTGCGCCGCGATGACCCATGCGCCGCGCCCCAAGGCCGGGGTCTTTGCCGTGCGCCAGGCCCCCGACCTGGTGCGCAACCTGGTGGCGCTGCACCAGGGCGGGGCGGCCCTGCGGCACAGCCCGCAGCGCGATTACCTCAAGATCATCTCGCTGGCCGACGGGCAGGGCCTTGCGGAATGGCACGGGCTGACCCTGCAGGGCCGCTGGCTGTGGCGGCTGAAGGACCGGATCGACCGCCGCTTCATGGCGGGGCTGCGGCGCTGAACCCCGTCAGCCAAGCGCCAGGACAGGCCCGCCCGCGGCGCGGGCATCCTCGGCATCATGGGTGACCAGCAGCGCGGGGATGCACGCCGCCGCGACCGCGTCGAAGGTGAACCGGCGCACCCGCGCCCGCCGGTCCGGGTCCAGCCCGGAGAACGGCTCGTCCAGCAGCACGGCGCGCGGCCGCGCCAGCAGCGTGCGCATCAACGCGACCCGCGCCCGCTGGCCGCCCGACAGGGTGGCCGGGTCGCGCGTCCCCATCCCCTGCAGGCCAGCGTGGTCCAGCGCCTCGGCCACGGCGGCACGGCGCGCGGCCCGGCCCCGGACCGCCGGCGACAGGCCGAAGGCCAGGTTGTCGGCCACCGACAGATGCGGAAACAGCAGCGCATCCTGGAACATGATCCCGATGCCGCGCCGTTCCGCGGGCAAGGACAGCATGCAGCGCCCGTCCAGCAGGACCCGGCCCCGCACGGTGAAATCCGCACCCAGATGCCCGCCGATCGCCGCCAGCAGGGTGGATTTGCCGATGCCCGAGGGTCCGGTGACGCTGGTCACGGTGCCGGGCGCCACCGCCAGCCCCAAGGGCGCGAACAAGGGCGATGCCCCCCGGGGGGCCACGGTCAGGTCGATCAGGGTCAGGGTCATGCGGCTCCTTTCAATGCGCGGCGATGGCGATGGGCCCAGGCCGGCAGGGCCAGCGCGGCCAGAAACACCCCCCAAGGCAGCGCCGCCTGCAAAACGGCATGGACCGCAGCCACCCGCCGGTCCGATCCCGATGACAGGGCCACGGCCTCGGTCGTCAGGGTGGCGATGCGGCCGCCGCCCAGAAACAACGTCGGCAGGTATTGCGCGACCGACACGGCGAATCCCACCGCCGCCGCCGTGGCGACCGGCGCCATCAGCACCGGCAGCTTGACCCGCCACAGCCGCCGCCACGGCCCCGCGCCAAGGGCGGCGGCGCTGCGGTCCAGCCGCGGGTCCAGCGCCGCCCAAGGCCCGGCCAGCGCGATCATCACATAGGGAAAGACGAACAGCCAATGCCCCCAGATCACCGCCGCCAGGGGGCCGATCGGCGCATGGATCATCATCCCCGCCAGCCCGATCAGAAAGGACAGCTGCGGCAGCAGCAGCGGCACATGGATCACCGCGCGCAGCCAGCCGCCCTGGCCGCGCCGCCCCACCCTGTCGCCGCTGTCCAGCCACGCGACCGCCGTGACCAGCGCCAGCCCGGTTGACACCGCCGCGATCAGCAGCGTCTGCCCCACCGCCCCCGACCAGCGCCCGACATCGCGCCAGGCGCGCAGCGACAGCGATTGGGGCCAGGGATCGGGCCAGCGCCAGGCAAAGCTGACCGACCACAGCGCCAGCCCGGCCATGCCGATGGCGGCCAGCGCCACGACCAGCCCCGCCGCGGCGACCGGCAGCGCGGCTAAGCCGGTCCGCCCCCGCCACGCGCCGCCCGCCGCGCAGGACCACCCGGCCCAAGGCCCCCGCCCCCGCGCCGCGGCCAGCGTCACCCCGAAGGCCCCCGCCACCAGCGCCAGCTGCAACAGCCCCCGCCGATGCCGGCAGGATCGCGCGCAGGTCCGGGTCCGACAGCATCCGCGCCACCATCACCGCCAGGGTCGGCGGGTTCGACGGCCCCAGGATCAGCGCCATGTCCACCACCGACAGCGAAAAGGCCAGCACCACCAGCACCGGCAGCCGGATCAGCGGCCAGAGCTGCGGCACGATCAGCCACAGCCAGCAGGCCAGCCGCCCATAGCCCAAGGCCCGGCCCGCGGCCAGGCTGCGCTGCAGCGGGATCTGGGTCAGCGCGCCCATCAGAATCAGGGTCAGGAAGGGCAGCTCCTTGACGGTCAGCCCCAGGATCAGCGCCAGGCCCCAGGGATCGCCCACCGTGGCGATGTCGGGCGGGCGCGCCCAACCCATCAGCGGCGCCAGCCCCCGCGCCAGCCAGCCCGACGGCGCCAGCACGAAGGCCAGCCCGATCGCCACCGCCGCATGGGGCGCGGCCAGCAGGGGCGCCAGCACCGCCCGCACCGGCCCGAGCCGCCCCTGCAGCGCCGCCACCGCGCCCAAGGCCAGGACCAGCGACAGCCCCGTCGCGGCCATCCCGGTCCAGACCGACAGCGCCGCCGCCCGTCCCAGCCCCGGCATGGCCAGCAGCTGGCGCCACGGGCCCAGATCGGGGCCGGTGGCGCCCAAGGCCGGGAAATGCCCGAACCCCGCGCGCAGGCTGTGACCCAGCCCCAAGGCCACCGGCAGGACCAGACCCGCCAGGATCACCGCCCCCGCAGCGGCGCGCAGGATCCGGGCCGTCATCACCGGGTGTAACGGGCCTGCCATTCGGCGGTCAGCCGGGTCATCCAGCCGGCATGCGGCTCGGGCAGGACGGGGCCCAGATCCTCCAGCGCGGGCAGGGCGGGATCGGTGGGCAGCGCGGCAAAGGCCGCCCGCGCATCCGCATCCAGCAGCCCCGGATCCAGGACCGAGAACGACCCCAGCACGTCGATATTCTGCATATGCGCCTGAACCTCCGGGTCCAGCAGCATGTCGGCCACCACCTTGGCGCCCGCCCGGTGGGCGGCGTTGTAGGGGATGGCCACGAAGCTGACATTGCCGATGCTGCCGGCCTCGGGGACATGGACGCGCACCGTCTCGGGCAGCAGCCCGTCGCGGATCGCCGCCGCCGCCGATGCCGGGTCGAAGGACATGGTCACGTCGATCTCGGCATCGTTCAGAAGCTGCTGCTGGACGGACTGGTTCTCGGGAAAGGCCTGCCCGCCGCGCCACAGATGCGGGCGCAGCGCGTCATACCAGTCCCAGAGCGGCGCCGAGGCCGCCTCGAATGCCGCATCCGTCGGCTCCTGTGTCAGGTCGGCATCCGCCGGGGCCAGCTCTACCAAGGCCTGTTTCAGGAAGGTCGCGCCCATGAAGTTCGACGGGTCGGGATGGGTGATCCGCCCCGGATGGGCCGCCGCCCAATCGACCCAGGTCTCCATCCGGGGCGGGGGCGCATCGATCCGCGCCGCGTCATAGTTGAAGACGAACTTGGCCAGCCGCCACGGGCTCTCCATCCTTTCGACGGGGGTGGTGAAATCGACGCTGTTGGCCGATTGCGGCGACAGGTCCAGATAGCGGGCATTGGGCAGATCCGCCACGAAGGGGCCGTGCAGCAGGTCCTGGTCCTTCATGGCCAGGAAATTCGGGCCGTTGATCCAGATCAGGTCGACCTGGCCGCCCTCGTCCCGCCCGGCGGTCTTTTCGGCCAGGACGCGGGCGACGGCCTCGGCCGTGTCGGACAGCTTGACATGGCTCAGGGCCACGCCGTGGCGGTCCTGCAGCATGTCGCCCACCCAGGCCAGAAAGGCGTTGGTGCGTTCGTCCCCGCCCCAGGCATGCATGTAGACGGTCTGGCCCCGCGCCTCGTCCAGCACATCCTGCCAGTCATCGGCCAGGGCGGGACCCGCGGCCAGGATCAGGGCGGCGGCGGACATCATGGTCTTCATCGTCTCTCCTCTCGGGTGTCGAAGGCGGTCCATCCCATGCGCCAGCGCAGGACGGTCGTCACCGCGCAGGCGGCGGCGAAGATCCAGGCCAGGACGGGAAACAGGTCGGGCCAGAGGCACATCAGCACGAAGACGGCGATGGTCTCGAACCCCTCGGTCAGCCCGCCCAGGTAATAGATGCCCTTCTGGGGAAAGGCCTGGGCGGTGCGGCCGCGCTTGGCGGCGATGGCGGCAAAGGCCAGAAAGGACGACCCCGTGCCCACGAAGGCCGCGATCAGCACCGCCGCGGGCAGGGCGTTGGCCACGGGGTCATGCAGCGCAAAGCCCACCGGCACCAGCGCGTAGAAGACGAAATCCAGCGCGATGTCCAGAAAGGCGCCCCGGTCGGTCGGCCCGGTGATCCGCGCCACCGCCCCGTCCAGCCCGTCCATCGCCCGGTTGGCCAGCATCAGGACCAGCGCCGCCCAGAACCAGCCCAGGGCCAGCGACGCGACCGCCCCCAGGCCCAGGGCGAAGCCCGCCACGCTGATCGCATCCGCGCCGATGCCGCGATCGGCCAGGCGGCGGGCCAGGGGCCGCATCGCGGCGCGCTGCAGGGGCAGCAGATAGGCGTCGATCATCCGCGCCTCCAGCGGTGGAACCGCTCCAACAGGGCCAGGGCGCGCGGATTGACATGCGCGCGCCGCCAAGCGCCCGCGGTGGATTTGGCGGCCTCGGCCCAGGTGGGATAGACATGGACGGTGGACAGGATTTTGCCCAGGCCCAGCCCGTGCTTCATCGCCAAGGTGAATTCGGCCATCAGATCGCCCGCGTGATCGCCCATGATCGTCACCCCCAGGATTCGGTCGCGCCCCGGCGGGGTCAGCACCTTCACGAAACCCCGCGCCGCGCCGTCGGTGATGGCCCGGTCCAGCCCGGCCAGATCGAAGCGCGTCACCTCGACCGCGATGCCCTGCCGCGCGGCCTCGGCCTCGGACAGGCCGAGCCGCGCGATCTCGGGATCGGTGAAGGTCGCATGGGGGATGACGCGGTAATCCGCCCGGAACCGCCGGATCGACCCGAAAAGCGCGTTGACGCTGGCGAACCAGGCCTGATGGGCCGCGACATGGGTGAACTGGAAGGGCCCCGCCACGTCCCCCGCGGCCAGGATGTTGGGGAAACGGGTCTCCAGGAAGTCGTTGACCGCGATGGTCCGGCCGGTGGCGATGCCCAGATCCTCCAGCCCGAACCCCTCCAGCCGGGCGCTGCGGCCCAAGGCGACGATCACCCGGTCGAAGCCCAAGCGCGCCGTCCCGCCCGCATGATCCAGATCGACCCAAGCCCCGTCGTCGCGGCCGAAGGCCCGCGCCTCGTGCCCGGTCATCACCGCGACCCCGTCGGCCCGCAGCGCCGCGGCCAGCAGGTCCGCGACCTCGGCATCCTCGCGTGGCAGCAGGCGGGGCGCGCGTTCGACCAGCATCACCTGCGAGCCGAGCCGCGCGAAGGCCTGCGCCAGCTCGCAGCCGATGGGCCCGCCGCCCAGGACCAGCAGCCGGGCGGGCGGCGCGTCCTGATCGCCAAGCGCATCCCACAGCGTCTCGGATGTCAGGGGGTCGACGCCGTCCAGCCCGGGAATGGGCGGCAGGACGGGGCGCGCGCCGGTGGCCACGATCACCGCGCGGCTGGTCAGGCGGCGGGGGCCGTCCGCGCCGGTGATCTCGACCGTCCAGGGATCGACCAGCCGGGCATGGCCGCGCAGCACCTCGACCCCCAGGGCGGTATAGCGTTCGACGCTGTCATGGGGCGCGATGCGGGCGATGGCCGCGCGCACCCGCGCCATGACTGCGCGAAAGGGCACCGTGGGGGGCGTGTCGGTCAGGCCCCACCGGCCCGCATGGCGCATCTGATGGGCCAGGGTGGCGCTGCGGATCAGGGTCTTGGACGGCACGCAGCCGGTGTTCAGGCAATCGCCGCCCATCTCGGAGGCCTCGACCAGCGTGACGCGGGCGCGCACCGCCGCCGCGATATAGGCCGCGACCAGCCCCGCCGATCCCGCGCCGATCACGATGAGGTTGCGGTCGAACCGCGCGGGCCGCCGCCAGCCGCGATAGACGCGCCTGCGCCTGACCGCGCCCAGACCCGCCCGCGCGATCCAGGGAAACACCGCCAGCGCCGCAAACGACGCCAGCACCGGGGCCGAGACGATGCCCGACAGATCCTCCAGCGCGCCCAGCTGGGTGCCCGCGTTCACATAGACGACCGTGCCCGCCAGCATGCCCAGCTGGCTGACCCAGGCAAAGGTCCAAGCCCGCATCGGCGTCAGCCCCATCAGCAGGTTCACCGCCACGAAGGGCACGACCGGGATCAGCCGCAGCGAAAACAGATAGAACGCCCCGTCCCGCGCCAGCCCGGCCTCGATCCCCCGCGCGCGGTCCCCGAGCCGCGCCCGAACCCAGTCCCGCAGCAGATAGCGCGCCGCCAGAAAGGCCAGCGTCGCCCCCGCCGTCGCCGCGACCGAGACCATCACCAGCCCCTGCCAGAACCCGAACAGCGCCCCGCCGAGCAGCGTCAGCGGCGTGGCCAAGGGCAGCGACAGCGCCGTCACCGCGACATAGATGCCCAGGAAGGCAAGGGCCGCGGCCAGCGGATGCGCCTCGGCCCCCGCCGAAAGCCGGTCCAGCATCTCGCCCGCGACGCGCAGGTCGGGGATCAGCCAGGCCGCCAGGACCAGCGCCAGGGCGGCTGCGGCAAACAGGATCGGTTTCGTCACGTGGCGTCCCTTTCGACGGTCGGACCGGACTGTCCAAGGGACATGTCGCGCGCGGCGGCGGCAATGTTACATCCCGCCGTCAGAGTGCCGCGACCCGCCCCGCCCCGCAAGCCGGTCAGCCGCCCGGCGGGGTGGTGCCCATGCCCGACTGCGCCTCGGTCAGCACGACCACGCGGGCCATGCTGCGGGTGCGCTCGGCCAGGTGGATGATGTCCTGGTTGAAAAGCCGGATGCAGCCCGCCGATGACGCCGTGCCCACCGATGCCGGATCGGGCGTGCCATGGATGCGATAGAAGGTGTCGCCCACCGAATTATGGATATAGAGCGCACGCGCCCCCATCGGGTTGGACGGCCCGCCCTCGACCCCGTCGGCCGAGGGGCCGTAATGGTCGGGATTGCGCGCCAGCATGTCGTCGGTCGGGGTCCAGCGCGGCCAGTCCCGCTGATAGGGGGTATGCGCCTGGCCGGTGAAGCCGAAGCCCGCCGCCCCCACGCCCACGGTATAGCGGATCGCCCGGTCGCCCGGCTGCACCAGATACAGCCTGCGCGCATGCGGATCGACGATGATCGTGCCAGGCGGGTGGTCGGTCCAGTAATCGACGCTCTGGCGGGCCTTGTCCTCGGTCAGCAGGGATGCGGGGATAGCCGGCACGTCAAAGCCGTTGTCCCGCGTCGCGGCATAAAGCGCGGCAGTCTCGGCGCTGACGCCGGAAGCCGGGGCTTCGACCGGCGCGGCGACGGGGGCATCGGCGGGCGCCTCGGCGGGGGCATCGGTGGCAAGGGGTTGGCAGGCGGCCAGGGCCAGGGCTGCAACCCCGGCCAGCAGAAGGGAATGATGGGTCATGCGGTCTTTCGAAATGATGGTCTTGGCAGGGAAAGGACGGCGGGGCGGGGCGGGTTCCCCGCGGCGCTCCCCTACCAGCGCAGGACGCGGCGTCCGGCCAAGGCGCCGATCGCGGTGCCGATCACGATAGCCAGCCCATACCAGGTGGTGAAGAACAGGGGCGAATCCTCGGTGCAATGCAGCGCATAACCCGCCGCCGCCCCGGCCGATGCCGCCATGCCGATCAGCCCTCCGGTCAGCCCCGGGCGCAGGGGTGCGCCGCGCCGCGCGGCCCACAGGCCCAAGGCGATGGCCGGGGCCGACAGGGCGGTGATCGCCATCAGGCAGGCCGCCGCGCTGTGGCCCATGATCGCGGGCAGCAGCGCGCCGGACGGGGTCTGCGCCAGACCCTGCAGGAACAGCGCCAGCGCCGCCGCCGCAGGCCCCGTCAGCCAGCCCGCGCGCAGCCGCCGTCCCGGGCGCGCCGAGCGCAGCGCCAGCACCAGCGCCAGCACCGCCAGCACCAAGGGCAGCACCGTCTTGGCCGCCACCTGCGGCAGCATCAGCGCCGCGCCCAGATCGGGGCGCAGCCCGATCACCGCCAGCGCCGCCCCCACCGTCACCGCCAGCCCCCCCAGCATGGGCCAGGCGATGCCCGCGCCGGTCAAGGCGGGCGGCGGCGGGCTGGCGGCCAGCGCGCGGATCAGATCCTCGGTCTTGGGACGGTCGGTCATTTTATCCTCCCCGCCAGGTCGGTCAGGCGGCGCATGGCGCGGTGCAGGACCACCCGCGCCGCCCCCGGCGTCAGCCCGAGCGCGGCGGCGGCATCCTCGGTGCTGCGCTCCTCCAGGCGGACGGCGCGGACCAGGGCCGCGGATCGCGCGTCGATCATGCCCAGCATCCGGTCGGCATCGCGCGCGGCCAAGGGGGCGGGGCCGGGCTCGGCCGCCAGCACCTCGGCCAGATCCTCCAGCGGCAGATGCAGCCGCTGGCCCCGCCTGCGGAAGGCATCGACCACCTTGTGCCGCGCCACCGCATAGAGCCAAGGCCGCACCGGCGCCGATCCGTCCCAGCTGCCGCGTTTCAGATGGATGGCCAGCAGCACCTCCTGCAGGACATCCTCGTGCTGGTCGGGCGGCAGGGCGCGGCCCCGCGCGCGGATCAGGCCCCGCAGCGGCGGCGTGACCAAGGTCAGGAATCGATGAAAGGCCGCCCCGTCGCCGCGATTGGCGCGGCGCATCAGATCGTCCCAGATGTCGTCCCGGTCCAGCGCGGCCTCCCCCTGCGGTCGGGCCAGTCTAACCCCCGGACCGGGGCGCGGGCAATGGCGGGATCGGGGCGTCCAGCCGCGCGCGGCATCCGCGCCCGCCGCCAAGGTCAGGCCCGGCGCGGTCATCGCCCGTCCCACCCAAGTGCGCGGTCCAGCGACAGCCGCCCCGGCCCCCGCGCCGCCACGGCCAGCAGGCAGGCCGCCCAAAGCCCATGCGTCACCCAGGCCCCCGGATAGACGAAGACCTGAATCACCGCCGTCATCGCCAGCAGCCCGATCGCCGACAGCCGCGTGGCCAGCCCCAGGACCAGCAGCACGGGCAGGGCATGTTCGGCCAAGGTCGCCATGACCGCCGCCCAAGCCGACGGGATCATGGGCAGCGCGTATTCGTGTTCGAAGAGGAACCAGGTCGATGGCTTGATCGACAGCCCCTCGACCTTGGTGCGGCCGGACTGCCAGAAGACCGCCGCCGGAAAGACCCGCAGGGCCAGCGCCACCGGGGCATCGGGGATGCGCGCGGCCAGGCGGTTCAGCCGCGCGATCATGGCCGCGCCCCCGTGATCGCGCCCTGCCGCATCAGCGCGACCAGACGCGGGGCCGGGTCATGGCCGGGCCGGGCCGCGCGGGCCAAAGGCAGGCCCGCCTGCAGCGCCTCGATCAGCGCGGCATCCGGGGCGGCGATCGCCTCGACCGGGACGGCGAAGGCGGGATCGCGCAGGATCAGCGCGATCTGGGGGCCGGGCGGAATGGACAGGGGCGCGGCGCCGGGCTGGTTGGCCGCCCAGATCGCCACCGCCGGATGGCGCAGGCGCAGCACCTGGACCGAGGGGTGCAGGACCAGCCTCAGCCGCCCCGGATCCGCCCCCGCCAGCCGCGCGGGGTCCATGGGCGCGGCATCGGCGGCATTAAAGGCGCGGGTCCGGGCGGCCTCGATCCGCGCCACGCAGCCCAGATAGGGCCAATCCGCGACCGGGGGGAAACCGTCCAGGAAATCCGCGAAACCCTCCCCCCATTCGGCCAGGACCGGGCCGCGCGGCGGATCGGCCCGGCGATAGGCCCGCGCCAGCGCGGCAAAGAAGGCCGGGCCCAGCAGTCGCTCGATCACCGGAAAGCGCCGCGCCAAGGCCTGGCCCAGGCTGACGGCCACATTGTTGCGATAGACGGCGAAACGGCGCGCCGCCTCGGCAGGGTCGGGCGCGGTGACGCCCGGCGGCAGGGTCCCGCCCCGCAGCGCGGCGTGAAAGGCGGCCTCATGCGGCATGGCGGGCCCCCGCGGTCAGGATGGCATCGGCGCGGGCGGCCTCGGCGGCCAGGACCGGCCAGGCGGGCAGGTCATTGTCCCATTCGACCAGCGTCGGGCGCGGGCCGATCCGGGCCACCAGTTCGGCAAACAGCGTCCAGACCGGGTCCGCCACCGCCGCGCCGTGGCTGTCGATCAGCAAGGGCCCGGAGGGCAGGTCCTCGGCCGCATGCCCGCCCAGATGGATCTCGCCCACCGCATCCACGGGGAAATCGGCCAGATAGGCGCGCGGATCGCCGCGATGGTTGGTGCAGGACACGAAGACGTTGTTCACGTCCAGCAGCAGCCCGCATCCCGTGCGGTGCGCGACCTGGTCCAGAAAGGCGGTCTCGGGGATGGTCGACTGCTCGAAGACGACATAGGTCGCCGGGTTCTCCAGCAGGATCCGGCGGCCGAGCGCCTCCTGCACCTGATCGACATGATCGCAGATGCGCGCCAGGCTCGCCTCGGTATAGGGCAGCGGCAGCAGGTCGTTCAGATACTCCGCGCCATGGCTGGACCAGGCCAGATGCTCGGAAAAGCTCTCCGGCTGATAGCGGTCGCAAAGCGCACGCAGCCGCGCCAGATGCGCGCGGTCCAGCGGGGCAGACCCGCCGATCGACAGGCCGACGCCATGGATCGACAGGGCATGCGCCTGCCGGATCGCGGTCAGCTGGGCATGGGGCAGCCCGCCCGCGCCCAGATAGTTCTCGGCATGGACCTCGAAAAAGGCCGGGGGGCTGGGGTCGTGGCGGATCGCGGCGAAATGCTCGGGCTTGAAGCCCAGGCCGCGCGGGGGCGGCAGGCGGGTCATGGCATCCTCCGGTGCGGGCGGGGCGGGGGCGGGCGGGGGCGCGGACCGTCCGCGCCCCCCGGTGGCGATCAGGCGGGCAGGTCGCGGTCCAAGGCCTCCAGTGCGGCCTCTCGGGCGGTGCCGTCGGCGGCGGCGGGCAGTTCCGTGGTCAGGCAGCTGCCGGTGGGGACCAGGGTCCAGGCATTGCCTTGGTAATCCACGGTGGACGTGCCCGCGCAGGTCGTGCCGGGCCCGGCCGCGCAGTCGTTCTGCCCGGCCAGGGAAATGCCATAGCATTTCTCCATCTCCTGGGCCTGGACGGGGGTGGTGGCCAAGGCGCCGATCGCGCAGGCCAGCGAGGCGCCGAACGCCATGCGGGACGTGAAAGCGGTCATGATGTCGTCTCCCTGAAAGGAAAGGCCAGGCGCTGGCCTTCCGAAGGGTCCCTTCGCGCCGGCGCGACGCGGCGTTACGGCGGGTCGCAAAAATCCCCGCGCCGATCAAAGCGGTGGCGCCCCGCCCCCCCGGCCGCTAAACGGATGGGGCCGCGGCGTCACGCAACCGTCATGCGCGCCGCCGAACGCGACATCTGGGGGGAAATGGGACCGTCATGCTGGACCTGACCGATATCCGTGCCGAACTGGCCCTGCATTACGACCTGGCGCCGTCGGTCGACCTGGCGCGGGACATGGCCCATATCCATGCGCGCATGGACCGGGTGATGCCCTTTCCGGACTGGGCCGTGGCCGCGCCCTATGTCGCCGCGATCAACCGGCTGAAGGCCGAACGCGGCGCGGTGGTGCTGGCGCATAACTACATGACGCCCGACATCTTTCACGGCATCGCCGATGTGGTGGGCGACAGCCTGCAGCTGGCGATCGAGGCCACGCGCACGGATGCCGACATCATCGTGCAATGCGGCGTGCATTTCATGGCCGAGACCTCCAAGATCCTGAACCCCGCCAAGACCGTGCTGATGCCCGACATGGAGGCCGGATGCTCGCTGGCGGAATCCATCACCGCCGAAGGGGTGGCCCAGATGCGCGCCCGCTATCCCGGCGCGATGGTCGTCAGCTACGTCAATACCACGGCCGAGGTGAAGGCCGCATCCGACATCTGCTGCACCTCGTCCAACGCGGCGCGGATCGTGGCGGCCATGCCCGGCGACACGGTCATCATGACCCCCGACAAATGGCTGGCCCAGAATGTCGCGGCCCAGGTGCCGCAGAAACGCATCGTCTGGTGGGACGGCGCCTGCATCGTGCATGAACGCTTCACCCCCCAGGACCTGCGCGATTTCCGCGACTGGCATCCGGGGCTGCGCATCATCGCCCATCCCGAATGCCCCCCCGATGTCGTGGCCGAGGCCGATTTCGCGGGCTCGACCGCGCATATCATCGATTATGTGGGCCGCGAGCGCCCGGAAAAGGCGATGCTGGTCACCGAATGCTCGATGGCCTCGAACATCGCCGACGCCCATCCGGGGGTCGAGTTCCTGGGCCCCTGCAACATGTGCCCCTACATGAAGAAGATCACCCTGGAAAAGGTGCTGTGGTCGCTGCATTCCATGACCGGCCAGGTCGAGGTCGACCCTGCCATCGCCGCGCCCGCGCGCCTGGCGGTCCAGCGGATGATCGACCTGTCGCGCCAGCTGGATGGCTGATCCGGCGGTGCGGACCGACCGGGTCGTCATCGTCGGCGCGGGTCTGGGGGCGCTTTATGCGGCGCTGGTGCTGGCGCCGCGGCCGGTGCTGATGATCTCGCCCGATCCGCTTGGCCAGGGGGCCAGCTCGGCCTGGGCGCAGGGCGGGGTGGCGGCGGCGATGGCCGCGCCAGACAGCGCCGAATGCCATGCCGCCGACACGCTGAGGGCGGGGGCGGGCACGGTCGATCCCGCCATCGCCCGGATGGTCACGCGCGAGGCGCGCGCGCATATCCTGGAACTGACCCGGCTCGGCGCGCCCTTCGACCGCGACGGCGCGGGGGGCTATGTCCTGTCGCGCGAAGCCGCCCACAGCTTTGCCCGCGTGGTCCGCGTCAAGGGCGACCAGGCCGGGGCCGAGATCATGCGCGCTCTGCTGGCGGCGATCCGCGCCACCCCGTCGGTCCAGGTGCTGGAGGGCTGGGTCGCCACCGGCCTGATCCGCGACGGGGCCCGGGTCGCCGGGCTGCGCCTGGCCCATGCCGCGGGTTCGGCGGATGTGGCGCTCGGCGCGCCTGCGGTCCTGATCGCGGGGGGCGGTGCGGGGGGCCTTTACGCGGTGACGACGAACCCGCCGCGCATCCGGGGCGAGGCCATGGGTATGGCCGCCCGCGCCGGCGCCGTCATCGCGGATGCGGAATTCGTCCAGTTCCACCCCACCGCCATCGCCACCGGCACCGATCCCGCCCCCTTGGCGACCGAGGCCCTGCGCGGCGAGGGCGCGGTGCTGATCGACGCCCAAGGCCGCCGCTTCATGCCCGACCTGCATCCCGATGCCGATCTGGCCCCGCGCGACATCGTGGCGCGCGGCGTCTATGCCTGCGCCTCCCCGGCGCTGGACTGCCGCGCCATTCCCGACCTGGCCGCGCGCTTTCCCGCCGTGGCCGCCGCCTGCGCCCGCGCGGGCATCGACCCCACGCGCCAGCCCATTCCCGTCGCCGCCGCCGCGCATTACCACATGGGCGGCATCGCCACCGACAGTGACGGATGCAGCAGCCTGCCCGGCCTCTGGGCCTGCGGCGAGGCGGCATCGACCGGGCTGCACGGCGCGAACCGGCTGGCCTCGAACGGGTTGCTGGAGGCCTTGGTGTTCGCCCGCCGCGCCGCGCTGCCATCATCGCGGCCCCACCCCCGGGCGAGGGGGCGCCAGTCGCCCTGCCCCGGCCCGCCCCCACACCCCTGCCCGACCCGACCCTGATTGCCGATCTGCGCGCCGCGATGACCGGGGGCGCGGGCGTCCTGCGCGACGATGCGGGCCTGCGCATGGCCCTCACCCGCATCGCCGCGATCGAGGCCGCCTGCGACAGCCCGCGCCTGCGCAACATGACCGCCACCGCGACGCTGATCTGCGCCGCCGCGCTGATGCGCCGCGAAAGCCGGGGCGCGCATTGCCGCACCGACCATCCCGACACCCTGCCGCAGGCCGCGCGCAGCCGCCTGACGCTGGACCGCGCCTTGGCCCTGCGCGACGCCTCATCCCTCACGCCGGAGCGCCTATGATCCCCCCTCTGCCCGACCTGATCCTGGAACCCCTGATCCGCGCCGCCCTGACCGAGGATCTGGGAACCAATGGCGACATCACCACCCGCACGGTGATCCCCGCGGGCACCACCGCCCGCGCCGCGATCCGCGCACGCCGGCCCGGCACCGCATCGGGCATGGGGCTGGCCGCCCTGGCCTTCCGCCTGATCGACCCGACCCTGCGCATCGACACGCCCTGCCCCGACGGCACGGCCTTCGCGGCGGGCGACACGCTGGCGGTGATCGAGGGATCCGCCGCCGCGATCCTCTCGGCCGAGCGGGTGGCGCTGAACTTCGCCGGGCGGCTCAGCGGCATCGCCACCCTGACCGCAGCCTTCGTGGCCGAGACACGCGGCACCGATGCCCGCATCACCTGCACCCGCAAGACCACGCCCGGCCTGCGCCTGGTCGAGAAACAGGCCGTGCTGCATGGCGGCGGCTTCAACCACCGGGTCTCGCTGTCGGACGCGATCCTGGTCAAGGACAACCACATCGCCGCCGCGGGCGGCATCGGCCCGGTCCTGCGCGCCATCAAGGCCCGCGCCTCGCACATGATGCGGGTCGAGATCGAGGTCGACCGCCTCGACCAGCTGGCCGAGGTGCTGGAGGAGGGCGGCGCCGATGTCGTCCTGCTGGACAACATGGACATCCCCACCCTGCGCCAGGCGGTGGCCATGGCCCAAGGCCGCGTGGTGCTGGAGGCCTCGGGCAACATGGCGCTGGACCGCATCGCCCATGTGGCGGCGACGGGGGTGGGCTATATCTCGGTCGGCGCGCTGACCCATTCGGCGCCGGTGCTGGATCTGGGCCTGGATTTCTGAGCCGCGCGCCAGCGGGCGAACCAGTCGGCCAGCGTCGCCTTGATGCCGCGTTCCAGACGGGCCAGATCCGCCAGCCGGTCCAGCGCCAGCGCCAGATCGGCCCGGTCCCCCCCGCGCGCAAAGGCCACCGCCCGGCGATGGACCGCGTTCAGCCCGCCATGCAGCCGCGCGATCCGGTCGCAGCATTCCTCGAAGGCGTCATGGTCCGCCCCCTCGATATCGCCAAAGATCGCCAGCGCATGCTCATAGGCATATTTGCGGATCGCGATGACGGGCAGCTCGCGCAGCGCGATCTCCAGATCGGCGCGCGGCAACGGCCCGTCATGGGCGTGCAGGATGTCGCGCAGCGCCGCGATCAGCGGCACCCGATCCGCATCAAAGACCGCCCGGTGCATCGCCTCGATTCCCTCGGGCGTGGCGGGATGCACCCCCTCCAGCCCGAAGGCCATGCCGCCCGCCACGGTGGGGCGCAGGAAGGCGCGGCGCAGGTCGTCGGCGGGCAGCGGCCCCTCCCACCGGAAATCGGGGTCGCGCATCAGCCAGGTCGCGGGATCGGCGGTGGGCTGGATCAGCGCGTAATGAGGAAAGGGGTCCTGGGCGAACTTGTTGTCGCGCTGCGGCAGCAGGGCCATGTCGATCATCGGCATGATGTGGCGGCCCGGCGTCCAGCGCGCGACCAGATCCTCCAGCAGGGCCAGGTTCGCGGCCTTGTCGCGGGCGGGATCGTACCAGACCGACACCCGCAGCCCGAACAGCCGCCGCGCCCAGTCCCGATAGAACCCGTGATCGATCCCCGGCGCGTGATAGGACAGGCGCATCGCCCCGTCGACCACCACCTGCCCGTCCCACAGCCCCAGATAGAGCGGCCGGTGATCCACCCCGCCGCGATCCTTCAGCGCCTGGCAGAAGCAGCTGACGACGCAATGGACCTTGATGTCCACCGGCTCGGGGTCGGGTGCGGCACCGGCCAGGGCCTCGGCCAGGCCGCGCAGGGTCAGGCCGGGCGCGCGGTCAAAGACATCCTCGCCCATGGGCAGGCCCGCCTCCTCCAGATGCAGCATCAGGGTCATCAGCCCCGCCGAATCCAGCCCCAGATCATGGCCGAGCGCCGCATCGGGCGACAGATCCGGCCCCAGCCCCATCGGCCCGGACAGGATCGCCGCGATGGCGGCCTGCGCCTCCGACGCGGCGGTCACGCCAGCACCGCCCGGGCCAGGTCGCGGCGCGCGATCTTGCCGTTCGCGCCGCGCGGCAGGGCGGGCATGCGGAACAGCCGCGCGGGGCATTGCCGGGCCGACAGATGCGCGGCCAGATGGGCGGCCAGCCGGTCCTCGGGCACCGCGCCCGCATAGGCCAGCCCCGGCCGCTCGCCCGATGACGGATCGGGCAGCGCGAAGGCCACCGCATCCTCGACCCCCGGCAGGGACAGGGCCGCCGCCTCGATCTGGGCGGGATAGACATTGAGGCCCGACACGTCGATCACCTCGGCCGCCCGGCCCGCAAAGATCAGCCGCCCGTCCCGGATCCGGCCCAGATCGCCCGTCTCGATCCGCCGCCCATCCGGCAGGATGACGCGGACCGGGCCGGTCGCACCCCCCTGCCCCGCCGTCATACGCAGATGCGGCAGGGGGATGCCCATATCCTCGGGCGACCGGGGATCCTCGGCGATGGACAGGCAGCCGGCCTCGGAACAGCCATATTGCTGGAACAGGTGGCGCGCCGACCCGCGCAGCGCGTCGAACCAGGGCTGCGGCAGGATCGTGCCCGAGGACATCACCGCATGCAGCCCCCCCGGCCCCGCCAGCCGCGCCAGCGCATGGAGCAGCGGCGGCGCCGCATAGAGGATCGGCCGCGGCACCGCCCCCAGCTGGCGCAGGATGCGGCGCGGATTGGCCCCCTGGATCAGGACGGGCACATGGCCCCGCGCCATCCCCGCCATGACCCCCGCGATCAGCCCGTAGGAATGGGTGATCGGCGCCGCGATGACCGGCGTCATCCCCGCCGCCCGCGCGAACCCCGCGACATAGGCGCGGACCTCCCCGGCGACCTCGGCCCAAGGGCGGATGACGATGCGCGGCGCGCCCGTGGTCCCGGAACTGGTCTGGATCAGCCCCCCGCCCGGCAGGCAGGGCACGTCGCCGTCCAGGGCGGTGACGCCCCCCTCGTCCAGGAACAGCCCGCAGCCGCTGCGCCGCGCCAGATCGCGCGCCTGATCCGCGGGCAGCTCGGGATGGATCGGATGGCAGGTCGCGCCCCGGTCGCGCAGCCGCAGGATCGCCGCCAGGCAGCGGGCCGGATCGCGCAGATGCAGCGCGACGCGCAGCCGGTCGGGATCGCCCTCCAGCGGCGGCAGGTCGATGCGGTCGGGGTCGATCAGCTGGTCGTCCAGGCGGAAATGCGCGGTCATGGGCGGCTCTCTCAGGGGGTTGGGAACGGGATGGGGCTCGCAGAGGCCCAGCAGGCGGCCTGCCAGACGCTCGGCGGGGTATTCGGGGGCATGGGTGGCCAAAGCTGCTGCGGGCGGCCAGGCCCCCCGCAGCAGCGCCCAGAACCGCCCTTCGGGCAGGCGCCCGTCGCGATGCAGCATCCATGCCAGGTCCGACAGCAGATGCGTGACCAGGCAATCCATCACCAGATCGCGCAGATCCTCGGGGCGGGCCATGCGGTGATGGGTGCCCGGGGCGGCCCCCGCCATGGCGGGCCACAGCGCCTCCAGATCGGGGGCCAGGTCCGGCCGGGCCAGCCGGTCGGGGACATATTCCAGGCTTTCGGAGAAATCGCGCGCGACCAGGCTCTCGGGCCAGCCGTCGCGATGGACCAGCAGCAGGTTCTGGCCATGCGCCTCCAGCGCGATGCCGTGATGGGTCATCAGGTGCCAGACCGGGGCCAGCACCGCCACCAGCCGCGCCACCCAAGGCCCGGTCCCATGCCGGTCCAGCCAATCCGCGATCAGCGGGCGGCCATCCGGTCCCGAGAGGCTCAGCGCCGACAGCGGCACCGCGCCGGGCGGCGGCGCCGCGCGCCGGATCGCGGCCAGCCGCCCGCCCAAGCGCCCCGGCGCCACCATCACCGCGCCATGTTCGGCCAGGATGCGCAGCCCCGCCAGCCGCGGATCGCCCGCCACCACCCGCGCCAGCCAGTCCGAGACCGCCGGGGCCACCGCCACCGACCACGGCGGCAGATCGCGCAGCGACGAGGTCACCCCCACCCCGAGCGACAGCTTCAGATGATCGCCCCCCGCCCGCGGCGCCAGCGTCCGCAGCGATGCCGTGGCCTGCATCGCCGGCCCCTGCCCCAGCACCGCGATGCGGCCCCGGTCCAGCCAGTCCCGCACCGCCCGATCGTCCCGCAGCCGCGCCCATTGCCAGGGATGGACCGGCACGGCCCCGGGCGCGGCCCAGCCCTCGGCCGGATCGGTGCCGACCCGATGCACCAGCCCCGGATCGGCCCGCAGCCAGACCGGTGCGACCCCCGCCTCGCCCTCCGGGCCATAGGCGCGGTTATCGGCGGCCGAGAACCCGGTGCGCGACTTGAAGCCGGGGTGATAGGGATGGCCCTCGATCAGCGCGGCCTCCAAGGCCAGCCCGGTCAGGCGCAGGCGGTCATGCGCGACCGGCCCCGCCTGGCGCAGAAAATGCGCCGACCGCCGCATCGCCCGGATCAGCGCGGCGGGTTCCAGCCCCGCCTCCGCCAAGCCCCGCCGCAGCGCCCCGGGCGTCAGCGGGCGGCCATCGGCCATGCGCGGCACCTCCAGCAGCCGGATGCGCCCGGTGACCTGCCGCGAAGACCGTGCGCGCAGCACCAGCCCGCCCACCCGCCAGCCGCCCGGCACCGGGGTCAGGATGCGCTCGAAGGCCAAGGCCTCGACGGTCTGGCGCAGGCTGCGTTCCTCAGGCGACATCGGCCAACGCCCCGGCTGCCGCCCGCGCGGGCAGCGGATTGGCGATGCGGATCATCGGCGCGCGCTCGCCCGGGATCAGCAGTTCATCCACCCCGCCCAGCTGGGTCAGCATGTTGCCCTTGGCCGGCAAGGTCGGACGCTCCAGCCAGGACCGGGCCAAGGCGCCGCCATGGCCGGGCAGCGCCGCCAGCCCGCGCAGATGCTGCGCCAGCACCGTCAGCGCCGCGCCCTCGGGCCAGATCCCGTCCAGATCCATCCGATGGATCACGCCAAAGACCTGGTTCACGATCAGCGCATAGCCCAGGGCGGCCTCGGCCTCGGCGCGGGGATAGACCAGCTGCGGGATGGCGCGCCATTCCGGGGGCGCCATGTCCTCGGCCACATAGAACCCCTGATTGTCGCGGATGTCGCAGCGGCGCGGCAGGCCGCCCTCCAGATCCAGCAGGGCGTTCTGCTGATGCGCCTCGACCGCGATCCCCGTCGCGTCATAGATCCGCAGCAAGGGCGCCACGGCACAATCCAGATAGGCCCGGAACCAGGCCTCGGGCGGGCCGGTCATCACCTGCGCCAGCAGCGAGGCCCGCCCCGGCAGCGGCGGCGCGACCAGCCCCCCAGCTGCATGACGGCACCGCCCCGCCCGCCCCGCCACGGATTGTCGCGCAGGATCACCTCCAGCCCCGATGCGGCCCCGCCGGGCAGGCGCAGGGTCATCCAATGCGAATCCGCGACCAGCCGCAGCGGCCCGAACCGCCCCGACAGGGCCCCTGCCCTGCCGGCCATCGCGGCACCGGCCAGCATCTCGTGCCGGCGGTTCACGCGCTGCGAATTGGTGATGGTGACCGGCAGCGAGGTCTTCAGCTGCCACGGGCTGTCGGGCCGCCAGAGCGTGCGCACCGATGATGTCGCCCACCAGCCCGGCCCCATCGGCCCCAGATCGGTGACGGCCCCCGCCGCGATCAGCGCCGCGATGCGCGGATCGTGCCGCGCCCGGTCCCAGGCCAGCGGATGGACCGGCAGCAGGCCGCGCCCCGGGCCGGGATCGATATCCATCCCGGGCAGGTCGCGCGCCAGATCCGGGGCGGTCGCCTCGATCAGATCGGATACCACCGACAGCAGCCGCAGCCGCAGCGCGCCGCGCCAGTCGGGGGTCATCGCCCGCTCCTCCGGCAGGGTCATGCCGGACAGGGCCTTGGGACAGGGATGCATCCAATGGCCCGCAATCATGGCCTGTTCGGCGGTCAGGTGATCGGGGGGGCCGTCGGGACGGTCCATGCGCGCGGCGGCGATCGCGGCGATGCGCTGGCGGCTGGCGCGCACCCGGCGCGCCAAGGCCCGGCCCTGCGCGCCATGCTGGCGCGACAGGCGGTCCAGCATCAGGGCCAGGGCCTCGGCCGCGCCGATGGGGCGGCCCCCGCCGGGCCCGTGATGGATCAGCGCGTCCCAATCCCCAAGGCCCGTGGCCATCGCCCTGCCCCTGACCTCGATCCAGCCACCCGCGACGGGCAGGATCGGCCTGCCGCCGCGCAACTCCCTGATTTCGCTGATGATCAAGGCCCGCAGGCTGACCAGGTCAGCCCAGGAATCCGGGTCACGGGGCGTCGCTCGCCCGGGGGAAATGCTGTTCATCGCTGCCTCGAAGCCGGGGGCTGGTCCAAGTCCAGCCCTGTCAGGGTAATCGGCTCGCGGCGGCTTGCGGGGCCTTCATCCTATTCTTGACAGATTTTGTCAACTGCCAGTTGCGAATGGGCGGAGGCCCGCCCATCCGAGGGGTTTCGCGGCGAAACCTCAGCGCTCCAGCAAGGCGCGGATCTCCAGCATCAGGCTGTCCATCAGGTCCGAGGTTAGGGCCGCGCCCTCCAGCCGCAGGACATGGCCGCGGCTGTCCTGGGACCGGCGGATGGTGATGCCGCTGGTGGTGCGCAGGGTCTGGTCGTCCACCCAGCCCGGCGCGGGGGCGGCCCGGCGCGGGCGGCCGCCGCGGGCCGGGTCGCGCAGGGTCTTGTCCAGCCGGGCAATGGCGGGTTCGATCATCGCCCATTCGGCATCGGCATCCTCGGGCGTGCCGCGGGCCAAGGCATCGCGCAGATGCGATTCCGCCCCCTGCCGCAGGGCCGATGCCAGCAACAGGCCCCGCCGCTCGGTCAGGCCCTCGGGGAAATGCAGCATGTCGCCCAGCTCCTCGAAGATCAGGGCAAAGGACCGGATCTTGGACCGTTTGGCCTTGGACCCCGTGGCAAAGAGCCGGTCCACCGCCTCCTCGGTATTGGCAAAGGCGCCCTGATTGGCGACCATCACGGCGATGCGGCCGCGTTCGAAATGGGACAGGTTCTCGCGAACCTCGTTCTCCTCGACCATGGCGATGAAGGCGCCGCCGGCATCGGCCCTGGGGCGGATGATCGCCTTGATGGTCGCGTATTTCTCGGCCCCGGTCAGCTCCATCAGGCCGCGCGTCGCCATCAGGCGGCGATAGCCCGACAGCAGGCCATAGCGCTGCCCCGCCCTGCCCGGGCTCTCCAATTCGAAGACCTCGATCGGCAGGCGCAACCCGTTGGCGGCGATGGATTGCCGCAGCTCCAGCATCTCGGCCTCGCCCATCGTCATGCGGTCGCGCATCAGCGCGTCCTCGTCGATCTGATCCAAGGGCAGCTCGACCATCAGCAAGCCACCGTCGCGGGCAGCCTGCAGCTGGGCCGCATCGGATTCCAGCCGCGCCCGGGCCTCGCGCGCATCGGGGGCCTCGGCCCGGTAATGGGCGGCACTGTCGGCGGCGACCTGCGCGATCGGGGCAATGCCGCGCGCCGCGGGGGCGCGGTCGGGGGTTTCGCTGCGAAACTGCGCCTCGATGCGGGACAGGTCCTCGGTGCTGGGGGCCTCCAGGCGGCGGCGCTTAACCATGATCTTCCTCCGTCTCGGTCATCTGCAGGTCGCGCCACCAGGCGCCCAGGATCAGTTCCTTGACCTCGGCCCAGGTGCGGTCGAAGGTCTCGCGGCCGCGGACATAGGTGTCGCGGTTGAATTCGCGGTAATCGGCCTCGTAGATGCCGTTCACCTGTTCGCCCGCCTGCCCGACCATGGCGGTCAGTTCCTGGCGATAGGTGGTCATGAAATCACCGAAATAGGCTTGGATGACATTGGCCAGATCGGTCTGCTGATTGGCGTCGAAGCGGGTGATGATCGCGCGCACCGCATCCCATTCGAAGCGCATCTCGGGCAGACCGTCGCGGCGGCGGGCGGTGTTCTCGCCCTCCTCGACGCTGGCGAAGGTGGAATAGAGCATGTCGAAGAACCGTCCCGTCGAATCGAATTCGAGGAAGGTCGCGCCGAGCGGCACCAGCAGGATGTCGGCAGCGGCCAGTGCGTTGATCGTCAGATAGCCGAGCGCGGGCGGCGTATCGAGGATGATGATATCATAGCGGTCCAGCACCCCGTCCTGCGCCATCCCGTTCGACAGCGCATCCCAAAGCGGCCAGCCGCGCAGGCCCATCCGCCAGACCGGGACCTGGAATTCCGCCCAATAGAGGTTCAGCTGCGCGCCCAGCAGGTCGATATTCGGCCAGTGGGTCGGCTGGATCAGGTCGCTGGTGGAGATGGTCAGCGCCTCGGTCAGGGTCTCGTCGAAGGGCAGGGGGGGCTGGCCCGCGGCCTGACGGACCCGGTTCTCGGCCTGCAACGCCATGGCATAGTCCTTGGCCAGGATCGGGAAGGCGGTCGACCACTCATCCGCCACCTGGCCGCCCATGATCGAGGTCATGCTGCCTTGGCTGTCCAGATCGACGACCAGCACCTTGTAGCCGTCCAGCGCCGCCGACATCGCCAGATGCGCCGCGGTCGAGGTCTTGCCAACCCCGCCCTTGAAATTCGCCACCGCGAGGACCTTGGCCGGCAGGCCCTCGGGGCGCCACGGGCGGTATTCGCGGTCCGATGCCCCTTCCGTCGCGAAATGGTCGCGCAGGCGCAGCACGTCCTCCAGCGAAAACCACTTGGAGTTGCCTTCGCCCACTCCTTGGGGCAGGTCGGGATGCTTGCGCAGGACCCGGCGGAAATGGGCCGTTGCGACGGGGATCAGATAGCGGCACACCTCCCATGTCGAAAAGCGGCGCAGGCGCTTGCGGCCGTCGGGGGCATAGCCCCGCTCGGCCAGGTCCTGGCGGCCACGGGCGGCAAAGCTGGCCGCCTTGGCGAATCGGGCTGTGCCCACGGGATCCGACAGGCGCTTGGACGCGCGCTCCGGGTCGATGTTGAAATAGGGGGGAAGCGGCTCTTTGCCTGACATCTTGGTCCTGTCGCGATGTGTCATAGTTCGATGTGCCTGTCGCCAACTATGGCACATGAAATCGCCCCAGGGAACGAAAAGCCGAGGTTTCGCGGCGAAACCCTCTCAATCCAACGAAAAAAGACGCCGGAAAGCTTGTCTTTCCTTTCTGATCTTTAGAGTCTTTGGCAGCCGGGAATCGTGAGATTTCAATAGTTAAGAGGCACACAGGCACCCCGATACAGGACGAGAGGTGCCCGGATGCGGGGCGGAGGGTGCCCGATTCCGGGATGGGGGGTGCCGATTCGCGGGATCAGGGGTGCCAAGGGGCAGGATGGGGCCGGATGGGGCGGAATTGCCCGGCGAAGGGCCGATCCGGGGCATGTCCGGAACCGGAAACGGGTGCCTTGGGCCGCGCTATGCGGGGAAGGGTGCCCGTTTGCGGGATGGGGTGATGCGGGATTTGGTGCCTGCGGGGTTGTTGCGGTTGGGTGCCTTTTGGGGCAGGATCACGAAAACGGCAGGAACAGGCCAGATGGATGACATACCGCGCGACCAGCTGTCGGGTGCCCTGCGGCGCGGGGCGGTCAAGAAGCATGTCGCGGCGATCCACGTCTCGGGCAAGCTGACCCTGCTGCAGCGCAAGCTGTCGAATGTGCTGCTGCTCAATGCCTACGACACGCTGATGACCAAGCCCAGCCATCAGATCGACGCGCGCACGCTGTCGCTGATGATCGGCTATAACAGCAATGACATGGACACGCTGAAGCAGTCGCTGCGTGGCTTGGTCGAGACGGTCGCCGAATGGGACATGCTGGACGAGAAGGGGCGCCAGGAATGGGGCGTCTCCAGCCTGCTGAGTTATGCCAAGCTGCGGGGCGGGGTCTGCGAATATGCCTATTCCCCCGCCTTGGCCGAGAAGCTGCATGATCCCAAGGTCTTCGCGTTGATCAACCTGAACATGCAGCGGCGCTTCACCTCGGGCCATGCGCTGGCGCTCTATGAGAACTGTTACCGCTTCGTGCGGACCGGATCGACGGGCTGGTGGGATCTGGACCTGTTCCGCCGCCTGATGGGGGTGGCGGATTCCAGTTATTACGAGGTTTTCAAGCAGCTGAACGCCAAGATCATCAAGCCCGCCGTGGCCGAGGTGAACCGCAGCAGCAACATCGTCCTGACCCCCGAGACGCGCAAGCAGGGCAGGGCGGTCACCCATATCCGATTCCTGATCAAGGAGAACCCGCAACTGGCCATCCTGGACATGGATGACGGCGAGGGGATGCGCCATGGCGAGGTCTATGGCCGGCTGCGCGCCTTGGGGGCCAGCGACCGGCTGGCGCGGCAATGGCTGGGCGCGCATGGCGAGGCGCAGGTCCGCGCGGGGCTGGATTACGTCGAGGCGCGTCAGAACGTGGTCAGCAAGATGGGCTATCTGACCGCCGCGCTGGAGGGGGGGTTCGGCGCCGCCCCGAAGGCGCCCGCGCCTGATTCCGCGAACCCGCAGGCCGCCAATCCACAGGCGGAGCGTCTGCGCCGCATCCTGGAGGTGATCCGCACGCGCACCCCCACGCAGCGCGACGCGGATCGGCGGCTGTTTCTGACGCAGCTGGGCGACGGCCCGGCGCGCCAGGATTTCGAGCGCCATGGCTGGATGTCGCCGCTGAACGCCGCGCGCATCCGTGATTTCTGGCAGGAGATGTCGCCGGGCCTGTTCGACGACCTGGCCGATCAGGCCGCCAGCCGGGCATAAAGCCCGCCCTGCGCGATCAGCTGGGCGTGGCTGCCGGTCTCCGCGATGCGGCCGCGATCCATGACCACGATGCGGTCGGCGCCGCGGATCGTCCCCAGCCTGTGGGCGATGACCAGCGTGGTGCGGCCCCGCGACAGGGCGTCCAGCGCGGACTGGATCTCGCGTTCGGTCTGGCTGTCCAAGGCGCTGGTCGCCTCGTCCAGGATCAGGATCGGCGGGTTCTTGAGGAAGGCGCGGGCAATGGCCACGCGCTGTTTCTGGCCGCCCGACAGCATCACGCCGCGTTCGCCCACCACCGTGTCGAGACCCAGGGGCAGGCCCTCGATCAGGCCGGTCAGCTGGGCGCGGGCGGCGGCGTCGCGGATCTGGGACTCAGACGCGTCCAGGCGGCCATAGGCGATGTTTTCGCGCAGCGTTCCGCCGAAGAGGAACACGTCCTGGCTGACCAGCCCGATCTGGCGGCGCAGGCTGTGCAGGCGCATCGCGTCCAGTGCCAGCCCGTCGATGGTGATGCGGCCTTCGGTCGGTTCGTAGAAGCGCGGCAGCAGCGCCAGCAGCGTCGTCTTGCCCGCCCCCGAGGGGCCGACGAAGGCCACCGTCTCGCCCGCGCGGATGTCCAGATCGATCCCCTGCAGGATCGGGCGGCCCGGCTCGTAGCCGAAGCCCACGTCGCAGAGGCGGATGTCGCCGCGCAGGGCGGGGGCCTCGGTCGCGTCGGGGGCATCGGCGATCTCGGGGTCGGTGTCGAGCAGTTCGCGGAAGCGGCGATAGCCCGCGATGCCGCGCGGATAGGTCTCGATCACGGCGGCGATCTTTTCCAGAGGGCGGTAGAAGACGCCGACCAGCAGCAGGAATCCCACGAAGCCGCCGGTGGTCAGATCGCCGGTCAGCACATAGCCCGCCCCCACGACCATCACGATGACCTGCACCAGCCGCAGCCCCATGTATTGCAGGGCCGAGCTGACGGCCATGACCTTGTAGGCCTCCAGCTTGGTGCTGCGGTAGCGGGCGTTGTCGGCGGCGAAGAGATGCGTCTCATGCGCCTCGTTGCCGAAGGCCTGGACGACGCGGACGCCGCCCAGGGCCTCCTCCAGCCGGACGTTGAAATCGCCGACGCGGGCATAGATGGCGCGCCAGGTGGCGGTCATGCGGCCGCCATAGACGATGACCAAGGCCAGCATCGCGGGCACGATCGCCGCCACGATCAGCGCCATCTGCGGGTGGATCCAGAACATCAGGATGAAGGCGCCCACGAAGGTCATCAGGGCGATGAAGGCATCCTCGGGGCCGTGATGGGCGACCTCGCCGATCTCCTCAAGGTCGCGGGTGACGCGGGCGACCAGCTTGCCGGTGCGGGCGCGGTCGTACCAGCGCCAGGACAGGCGCGTCAGGTGGTCGAAGGCCTGGGCGCGCATCACCGTCTCGATGTTGATGCCCAGCTTGTGGCCCCAATAGATCACCACGGTCAGCAGCCCCGCATTCACCGCATAAAGCGCCAGCAGCCCCGCGGCGGCGGCGACGGTCAGCGACCAGTCGCCTTGGGGCAGCAGGCTGTCGATGAACCAGGTGACGGCCAGGGGAAAGGCCAGCTCCAGCAGGCCCGAGAGGACGGCGCAGCCGAAATCCAGCCAGAACAGCCCCATGAAGGGCCGGTAATAGGAAAAGAAGCTGCGCATCGGGTCGTCCTTCAGGCGGGCACGGCGACGGGCAGGCCGTCGGCGCGGGTCAGGACCTGCATCGGCAGGCCATAGATTTTCATCAGCGCAGGCGCGCGCATCAGATCGGCGGGGCCGCCCTGCAGGGCCAGGCGGCCGCCCTTCAGCGCGACGATATGGTCGCAGAAGCGGGCGGCCATGTTGACCTCGTGCAGGACGATCACGGCGCTGCGGCCCTGATCGTGGCACATGCGGCGGATCAGGGACAGGACCTCGACCTGATGGGCGATGTCCAGCGCGCTGATCGGTTCGTCCAGCAGCAGGGTATCGGCACCTTGGGCCACCAGCATGGACAGCCAGCCGCGCTGGCGTTCGCCGCCCGACAGGGTGTCGACCAGCCGATGGGCCAGCGCCTCGACGCCGCATTCGCGCAGGGCGGCCTCGATCGCGGCGCGGTCCTCGGGGCCCGGGCGGCCGAGCGCGCCGTGCCAGGGATAGCGGCCGAGCGCCGTCAGCTCGCGCAGGGTCATGCCCTCGGCCGGGGGGGTGGTCTGGGGCAGGAAGGCCAGGCGGCGGGCCAGGTCGCGCGCGCGCCACCGGGGCAGGGGACGGCCCTCGAAGGTCACGGTGCCGGTGACGGCGACGCCCGGCGGGTGCTGGCGGGCCAGGACTTTCAGCAGGGTGGATTTGCCCGACCCGTTATGGCCGATCAGCCCGATCACTTGGCCGCGGGGCAGGTCCAGGTCCAGCCCGTCCAGCAGGCGGCGATGGGGCAGGGCTGCGGTCAGGCCGCGGATGGCGAACAGGGTCATGGATGTCTCCGCGTCATCAGCCAGATCAGCCAGGGCGCCCCGATCAGCGAGGCGAAGAGGCCGAGCGGCAGTTCATAGGGAAAGCCCGCCATGCGCGCGCCGAAATCGGCGGCCAGCATCAGCCCCGCCCCGATCAGCGCGGCGCCGGTCAGGTGATCGGCGGGCCGGGCCAGGCCCATGCGCCGGGCCAGATGCGGGGCCATCAGCCCGACGAAGGACAGGGGCCCGGTGACCAGCGTCGCGGCCCCCGTGGCCAGCCCCGCCAACGCGATCAGGACCAGGCGGGCGCGGCGGACTTCCAGCCCCAGCCCGCCCGCGACCGCCGCGCCCAAGGGCAGCAGCGCCAGCCAGCGCGACAGGGCCAGCCCCGCGCCCCAGACCCCGGCGGCCAGCGCCGCCAAGGCCAGCGCGCCCGCCATCGGCACGGTCCCCGTCGATCCCGACAGCCAGGCCAGCACCGCCCAGGCCCGCGCATCGCCCACCGCCATCATCGCCGACAGCACCGCCGAGGCCAGGGCCGAGACGGCGATCCCCGCCAGCAGCACCCGCTCGGGCGGCATGTCGCGCCCGGCGGTGAAGCCGATCAGCACCGCCAAGGCCAAGGCCCCGCCAAGCGCGGTGCCCAGCCCCAAGGCCAGCGCGCCGGGAGCGGCCATCAGAAAGACCACGCCCGCAAAGCCCAAGGCCGCGCCGCCGGACACGCCCAGCACCTCGGGCGAGGCGAGGGGGTTCGCGGTCAGCCGTTGCAGCATCGCGCCCGCCACGGCCAGTGCCGCCCCGGATGCGGCCGCCGCGATCAGCCGGGGCAGGCGCATGGGCAGGAAGGCCACGACGCTGTCGGCATCGAGCAGCGCCCAGCCCCCGGGCACCCGGCCCAAGGCCAGCATCAGCGCGCCCGCCAGCGGCAGGGCCAGGGCGATCAGGGCCAGGCGGCGGCGCGGGCGGGCCAGGCGGGGGGCGCGGTCGCTGCGGCCTCGGGCGGGGTGGAGCCGCGCAGGCGCGGCAGCAGCCAGATCAGCAACGGCCCGCCGACCAGCCCGGTCAGCGCGCCGGTGGGGAAGGACTCGCCCCCCAGCCCCGCCCAGGCCAGGACCAGCCCGTCGGAGAGCGACAGGATCAGCACGCCCAAGGCGGGCGACAGCGTCAGAAGGCCGGGGATGGTCCGCGCGCCCAGGCTGCGCGCCAAGGCGGGGGCGGCCAGGCCGACGAAGGCGATCAGCCCAAGCTCGGCCGAGACGCCCGCCGCGATGGTCACCGCCAGCACCACCGCCGCCAGTCGGACCAAGGCCACGTTCAGCCCCAGGCCCGACGCGGCCTCGGCCCCGATGGTCAGGACCCGCAGCGGGCGGGCCAAGGCCGCGGCGCCCACCGCGCCCGCGGCCAGCAGCAGGCCCAGGTTGCGCGCGCCGGTCCAGTCCTGCTGGACCAGCGCGCCGCCGTTCCAGATGACCAGCGACAGCAGGTATTGTCCTTGGGCCAAGGTGATCGCGGTGGCCACCGCCGATGCGGTCAGCCCGACCAGCATCCCCGCTATGACCATGGGGACAGGCGCGAAGCCCCGGCGCGGCCACCGTCGCCAGGACCAGCGCCAGCTGCGCGCCCGCGCTGATGCCCAAGGTGGTCGGATCGGCCACCGGGTTGCGCAGCACGACCTGCAGGATCGCCCCCGCCAGGCCCAGGGCGGCGCCCGCCAGCAGCGCCACGACGCCGCGCGGCATCATCCCGTATCCCATGCGGATCTGGTCCAGCGTCATCGCCTGCGGATCCAGGGGCCAGCCCGGCCAAGGCAGGTCCCGCACCGCCCAGAGCCACAGCCCCAAGGCCAGCGCCGCCCCGAGCGGCAGCATCGCGCGCGCCCCGGTCATGCGGGCGCGCCCTCCAGCGCGCGGGTCAGGGCATCGGCGAAGCGCAGGGCCGAGGGGATGCCTCCGAAGGCATTGATGCGCGGCAGGTGATGGACCCGGCCCGCCGCCACCTGGGGCAGGGCGCGCCACAGCACGCTGCGGTCCAGGCCGCGCCGCGCCTCGGGCGGGACGGGGCCGATGACGACCAGGCGCGCATCGGGCATGGCGGCCAGCCGGTCCAGCGGCACGGGGGCCAGAAAGCTGAAGGCGGTGGCCTCGGTCCAGGCGTTGCGCAGGCCGATCCGGGTCAGGGTGCTGCCGAACAGGCTGTCATGACCGAAGGCGCGCAGGTGGCGGGGATCGCCGATCTCGACCAAGGCCAGGGGGCGGGCTGTGTGCGGGGCCAGCCGGTTGCGGGCGGCGTCCAGCGCGGCCTCGGCCTGCGCGGTGGCGCGCGCGCCTGCCGGGGCGTCGCCGATGCGCGCGGCCAGGGCGGGCAGGGAGGCCATGGCCTTGGGCAGCGGCGCCTCGTCCGGCAGAAAGAAGGGCAGCGACAGCACCGGCGCGATCTGCGCCAGCCGCGGCTCGTAGCGGGTGTAATAGGGCGATGACAGGATCAGCGAGGGGCGGACCAGCTGCAGCAGTTCGAAATTGGGGGCGCCGCGCAGGCCCAGATCGGTGACGCCCGGCGGCACGGCGGGCTGGGCGATGTCGGCGCGGTATCGGATCAGCTCGGCCGCGGCGACGGGCATGTGGCCGATGGCGATGGCCGTCTCCAGCATCGCCCAGTCAATCGCGGCCAGGCGCGGCGCGCCCATAGCCGCCGCCCGCAGCGGCCATGCCACCGCCGCGGCGACGGCGGCTGCCAGCACGGCGCGGCGGTGGGGCCGGGGCGGTGTCACCACGAATAGGCGATCCGGGCCGCGATGCTGCGCCCCTCGCCATAGCTGCAGCCGAAGCTGCCGCAATGGGCCAGGTAGACCTCGTCCGTCAGGTTGTCGAGATTGATCGAGGCCTCGATCGGGCCTTGGGAATAGCGGGCGGCCAGGTCGATCAGGGTCACGGAATCCAGCGCGACGGTATTGGCGAAATCGCCTTGGCGCGCGCCGATATGGCGGATGCCGCCGCCCGCGCGCAGGCCTTGGCCGAAATCGCGGTCCAGCCACAGGCTGGCCAGGTTGCGCGGCGCGTTGGGCATCTGCAGCCCGTCCTCGGCGCCGCCGCGCTGTTCGGTGCGGTTATGGGCGTAGCTGGCGCGCAGGTCCCAGCCCTCGGTCAGGGCGGCGGTGGCTTCCAGCTCGATGCCTTGCGAGCGGACCTCGCCGATCTGGCGGCGCTGGCCCTCGCCCAGGTTGCGGACCAGGTTCTGCTGGGTCAGGTCATAGACCGCCGCGCTGATCAGCCCGTCAAAGCCCGCGGGCTCGTATTTCGCCCCTAGCTCCCATTGGCGGCCGGTGGTGGGGCGCAGGGGGCGGCCGGTCTCGATATCGGTGCCGATGGTGGGGTCGAACGAGGTCGAATAGCTGGCATAGGGCATCACCCCCGAGGCCAGCACATAGCCCAGCCCCGCCCGCCCGGTCGTGGCGCTGTCGGACTGGTCGATCCGGGCGCCGTTCTCGGTGCCGGTGATGCGGGTGCGGTCATGGCGCAGCGCCAGGCCCGCGCGCCAGTTGTCCCAGGTGATCTCGTCCTGGGCATAGAGGCCGATCTGGTCCAGCGTCACGTCGCGCGAGCCGCTGTAGAAGGGCGCGTCACCCGGCAGCGCGCCGAAGACCGGGTCGCGCGCGTCGATGGGCTGGCCCGCGAAGAACTGCGTGTCGGTGCGCGCGTCATATTGCCGGATGTCCAGCCCCAGCAGCAGGTCATGGGTCGCGGCGCCGGTCGTCACGCTGTTAGACAGCCGCGTGTCCAGGTTCACGCCGCGGGTGGATTCGTCCTGCAGGTTCGCGCCGCGGGTGACGGCGCCATCCGCATCGAGGCCGGTGACGTAATGGCCGGTATAGGTCCAGTCGAAGCGTTCGGCGCGGAACCCCTGTGACAGGGTCCAGCCATTGTCCAGCTGGTGGTCGATCTCGATCCCCAGATTGGTCATGCTGCGGTCGCTGTCGTCGAAGGCGGGTTCGCCGAAATAGCGGTCGCGCAGGGTCCGGCCATCCTCGGTTTCCGTCAGGGCGAAGGGGACGCGGGGCGGGGTGATCGGCGCATCCGTCGTCTGCGAGGCGATGACATCCACCGTCGTCGCCCCGTCCGGCTGCCAGCGCAGCGCGCCGCCCAGATAGGCGCGGCGGTTCGTCAACTCGTCGATCTGGGTGCGGCTGTCGCGGCCGATGCCGGTCAGGCGCCAGGACAGCACCGCATCGGGCGCGCGGTTCAGGTCGAAGAAGGCCTGGGACGCGCCGTTGCTGTCCAGGCCCAGCCCAACCTCGCCGAAATCGCGGTCCTGGGCGCGCTTCTGGACCTGGTTGATGATGCCCGCGGGCGATCCCGCGCCATAGAGCGAGGAATTGGGACCCTTGAGCACCTCGACCTGCTGCAGGCCGTAGGTCTCGAAGGCGGGGGCGCCAAGGTCGCGCAGCTGGCGCAGGCCGTTGACATATTGCGACCCGCCCGCCTCGAAGCCGCGCAGGGTGGGGCTGTCGAAACGCGGATCGGCGCCGAAGGGCTGGCCCAGCACGCCCGCCGTATGGCCGAGCGCCTGGCCCAGGGTCTGGGCGCCCTGATCGGCGATCTGGCGCGCGGTGACGACGCTGACCGATTGCGGCACCTGGGCCAGGGGCGTGTCGGTCTTGGTGGCCGATTGCGCATAAGCGCCGACATAGCCATCGGCCTGGACGGTGGCGTCGCTGGCCGCGGTCAGCACGATGCCGTCCAGCAGGGTCGGTTCGGCGCTGTCCTCGGCCAGCACGGGGGCGGTCAGCAGCGCCAGAAGGCTGGCGCCTGCGATAAGGATGGGACGGGTCATGATGGCCTGCATATTGACGGATCGGCGGATATCTGACTAGTTTTGTCAGATTCGTCAATCCGGCGCGGCCTGTCCATTCGGATAATCCTGACGGAATGACTTGGCAACAGCGGAAGGAAAGGGTCAGACCATGGCAGAGCTGCGCATGTTCCGGGCCGCGGGGCAGATCCCGCAGGCATCGGGGGCGGCCGCCGCCGCGCTGGAGACGCGGGCCGCGGCCTGGGGCCTGGCCGTGCGGCGGGCCGATGACGGGCTGGCCCTGAGCCTCTGGGGGGGCGAGCTGCGCCTGACGCTGATGGGCCGCGCATTGCGGGTCGAGATCGCGGCCCCCGAGGACCGGCTGGTCGGCGTGCTGCGCGAGGCCCTGTCCGAGATCATGGCCGAGGCCGGGCTGGAGGTGGCGTGGGACCGGCTTGACGTGGGCGCCTTGGCGCCGGGCCTGTCGCTGATGCGGGTGGACCGGGTCGCGCCCGCCGGGCCGAACTTCATCCGGCTGCGCCTGCGCGGGGCGGATGCGGGGCGGTTCGCGACGGGGGCTGCATGTGCGGCTGCTGTTGTCGCCTGCGGGGCGGGCGGCGGTCTGGCCCCGGGTCGCGGCCAGCGGGCGGGCCGTCTGGCCCACGGGGGCGGATGCGCTGCATCGCCCGGTCTATACCATCGCCGCCCAGCAGGATGACTGGCTGGAGATCCTGATATATCGCCATGCCGACAGCCCGACCTGCGATTGGGCGGCGTCAGATCCCCTGGGCGCGACGGTGGGCGTGATGGGGCCGGGGGGTGGCGGGCGTCCCGACGGGGTGCTGCATCTGTTCGGCGACCAGACCGCGCTGCCCGCGATCGGGCGGATGCTGGCCATGGCACCGGGCCGCGCCGTGCTGCGCTGCGCCCCCGCCGATCTGGAGGTGCTGGCGGGCCTGTGCGACATCCGCCGGTCCGACATCCGGCTGAGCGACGATTTGCTGGGCGCGCTGGCGGATGTGCCGCCGGGCCATGTCTGGTTCGCCGCCGGCGGCGAAGAGGCCCGCGCCGCCCGCCGCCTGCTGAAGGGCCGGGGCGGGGTCACCGCCGCCGCCTATTGGTAGGCCGCTTGCCCCCGTCAGCGCGGGCTGTCACGCTGGTGCAAAGGGGGCATGGCGATGGGCGAGGCGACGATATTGGCGATGGCGGATCACCTGGGCGGCATGGCCCGGGTGCTGGAATGGGCGGTGATCGCGATCGAGCTGTTCGCCATCGCGATCCTGCTGCTGGGCATCGCGCGCTTCACCGGCTGGTTCCTGTCGGGCGAGGTGATGCGCCGCGATGCCCATGAGCGCGACCATCAGCTGAACCGCGGCCGCCTGGCGTTGGGCCGCCACATCCTGGCCAGCCTGGAGGTGCTGATCGTGGCCGATCTGATCCGCACCGTCCTGCATCTGAGCATGGCCAATATCCTGCTGCTGGGCGGGCTGGTGCTGATCCGGTCCTTCATCGCCCTGTCGCTGGACTACGAGATGCGCGCGCTGGAGCGGGACTGAGCGGGGGTCAGACATTACCTGTTTGCGGTGTATTTGGATTGACGTGTAATGTTTAAGGTGGTTCACTGACCACGCGGAGAGGGATGGCCGCATGGGAGGGGATCGAGCATGACCGACGGGCGGGACGCCTTCATCTGCGACGCGGTGCGCACGCCGATCGGGCGCTATGGCGGGGCCTTGGCCGGGATCCGGGCCGATGATCTGGCCGCCCTGCCGCTGCGCGCGCTGATGGCGCGCAATCCGGGCGTGGACTGGTCGGCGGTCGATGACCTGATCTTTGGCTGCGCCAATCAGGCGGGCGAGGACAACCGCAACGTGGGCCGCATGGCCGTGCTGCTGGCGGGGATGCCGGTGGGCGTGCCGGGGACGACGGTGAACCGGCTCTGCGGGTCGGGGATGGATGCGGTGGGCATGGCGGCCCGCGCGATCCGGTCGGGCGATTGCGACTTTGTCCTGGCCGGGGGCGTCGAGAGCATGACCCGCGCGCCCTTCGTGATGCCCAAGGCCGAGGGCGCCTTTTCCCGCGCCGCTGCGGTCTTCGACACGACCATCGGCTGGCGTTTCGTGAATCCGGCGATGAAGGCGGCCTTCGGCGTGGACAGCATGCCCCAGACCGCCGACAATGTCGCCGCCGATCACGGCATCAGCCGCGCGGATCAGGACGCCTTTGCCGCCCGCAGCCAGGCCCGGTGGGCCGCCGCGCAGCAGGCGGGCATCTTTGCCGATGAGATCGTGCCGGTCCATGTCCCGCAGAAGAGGGGCGATCCGCTGATCGTCGATACCGACGAACATCCGCGCCCCGGCACCACGACCGAACAGCTGGCGCGTCTGCGCGGCGTGAACGGGCCGGAGCTGTCGGTGACGGCGGGCAATGCCTCGGGCGTCAATGACGGGGCGGCGGCGCTGGCCATCCTGTCGGAACGCGCGGCCGCCGCGCAGGGGCTGACGCCCCGCGCCCGCATCGTCGCCATGGCCGCTGTGGGGGTCGAGCCGCGCGTCATGGGCATCGGCCCCGCCCCCGCCGCGCGCAGGGTTCTGGCCCGCGCCGGCCTGACGCTGGACCAGATGGACGTGATCGAGCTGAACGAGGCCTTCGCGTCCCAGGCCCTGGCCTCGATGCGTGATCTGGGGCTGGCCGATGACGCGGCCCATGTGAACCCCAATGGCGGGGCCATCGCGCTTGGGCATCCCTTGGGGATGTCGGGGGCGCGTCTGGTCACCACCGCCATGTATCAGCTGCACCGCACCGGCGGCCGCTATGCGCTCTGCGCGATGTGCGTGGGCGTGGGGCAGGGCATCGCCATCATCATCGAACGGGTCTGAAGGAGACGCACGCCATGTATGCACAGCTTGTCACCTCGGAAGGCGGCACCCCCCGCGACGCCATGTCCGACCAGGAGCGCGCCTTTCAGGCCCGCATCGACCGGGGCGAAAAGATCGAGCCCAAGGAGTGGATGCCCGAGGGCTATCGCAAGACGCTGATCCGCCAGATCGGCCAGCATGCCCATAGCGAGATCGTGGGCCAGCTGCCCGAGGGCAACTGGATCACCCGCGCCCCCACGCTGGAGCGCAAGGCGATCCTGCTGGCCAAGGTCCAGGACGAGGCGGGGCATGGCCTCTATCTCTATTCCGCGGCCGAGACGCTTGGCGTCAGCCGCGACGAATTGCTGGAGGCGCTGCATTCGGGGCGGATGAAATATTCCAGCATCTTCAACTATCCGACCCTGACCTGGGCCGATATGGGCGCGGTGGGCTGGCTGGTCGACGGGGCCGCGATCATGAACCAGGTGCCGCTGCAGCGCACCAGCTACGGCCCCTATTCCCGCGCGATGATCCGCATCTGCAAGGAGGAGTCGTTCCACCAGCGCCAGGGCTATGACATCATGATGAAAATGTGTTCGGGCACGCCCGAGCAGAAGGCCATGGCCCAGGATGCGCTGGACCGGTTCTGGTATCCCTCGCTGATGATGTTCGGGCCGTCCGACAAGGATTCCGTCCATTCCGCGCAATCGATGGCGTGGAAGATCAAGATGAACACCAATGACGAGCTGCGCCAGAAATTCGTGGACCAGACCGTGCCCCAGGCCCGGCATCTGGGCCTGACCATCCCCGACCCGGATCTGGCGTGGAACGAGGAGAAGGGCGGGCATGATTTCACCGAACCCGATTGGGACGAATTCTACGCGGTGATCGCGGGGAACGGGCCGTGCAATGCCGAACGGCTCGGCGCGCGGGTCAAGGCCTGGGATGACGGCGCCTGGTTCCGCGACGCGCTGATGGCCCATGCGGAGAAGGCCCGCGCCCGGCGCATGGCGGCGGAGTGAGGGGGATGACGATGAAGACCGAATGGCCGCTCTGGGAGGTGTTCGTGCGCGGACAGCACGGGCTGAACCACCGCCATGTGGGCAGCCTGCATGCCCCGGACGCGGAAATGGCGATCCGCAATGCACGCGACGTCTATACCCGCCGCAGCGAGGGCGTGTCGATCTGGGTGGTGCCGTCGGCCGCGATCACCGCTTCCAGCCCGTCCGAGAAGGGGCCGATGTTCGACCCGGCGCAGGACAAGATCTATCGCCACCCGACCTTCTACGACATTCCCGACGATGTGGGGCATATGTGATGGACCAGGACCCCGTCGTCACTTGGGCACTGCGGATGGGCGACAATGCCCTGATCCTGGGGCACCGCCTGTCGGAATGGTGCGGCCATGCCCCCGCGCTGGAGGAGGACATCGCCACCGCCAACACCGCGCTGGACCTGATCGGGCAATGCCGGATGTGGCTGCAGCTGGCGGGCGATGCCGAGGGGCGGGGCCGCAGCGCCGACGATCTGGCCTATCTGCGCGACGCGGGCGCGTTCCGCAACCTGTTGCTGGTGGAACGGCCCAATGGCGATTACGGCCATACGATCATGCGCCAGTTCCTGTTCGACGCCTTCCACCTGGAGGCGCTGGAGGCCGCAGAGGGATCCACGGACAGCCGCATCGCCGGGATCGCGGCCAAGGCCCGCAAGGAGGTCGCCTATCACCTGGAGCGCTCGTCCGACCTGGTGATCCGGCTCGGCGACGGGTCGGATGACAGCGCGGCGCGGATGCGGGCGGCGCTAGACGCGCTCTGGCCCTTCACGGGCGAGATGTTTGTCGATGACGATGCCGACCGGGCGGCGGCCGATGCGGGGGTGGCGGTGCTGCCGTCCTCGCTGCGGGAGGGCTGGGACGCCACCGTGACCGAGGTGCTGGCCGAGGCGCGCCTGGACAGCCCCGGCGAGGTCTGGCAGCAGGGCGTGACCGGGCGCGGCGGCGGCAGGCGGGGGGTTCACAGCGAACATCTGGGCGGGCTTCTGGCGCAGATGCAGTTCCTGCAGCGCGCCTATCCCGGCGCGCGCTGGTGACGGCCATGGCCCGCATCGACACGGATCTGGTCTGGGACTGGCTGTCCGAACTGCCCGACCCGGAGATCCCCGCGATCTCGCTGACCGATCTGGGGATTATCCGCGACGTGGAATGGCAGGGCGACACGCTGGTCGTGACGGTGACGCCCACCTATTCCGGCTGTCCCGCCACCTCCGTGATCGAGATGGAGATCGAGACCGCGCTGCGCGCCCGCGGCGTCACCGCGCTGCAGCTGCGCCGCCGCATCGCGCCGGCCTGGACCACCGACTGGATCACCCCCGAGGGGCGCGAGAAGCTGCGCGCCTATGGCATCGCGCCGCCCATTGACGGCACCGCGCCGGACGGGCGCATCCGGCGGCTGGCGGGCGGCAACATGGCCGTGCCCTGTCCGCGCTGCGCATCGACCGCCACCGAACGGATCAGCCAGTTCGGATCGACGCCCTGCAAGGCCAGCTGGCGCTGCACCGCCTGCCTGGAGCCCTTCGACTACTTCAAGTGCCACTGAGGAGCGTCCCATGGCCTGTTTCCTGCCCCTGACCGTGACCGCGATCCGGCGCGAGACCCGCGACGCGGTGGTCCTGACCCTGACCCCGCGCCCCAAGGACATGGCGGCCTTCGCCTTTGTCCAAGGCCAGTATCTGACCTTCCGCCGTGATTTCGACGGGACCGAGCTGCGCCGCAGCTATTCCATCTGCGCGGGGCTGGACGATGGCTGCCTGCAGGTGGCGGTCAAGCGGGTCGAGGGGGGGGCCTTTTCCAGCTGGGTCAATACCGATCTGGCGCCGGGCGACATCCTGGAGGCGATGCCCCCCGCGGGGCGCTTCTTCGCGCCGGTCGAGGGCGCGCGGCATTACCTGGCCTTCGCCGCCGGATCGGGGATCACGCCGATCCTGTCGATCATCCGCACCGCCCTTGCGCGCGAGCCCGATGCCCGGGTGACGCTGGTCTATGCCAATCGCGGGGCCGCATCGATCATGTTCCGTGAGGATCTGGAGGATCTGAAGAACCTGCATCTGGGCCGCCTGTCGGTGATCCATGTCCTGGAACAGGAGGGGCAGGAGATCGAGCTGTTCACCGGCCGTCTGGAGGCTGACCGGCTGGCGCGGCTGTTCCGGCTGTGGATCGACCCGGCCGGCGCCGACATGGCCTTCATCTGCGGGCCCGAGCCGATGATGCTGGCCGTGGCCGCATCGCTGCGCGATCACGGCATGGCCGATGACCGCATCCGGTTCGAGCTGTTCTCGGCCGGTCAGCAGGGCCGCGCCGCGACCCCGCCCCGCCCGGTCGCGGCGCCGACCGATCAGGGGGTCGAGGCGGCGGTGACCCTGGACGGCACCACCCGCCGCATCGCGGTCGCGCCGGGCCAGACCCTGCTGGAGGCGGCGCTGGCCGCGCAGATGGACGCGCCTTGGTCCTGCCGCGCGGGGGTCTGTTCGACCTGCCGCTGCAAGGTGACCGAGGGCGCGGTCGAGATGGCTGTGAACCACGCGCTGGAGGATGACGAGGTCAGGGCGGGCTATGTCCTGTCCTGCCAGGCCGTGCCGCTGACGGCCGCGGTCACCATGACCTATGACGCCTGAAAGGATCCCCACCATGGACAGCCGCCGCCTTGAAAGCCTGATCGCCGGGCGCTGGATCCCCGGCCGGGCCGAGGGCCAGCCCCTGCTGGATGCCGCCACCGGCGCGCTGATCGCCCATGTGGACGCGACCGGCATCGACATGGCCGAGGCGCTGGATCACGGCCGCCGCAAGGGCGGCCCCGCCCTGCGCGCGATGACCTTCCATGACCGGGCGCTGATGCTCAAGGCGCTCGGCTTGGCGCTGCTGGAGCGCAAGGAGGTCTTCTATGCCGAAAGCTATCGCAGCGGGGCCACGCGCGCGGATGGCTGGATCGACATCGAGGGCGGCATCGGCACGATGCTGACCTATGCCTCGAAGGGGCGGCGCGAGCTGCCCAATGCGCGGGTGCTGACCGACGGCGATCCCGAGCCCCTGTCCAGGGATCACAGCTTTTCCGCCCGGCATATCCTGACGCCGCTGCAGGGGGTGGCGGTGCATATCAACGCCTACAATTTTCCGGTCTGGGGGATGCTGGAGAAGATCGCGCCCGCGCTGCTGGCGGGGATGCCCTGCATCGTCAAGCCCGCATCCCAGACCGCCTATCTGACCGAGATGGTGGTCCGCGCGATCCATGACCTGGACCTGCTGCCCCAAGGCGCGCTGCAGCTGATCTGCGGATCGGTGGGCGATCTGCTGGATCACGTGACGGGGCAGGACGTGGTGACCTTCACCGGATCGGCGGCCACGGGCCAGCGGCTGCGCGCCCATCCCGCGATCATCGGAAATTCGACCCGCTTCACCATGGAGGCCGACAGCCTGAACGCCTCCATCCTGGGGCCGGATGCGGGGCCGGGCACGCCCGAATACGATCTGTTCATCCGCGAGGTCGCGCGCGAGATGACCGCCAAGGCCGGGCAGAAATGCACCGCGATCCGCCGCGTGATCGTGCCGGGCGCGCATATCGACGCCGTGCAGGCGGCGCTGGCCGAACGGCTGGCGGGGGTGCGCTTGGGCCTGCCTGCGGACCCCGCAACGCGCATGGGGCCGCTGGCCAGCATGGATCAGCGCGCCGAGGTCCGCGCCCGCATCCGCGACCTGCAGGCGGTGGCGCGCATCGTCGCGGGCGATCCCGATGCGGTGCCCGCGGGGCTGGAGGCCGGGGCCTTCATGGCGCCCGTCCTGCTGCGCGCCGACGATCCGATACAGGCGGGCGCGGTCCATGACTGCGAGGCCTTCGGGCCGGTCGCCACGCTGATGCCCTGCGACGGGCCGGACCAGGCGGTGGCCTTGGCGGCCATGGGCAAGGGGTCGCTGGTCGCCTCGGTCTTCACCGACGATCCGGCGGTGGCCGAGACGGTGGTGCTGGGGCTGGCGCCCTTCCACGGGCGGGTGATGATCGGGAACCGGGCCTCGGCCAAGTCCTCGACCGGGCATGGCTCGCCCTTGGCGGCGCTGGTCCATGGCGGCCCCGGCCGCGCCGGCGGCGGCGAGGAGCTGGGCGGCATGCGCGCCGTCAAGCATTACATGCAGCGGACGGCCGTGCAGGGCGCGCCCAGCCTGCTGGCCGCGGTGACCGGGCAATGGGTCGAGGGCGCCGCCGCGCGGACCGGCACCCACCCGTTCCGCAAGTCCTTGGCCGAATTGCGCATCGGCGATCAGCTGGTCACCGCCAGCCGCGCGGTCACCGAGGCCGATGTCGAGCATTTCGCCCGCTTCACCGGCGACACCTTCTATGCCCATATGGATGCCGATGCCGCCCGCGCGAACCCCTTCTTCGAGGATCGCGTGGCGCATGGATACCTGATCGCCAGCTTTGCCGCGGGGCTGTTCGTGGATCCCGCCCCCGGCCCGGTCCTGGCCAATTACGGGGTGGATTCGATGCGCTTCCTGACCCCGGTCTATTTCGGCGACACGCTGCAGGTGCGGCTGACCTGCAAGCAGATCGACCCCCGCGCCAATGCCGATCACGGCGAGGTCCGGTGGGATGCCCGGGTCACCAACCAGCATGGCGCGGTCGTGGCGCAGTATGACGTGCTGACCATGGTCGCCAAGACCTGGGCGGAGCGCGCCGCATGACGATCTGGTCCTGGGACGGCATCCGCCCGGTCATCGACCCCGCGGCCTTCGTGCATTCCGACGCGACGGTGATCGGCGACGTGATCGTGGCGGCGGGGGTCTATGTCGGCCCGGGCGCGGTGCTGCGCGGCGATTTCGGACGGATCGTGCTGGAGCGCGGCTGCAACGTGCAGGAGACCTGCGTCATCCATTCCTTTCCGGGCCGCGATGTGATCGTGGGGGAATCGGGCCATGTGGGCCATGGGGCGGTGCTGCATGGCTGCCGGGTGGGGCGCAACGCCATGATCGGCATGAACGCGGTCGTCATGGACGGGGCCGAGATCGGCCGGAACGCCATCATCGGCGCCATGGCCTTCGTCAAGGCGGGGGCATCCATCCCCGAGGGCGCGCTGGCCGTGGGATCGCCCGCCACCGTCCAGCGCATGCTGACCCCGGCCGAGATCGACTGGAAGTCCCGCGGCACCGCCATCTATCAGCGCCTGGCGCTGGAGGCCCGCGACCGCCTGGCCCCCGCCACCGCGCTGGAGGCCCCCGAACCCGACCGCCGCCGCGCCGAGGCGCCCGCCTATGACCCGCTGATGATCGAACGGATGCTGGGCGCGCCCGTCTGACTGCTGCGTCAGGCCAGAGGGGGCTGCATGCGCCAGGGGCGCGGGGGGTCAGCCCTCCAGCAGGCGGCCCTTGATGCTGCGCGACTGGCCGCGGAATTCGGCGATGACGCGGCCCTGCTGGTCGGTCACCGTCACGTCATAGAGACCGCTGCGGCCCTGCCGGGCGCGTTCGCCTGCCCGGGCGGTCAGCCGGTCGCCCTGCATCGCCGGGGCCAGATAGGTGATCGACGCCTGCTGGCCCACGCAGCGCTGGTCATGGCTGTTGCAGGCAAAGGCAAAGGCGCTGTCGGCCAAGGCGAAGACGAAGCCGCCATGCGCGATGCCATGCCCGTTCACCATGGACTGCGTCACCGTCATGGCGATGGTGGCCGTGCCGGGGCCCACATCCTCCAGCACCATGCCCAGCCCCTGCGAGGCCCGGTCGTCGGCCCACATCGCATCCGCGCAGCGGCGCGCCAGGTCGTGATCATCCGTCATCGATCCCCCCCCCCCGGGTCCGGGGCGGCGGACCGCCCCTTTGGGGGAATTCGTCGCATGGGCGGGGTCGTGGGTCAACGATGCGGGCGTCGCGGTTTCCGGGTCCGGTCGGAACAAGCGGGCCGGTCGGACATTGACCGGGGGTGCGATGCGGGAAAGGGGCGCCCGATGGCGATGATCTTCGACGACTGGCAGGGGATCTGGCGCGTGCTGGTCGTGGGCAGCGCGGCCTATATCCTGCTGATCGCGATGCTGCGCCTGTCGGGCAAGCGCACGCTCAGCAAGATGAACGCCTTCGATCTGATCGTGACGGTCGCGCTTGGCTCGACGCTGGCGACGGTGCTGCTGGATGCCGATCTGCCCTTGGCCGAGGGGGTGGCGGCGCTGGCGCTGCTGGTCTCGCTGCAATTCGTCATCACCTGGGCCTCGGTCCGCTGGCCATGGTTCCAAGGCGTCATCAAGGCCGAACCGACCCTGCTGGCCCATCAGGGCCGCCTGCTGCCCGGGGCCATGCGCGCGCAGCGCGTGACCGAGGCCGAGATCCGCGCCGCCATCCGCCAGAGCGGTCATCACAGCCTGGACGAAACCCGCGCCGTCGTGCTGGAGACCGACGGATCGCTGTCGGTGACCTGATCCCCGTCGCGACCCCGTGACGCGCCGTTCCGGTAACAGGTTCGGGAGTGAAAGGTCTTGATCCCCCGGCCCGCACGGTCAATCATGGGAAAGACGCAAAAGCCCCATGGTCCCGTCCTTCGATTGCTTAGGTGGTCGAATGGCTCGAAGCTGCCATTTCCAGAGCGGCGCGCCCTGCGGGTTTCACAAGAAGAATGTCACGAACAGGGAAGATCCAGATGAACGTGTTGAAATCGACCGCCGCCTGCGCGGCGCTGATGGTGGTCGCACCGCTGGCCGCCGCCGCCGAGGATTGCGGCAGCGTCACCATCGCCGAGATGAACTGGGCCTCGGCCGGGCTGGCCGCATGGGTCGACAAGATCATCCTGGAGGAGGGTTACGGCTGCGACGTGGCCTTGGTCACGGGCGACACGATGCCGACCTTCACCTCGATGAACGAGAAGGCCGATCCCGACATCGCGCCGGAACTCTGGGTCAACGCGGTCAAAGTCCCCTTGGACGCCGCCCGCGAGGAGGGGCGCATCATCATCGCGTCCGAGATCCTCAGCGATGGCGGGGTCGAGGGGTTCTGGGTCCCCACCGCCCTGGCCGAGGAGCATGGCCTGCGCACCATCGGCGACGCCTTGGCCCGGCCCGAGCTGTTCCCCGGGGCCGAGAATGCCGATCGCGGCGCCTTCTTCAGCTGCCCGTCGGGATGGGCCTGCCAGATCATCACCCAGAACCAGTTCGAGGCGCTGGACGGCGCGGGCGCGGGGTTCGACCTGGTCGACAGCGGATCGGCCGCGGGGCTGGATGGGTCGATCGCGCGGGCCTTCAACCGCGACGAGGGCTGGCTGGGCTATTACTGGGCGCCGACGGCGATCCTGGGCCGCTATGACATGACCCGGCTGGAGCTGGAGACCGATCACGACCGGGCGCATTGGGACGAATGCACCGTGATCACCGACTGTCCCGACCCGCGGCTGAACGAATGGCCGCGATCCGACGTCTTCACCGCCGTGACAAGCGACTTCGCCGAACGCAACCCGGTCGCGATGGATTACCTGGGGACCCGGTCCTGGACCAATGACACGGTCAACGGCCTTCTGGCCTGGATGGGCGACAACCAGGCCACGAACGAGGACGGTGCCTGGCATTTCCTGGAGAACCACCCCGAGATCTGGGCCGAATGGCTGTCCGAGGACGTGGCCGAGCGGGTCCGCGCCGCGCTGTGACGCCCTGACCGGCCGCGGCGGCATCCCCGCCGCGGCCCCCGGACCGACCCCAACAAGGAACCGCCATGGACCTCGTCACCTTTCCCGCCCTGGGGCGCGCGACGCTGCGCGACATCCGCATCACCATCGACGGCGCCTTTCGCGACTTCACCCGCGCCTATGGCGAGACGCTGGAGGCGGTGTTCCACCCCATCCAGGTCCTGCTGGTCTTCATCGAGAACCTGATGATCGACGGCCCCTGGATCGTGGTGCTGGCGGCGCTGGCGGGGCTGGTCTGGGCGCTCAGCCGGAACTGGCGGATCGTGGTGGGGTCGGTCGCGGCGCTGTTCCTGATCGGCCTGTTCGGCATGTGGGAGGACACGATGCGGACCATCGCCATGGTGACGGTCTGCACGCTGATCGCCATGGTCATCGGCATTCCGGTGGGCATCGTCATGGCACGGTCGAACCGCGCGGACCGGGCGATCACCCCGGTGCTGGACATGATGCAGACCATGCCCAGCTTCGTCTATCTGATCCCGGTGGTGATGATCTTCGGCCTGGGCAAGGTGCCCGGGGTGATCGCGGTGGTGATCTATGCCGTGCCGCCGGTGATCCGGCTGACCAATCTGGGCATCCGCCAGGTCCCCGCCGACGTGCTGGAGGCCGCGACCGCCTTCGGATCCAGCGCCCGGCAGAAGCTGGTTGAGGTGCAGCTGCCGCTGGCGCTGCCCACGATCATGGCCGGCGTCAACCAGACCATCATGATGAGCCTGGCGATGGTCGTCGTGGCCTCGATGATCGGGGTGCGGGGCCTGGGCCAGCCGGTCCTGCAGGCGATCAACAACCAGTATTTCACCTTGGGCGTGATGAACGGCCTGGCCATCGTGGCCATCGCCATCATCTTCGACCGCGCATCGCAGGCCTATGGCAAGCGGCTGCAGAAGCACCTGGAGCAGCAGCATGGCTGAGGCCGTCCACGACATCGAGATCCGCAACCTCTACAAGATCTTCGGGCCGAACGGCGCGGCCCATGTGGCCGATATCCGCGCGGGCATGACCAAGGACGAGCTGAAGGCCCGCCACGACCACGTCCTGGGGCTGGACGACATCACCATGACCATCCCGGCCGGGCGCATCCAGGTGGTGATGGGCCTGTCGGGTTCCGGGAAATCGACCCTGATCCGGCACCTGAACCGGCTGATCGACCCCACCGCGGGCCAGGTCATCTTCGACGGGCGCGACGTGGTGGCGATGGGGCCGCGGGAATTGCAGGCCTTCCGTCGCGAGAAGACGGCGATGGTGTTCCAGAAATTCGGCCTCTTTCCCCATCGCACCGTGCTGGAGAACACCGCCTATGGCCTGCGCGTCCGCGGCCTGCCCGCGCGCGAGATCGACGAGCGCGCGCGCCGCTGGATCCACCGCGTCGGGCTGGAGGGGTTCGAGGGCAGCTATCCCAACCAGCTGTCGGGCGGCATGCAGCAGCGCGTGGGCCTGGCGCGGGCGCTGACCAACGACCCCGAGATCCTGCTGATGGACGAGGCCTTCTCGGCGCTGGATCCGCTGATCCGCACGGACATGCAGTCGGTGCTGCTGGACATCCAGGCCGAGCTGGGCAAGACCATCGTCTTCATCACCCATGACCTGGACGAGGCGCTGCGGCTTGGCGACCGCATCGCGATCCTGCGCGACGGGCGCATCATCCAGCAGGGCAGCGGCGAACAGATCGTGCTGCGCCCGGCCGACGACTATATCAGCAGCTTCGTGCGCGACATCCGGCGCGGCCATGTGATCACCGTGCGCACCATCATGCGGCCCGGACGGCGCGCCGATAGCGGCGTGATGCTGCCCCCCGGCACATTGCTGGAGGAGGCCGCCCGCGCCATGACCCGCGTCGATGTCAGCCGCGCCGACGTGGTCGATGCCCAAGGCGCGCATCTGGGCGCGATCACGCTGCGCAAATGCGTGGCCGAGATGATCGCCCCCGACGATGACGACGACGAGGACGCATCCGCCGTCACCGCCGCCTGATCCGTCAGCCCAGGCCCGGATCGGCCGGGTCGATGGCCAGCAGCAGCCGCACCTGACCGGTTCCCGCCACCGGGGGCGACCGGTGCAGCACGGCCGTCTGCTCCGGCCCCGGCCACAGCCCGCCGCGCAGGATCAGGGCCGCGCCGGGGGCCAGGGTCTCGGGACGGTCCTCATGGCCCGGCCGGGCCAGCTGCGTTCCCGTCCCGCGATAGGTGCAGAGCAGCCGCGCCGTCAAATTGTCCAGGTGAAAGCGGCGGCAGGCATCCGTCGCCACCGGGTTCAGCCGCAGATGCAGCATCGGCGCGCCCATCACCCGGCCCATGATCGTGGCCAAGGCCGCCACATCGCCCGCCAGCATGTCGCGAAACGGCCCCGGCGCCATGCCCGCCCGGTCGCAGGCCAGATGCACCGCATCCCGGGCCGCGGGCGCGGGCAGGATCATCCGCAGGTCGGGCAGATGGTCCGGCGGCAGCGCCTCGATCCAGTCGGCGAAGCCCGGCGCGCGGGGCCGGTCCCAGATGGCCGCCGCGATCCCCGGCGCGCCGATCCGGCCCAGAACCTCCGGCTCTGGGCCGCGCAGCAGGCCTTGGGCCTGCGGGGCGCGGGGAAAGGCGATGACGGGCGCGGCCGTCAGGGGGGCGGGATGGGACATGGGCGACCTCCGGGGGTGATTCACGTTATAGTATTACGTCAATCGCCCCCGGGGCAAGGCGGCTCAGCCCTCCAGCCGGGCCAGCACCGCATCGGTGATCGCATCGGTGCTGTCGCGGCCCGGGCGGGTGCCGATGCCGCTGGCGGTCGTGGCCTCCAGCGCGGCCATGATGCGGGCGGCGGGGGCGGTCTGGTCCAGATGATCCAGCATCATCGCCGCCGACCAGAAGGCCGCCATCGGGTTGGCGATGCCCTGATCCGCGATGTCGGGGGCCGATCCGTGGACCGGCTCGAACATGGACGGGTTGCGGCGTGTCGGGTCGATATTGGCCGATGCCGCAAAGCCCAGGCCGCCCTGGATCGCCGCGCCCAGATCCGTCAGGATGTCGCCGAAGAGGTTCGAGGCGACCACCACGTCCAGGCTCTCGGGCGCCATGACCATCCGCGCGCAGATCGCGTCGATATGATAGCGCGTCACCGCGACATCGGGATATTCGGCGGCGATCAGGTCGGTCATCTCGTCCCAGAAGACCATGGAATGGCGCTGTGCATTGGATTTCGTGACCGAGGCCAGCAGGCCCCGCCGCCCCCGCGCCTGTTCGAAGGCGAAGCGCAGGATGCGTTCCACGCCCGCGCGGGTGAAGATCGAGGTCTCGACCGCGACCTCGTCCGGGGTGCCCTGATGGACGCGGCCGCCGGCGCCGGAATATTCGCCCTCGGTATTCTCGCGGATGCAGAGGATGTCGAAATCGCGGGTCTTCAGCGGCCCCTCGACGCCGGGCAGCAGGCGGTGCGGGCGGATATTGGCATATTGGACAAAGGCCTTGCGGATCGGCAGCAAGAGCCCGTGCAGCGACACGGCATCGGGCACGCGGGCGGGCCAGCCGACCGCGCCCAGCAGGATCGCGTCGAAGCGCCGCAGGGTCTCGATCCCATCCTCGGGCATCATGCGCCCGTGCTGCAGATAGTGGTCGCAGGACCAGGGAAAGCTGACTGTCTCGACCGCCGCGCCGCTGGCGGCGATGACGCGCAAGGCGGCCTGGGTCACGGGGATGCCGATGCCGTCGCCGGGGATCAGGGCGATGCGCGCGGGCGTGGACGGGGTCATGGGGCGCTCCTTCGGTCTGGGTCGCGACGGGATTGGACCGGGGGCGGGCGGGTGTAAACCCCCCGGTCAGCGGAACAGGATGTGGCGGCGCCCGTCCGGGCTGCGGTGGAAATCGCAATCGACGCGGAAGACCTGGGCCAGCAGGGCGGGGGTCAGCACCTGGTCGGGCGGGCCGTCCGCCACCACCCGGCCCCGGTCCAGGACCAGCAGCCGGTCGCAGAACTGCGCCGCATGGTTCAGGTCGTGCAGCGCCACGATGCTGGTCAGGCCAAGCCGCGCGATCAGGCGCATCAGCTCCAGCTGGTGCTGGATGTCCAGGTGGTTGGTGGGCTCGTCCAGGAACAGCTCGCGCGGGTCCTGGGCCAGGGCCCGCGCGAGCTGGACGCGCTGGCGTTCGCCGCCCGACAGGACCTGCCAGGGGGCATGGCGAAAGGCCGTCATGTCCACCTGGGCCAGCGCCCGGTCCACCGCCGCGCGGTCGGCCGCGGTCCAGCCCGCCAAGGGCGCGCGATGGGGGGTGCGGCCCAGCATCACCACATCCTCGACCGTGACGTTCATCTGGGTCGCGGCGTGCTGCTGGACCAAGGCCACGCGGCGGGCCAGGTCGCGCCGCCCGATGCGGGCGATGTCGCGCCCGTCCAGCGTGACCTGCCCCCGGTCGGGCCGCCGCAGCCCCGCCAGCAGGCGCAGCAGCGACGACTTGCCCGACCCGTTCGGTCCCAGCAGGCCCAGGGTCGTGCCCGGCGCGATGTCCACCGACACGTCCTGCAGGATCGCCTTGCCGCCGACGCCCCAGCTGAGGTTGCGGGACGCGATGGTCATGCCAGCCTCCGCGCGCGCCAGAGGATCAGCGAGAAGCAGGGCACCCCCACCAGCGCGGTGACGATGCCGATGGGCAGGGTCGCCTGCGTCATCACGCTGCGCGAGACGATGTCGGCCAGCACCATGAAGACCGCGCCCACCACCGCGCAGGCGGGCAGCAGGCGCATATGCCCCGGCCCGATCAGGAAGCGCACCGCATGGGGCACGACCAGCCCCACGAAGCCGATGGAGCCGACCATGCTGACGATGGTCGCGGTGATCAGCGCGGTCGTGGCGAACAGCACCACCCGCACCCGCCCCACCGGGATGCCCATCGACGCCGCCGCATCGTCGCCGAAGGTGAAGGCGTCCAGCGCCCGCGCATACCAGATGCAGATGGCCAGCCCGATCAGCATGACCACGGCCAGCAGCTGAAACTCCGGCCAGCGCACGCCGCCGAAGCTGCCCAGCAGCCAGAACATCACATCGCGCGCCTGCTGGGCGTTGCCCGATGTGGTGACCACATAGGCGGTCAGCGCGTTGAAGAGCTGCGCCGCCGCCACCCCCGCCAGGATGGTGCGGTCCGGCCCGCCGCGCCCGCCATCCGACAGCAGCGCCACGAAGGCGAAGGCCGCCAGCGCCCCCACGAAGGCCCCCGCCGACAGCGACACCGCCCCCGCGCCGACGCCCAGGATGATCACCGCCACCGCGCCGGTCGACGCCCCGGCGGATACGCCCAGCACATATGGTTCGGCCAGGGTGTTGCGCAGCAGCGATTGCAGGATCGCCCCGCAGATCGCCAGCCCCGCCCCGCACAGCGCCGCGACCAGCGCCCGGCTGAGCCGCAGGTCCCAGATCACGCTGTCCTGGATGCGGCTGATGGGGGCCTCGGTCCAGCCCAGATGGTTGGTCAGCGACAGCCCGACCGTGGCCAGGGGCACGCGCATCTCTCCGATGCTGACGGCCAAGGCCACGGCCAGGGTCAGCGCCATGGCCGACATGGCCAGAAGGGCCGCGAAGCCCCCCCGTCCGGGCAGCGCGCGGGTCGTCATTCCGCCCGCATCGCCGCCAGCTGATCGGCCAGTTCCTCGGCCCCATAGAGGGTGCGGATGGTCGGGTTCATCGCCGCGCCGTTCATGGTCAGGATGCGGCCCGCCTGCACGGCGGGCATCTGGCTGACGGACGGATCGGTGGTCAGGAAGGCGATCTTGTTCTCCGCCCGGTCCAGGGTCCAGCGGTCGCGGTCCAGCGATGCCGCGACGATATAGGTCGGATCGGCGGCGATGATCCCCTCCCAGCCCACGGTGGGCCACTCGGCCTCGGTGGTGATGGCATTGCGGCCGCCCAGCAGGTCCGCGATGAAGCCCGAGGCGCCGTTCCTGCCGCCCAGATAGGCGTCCTCGCCCTCGGACGGGCTGGAGAACCAGAAGAGGAACGTGTCGTCGCCCGCCTCGAAGCGCGCGCGCAGATCGGCCTCGCGCGCGCGGAAATCGGCGATCAGCGCCTGGCCGCGATCGGCCACGTCGAAGATGCGCGACAGCTCGTCGATCTCCTGGTACAGCAGGTCCATGTTCCACAGCTGGTCGCGGCTGCCATAGATGTCGCCCGCATCGTCGCGGGTGTTGCAGATGCCGGGCGACAGATAGCTGGGGATGCCCAGATCGTCGAAATCGGCGCGCTTGGCGACCTTGCTGTCATCGCCCAGCAGCAGGGGCAGCTGGGCCGCGACGAAATCGGGCTCGCGCGCCAGGATCCCCTCCAGGCTGGGCTGCTCGACGGTCAGGATCTCGACCCGGGCATTGGCCGCCTCCAGTTCCGGCAGGACGCGGGTCGGCCAGAAGGCCGAGGCCGCCATGCGGTCCTCGAGGCCCAGCATCAGCAGGATCTCGGCGCTGTTCTGGCCCAGTGCGACGGCGTTCTGCGGGGGCGCGTCGATGGTGACGGTGGCGCCGCAATTCTCCAGCACCAGGGGATACCGGGTGGGGGTGGCCCCGGCGGCCATGGGAAGGGCCAGCCCGCACAGGGCCGCGATGGTCGGAAAGCGGAAGGGATGCATGTGTCGTCGCCTGCGCGAATGAACGGATGGCGCGCCGATAGCACCGCCCGCGCGGCCCGGCAACGAAAATAGTCAACTATTATCCCGCCATTGGACTTTCGCTGCGAAACCGGTCAGATGCCGCCAGCCCGCCCAGACCCGGAGGTTTCCTTGGCCCGCGGAATCGTCTTCAAATGCCTCAGCGTGATCCTGTTCATCGTCATGGGCGCGCTGGTCAAGATGACCGGCAATGCCGAGGTTCCGATCCCGCCGGGCCAGCAGGTCTTCTTCCGGTCGGTCTTTGCGCTGCCGCTGATCCTGGGCTGGCTGCTGTGGCAGGGCCAGCTGCGCGCAGGGCTGCGCACCGACCGGCCGATGGGGCATTTCTATCGCGGCATCATCGGCACGGCGTCCATGGCGCTCAGCTTCTGGGCGCTGGCGCTGCTGCCCCTGGCCGAGGTGACGGCGATCTTCTTTGCCGCCCCGCTGCTGATCGTGATCTTCGCGGGGATGTTTCTGGGCGAGGATGTGCGCCTGTTCCGCCTGTCCATGGTCGGGCTGGGGCTGGTGGGGGTGCTGATCGTGATGTCACCGCAGCTGGCGGGGGCGGGGACGGTCGATCCGCTGCGCGCGCTCGGCGCGGTAGTGGCGCTTGGCAGTGCGGCGCTGTCGGCCTTGGCGCATATCTTCATCCGCAAGCTGTCGCGGACCGAACGGACCACGGCGATCGTCTTCTGGTTCACGATCACCTCGTCGGTGCTGGGGCTGGCGACGCTGCCTCTGGGCTGGGTGATGCCGGATGCGGCGACCTTCGGCGCGCTGGTGGGGGTGGGGGTGCTGGGCGGGCTGGGCCAGATCTGCGTGACATCGGCCTATCGCCATGCCGATGCCTCGATCGTGGCGCCCTTCGAATACAGCGCGATGATCTTTGCCATCGCCATCGGCTGGACCCTGTTCGGCGAGGTGCCGTCCCGCACCGTGCTGGCCGGTGCGGGGGTGGTGATCCTGGCGGGCGTGCTGATCATCTGGCGCGAGGGCAGGCTGGGGCTGGAACGCGCCCGCGCGCGCCGGTCATCGACCCCCCAGGGCTAGGGCGCGGTCACAGCACCGCGCCGGGCAACGGCCGGCCCGCGAAATGCGCCAGCAGGTTGTCGACCATCATCGCGGCCATGGCGTCGCGCGTCTCGACCGTGCCCGACCCCTGATGGGGCGACAGGGTGACATTGGGCAGCGCCGTCAGCCGCGGATCGGGGTCGGGTTCGCGGGCGAAGACGTCCAGCGCCGCCGCGCCGAGCGTGCCGGAACGCAGCGTCTCGATCAGCGCCTGTTCGTCCACCACGGATCCGCGGGCGATGTTGACCAGCAGCCCGTCGGGCCCCAATGCGCGCATCACCGGGGCGCCGATCAGGTGCCGCGTGCCGTCGCCGCCCGGCACGATGACGATCAGGATGTCGCTGTCGGCGGCCAGACGTTCCAGATCCGGCTGGAAGGGCAGGGCGACGTCGTTCTTGGCGCTGCGCGACCAATAGCTGGCCTGCAGGCCCAAGGCCGGGGCCAGACCGGCGATGGACCGGCCGATCGTGCCCATGCCGACGATGCCCAAGCGCCGCCCGCGAAAGCCGCGCTGCAACGGAAAGGCGCCCTTGGCCGCCCAGTCCCCGTCGCGCACCCAGGCATCGGCGGCGACCACGCGCTTCCACGCGGCCTGGGCCAGCAGCAGCGCCATGTCCGCGACCTCCTGCGCCAGGGCGGGGGCGGTGTTGGCCAGCCGCAGCCCGCGCGCGCGGATCGCGTCGATGTCGAAACCGTCATAGCCCGCGGATCCGCAGCTGACGATCTCCAGCGCGGGCAGGCGGGCCAGCAGGGCCGCGT